>NZ_JBBPHP010000005.1:0-325893 GCF_038039535.1 Catalinimonas locisalis | reverse complement strand
AGATGAAGTAGAGAAGCTCATGAGCGGAGATGCTTCAGGGAGAGTTTCACGATAACAAAATGACTGATGAGGAATGAATAGTGATGAATGGGCCGCGATTCTCATTCATCATTATTCATTCGTCACTCCTCATTATTCTTTCATTCCTAGCGGTTCGTTTTATGTATTTGAAATAATTTACTTATTTTGACCAACAGAAATAAGAAAACTAACTTACTAAACAAAAAAGCATGGATAACACCACACTACTCCTAATTTTTGGAGGCATTTTGGTATTGGCAATTATAGCAGTTTGGTTAGCAAACAAAAAGTAGTTGCAATATCCAATTAACTATCCAACTAACCACCAGTATTAAGATTTTGCCACTATATTCATTGATATTTTTCTGAGCATGCCTCTTTGCTTGATGACATGATGATTTATAACAATTGATGGGTGGTATTTTCAAAAGACTTTATAAGGTGATACACCTCAGTGTCACCTTTTATCTTTAGACTTTTATTTCTTCCAGGTAATAATCCAGCTTATTAACACCACTCAGCACATTGATGTCAACTGTGCCCAAACTGGTATCATAAAGCAACTCCACATAAAATTTCTCCATAGCGTAGAGCTTAAGAATATAGTGCTTCGTCCTGAGTACTGTTAAAAAAATGCCTTTATGCTGTAGAAAATTTATTTGCTCGTAACGCGATAATTCCTTGAATTCTGCTATTCCCATAATTCCAACCTTGATTTCTCGGGGAAAGACAGCAATTTGCGCGCTAGATTTTGTAGGATGTAAGAAGTACTTACAAATTATAGTGTAGAAAAAAAATTATCAGAAGTTTATTGCACTGGTAAGTAGACAGTAGCTATTAAGGCTAATTATTGTATTGTAATCTTAAAGGAGTACTTACCACTAACTGCTGATTTTTTCAGATTAGTGATGTAATTTACATTAATTAAACCATTAGCAAATTGCTTCAAAAATTCATTTCTGAGCAGATCACCCTTTTGTTTGTCAGTAAATGTAAAAGTAGCGGACAGGTTCTCTACTTTTGAGTCAAAGTCTTTTCCTTTTTCCAGACCCAGGTCTTCTGCCAGATAAAAAAGTTCTTCCATATAGTTTGAAATGTATTCCTTAAACGGTGAGGGATGAATGTTGGTTATGTTGATAAAGAAAAAGGCACGCAAGTGATGTGGGATAGCTGATATCAAAACCCCTTGATTATTATTGGAACATAGAAGTTAGAATAAAGCCATTAAGCTATTTCAATAGGACGCATAGAGCTCAGTTTATTGTTATTTAGCAATAAAGGGTTGATATTGAAACCAAACCCGCTGATCAGTAAGGATGCAGCAAGCGCAATATGCAGATACTCATCGCTGTTTACTCTGATGTAAGTGTTTCTGTCATTGACAAAGGGAAGATTTGTGCCTAAAGACATAATCGCAAGTTGTCGCCCTTCCTGAGAAAGTACACATTTAATGCCACCCAGACGATTGACCATCATCATTTCTTCATTGCAGCGACATTCCCACTGCCAGTATGAGATTTTGCGAATTTTGTAAAGCTTTTCAGCAGTACTTACCTCATATACCGACCGGTGGATAAATGGCTGATGAATTTTAAGCTCCAATCCTTTAGGATCTATTCTTTCTACCCTGGTAGAAGTAGAGAAAAAACCATAGCTACGTTTTACATAAAACGTAGTTTGCCCATCCACCTGAATCTTTTGAGGCACCCAGGGAAAAAAGTGACGTGGCTTAATAATTACGTTGATGCTACGAAAAGACATACAAACGCTATTTAAATTGCTTTTCAAGCAGAAAGTTAAAAAATGTTTTGCTTAACTTAATTAAGTCAGCATTAAATTTACCGGATTTCTACTTTTATCTAACCTTCTATAGGTCTGCAAAAGTTCTGTTACACTTGCTGTACTATCTAAGCCTAACTTTTTTAGCAACTGCTCACCTGCTAAGCTTAGCTCTACCTGTTCATAGTAATGATCTCTACAGTAATGTACAAATTTTAAAGCTTTAAAGCCGTCAAACCATAAAAAAAATCGTTTGTTAAACGTTTTAAAACTGGATGAGTTTGTCTTTATTTCATTAACCTTATCTACAAAACTTTGCTCTGCCAAAAATGCTTTTAATGCATTGGGGAATTTGAAATCTGATAGTTTTTCATCTAACTGCTTTGACTCATAAAACCCAGGGACATGCTTGATAAGCATCTTTAGCTCATCAAAAATAGCGGGATGGTAAGCGTACTTTCTACTTTCTTCCTTATGCAACCATTCCTGTTGAGCCTTGCCCGTACCGAAAGGAACACGATCAGAAAGCCGAGAAGAGGGATAAACTACAGTATCATAGACCGAATAATGGTTGCCCAGAGGAACAACTTTATGAAGAAAATAAAAATCTTCTCCTGCCTTTCGCCTGTTCATTCCCCCACTTAGTGCATAAGTATCTGCCCGAACCCCCATGCTTGAACCAACCGTATGCATGGCAAAGGGATATTGGGCATATGCCAGTGCATTTACATAGTAGCGGAGAAATAACTCATAGTAAAGAATACCCTCCTTGAGCGCGGAAGATTCTGCCTGCTCCAGGTTATGTTCAAAATATATAGTACACGACTGTGGCTGATGATTTACCTGAACCTTTTCTAATACGCGTAAATAATTTGTGGCTACCATGCAGTCTGCATCCAGACAAATAATCATACCCGTATAGTTAATAGCAGCAAACCTGCGAAGTGCTTCATCCATGCCTATTTTTCTGGCCAGTCCTACTCCGGCATGTTTGGGAGGCATATCCTCTACCCACAACACATGAATTTTTAGCCAGGGTTTTTCATGTTTTCTTTTCCACTGCGCTACCTCATGCCTGGTTTGCATGTTTCTTAACTTAACCGTCTCATCAGCATGAAGGCTACTGTTGATAACAATCAGCACTTCTAGCGGAAACTCCGGGGGGGCGCATCGGTATAACGCATCTAAAGTAAGCGTTAAACCTGGCTCATTGTAGCAAGGAATGACGATAGAAATTTTAGTATCAGGATGAGGACCACTTTCTAACTGTCTGCCACAAAAGCCAAAGCGCTTAAAGTAACGATCGGTGATTGCCGTCAATGAGTTTTCGTGCATAGTGGCATAAAATTAATATTTTCGCAAAAGTCATTTTAATAACCCTAAAGACTTTCTTGAAAATTATGAGCATGCAATATAAAATAGAACTGGCTTTTGCCTCCAGTCAGGCGTGGCTGGATACCGTAATGGATGATTTTGATAGTTTTTTACAGGATCATGCGGACTGTGAAAGAAAGGCATCAGCCATGGCTATGAGTTTTGTAGCCAAATATCCGGAACGCCATGAGATTATTCCTGAATTGATCGCTACAGGAATTGAAGAACTGGAACATTTTCAGCAGGTATATGAATTTATGCGTCAGAAGGGAGTCCCACTGGCTAAAGAAATGTCTCCCGACCCATACATAAAGCAGCTTATGGCACTCAGCCATGGCGGCACACCTCTCACGCGCTTTCGTGATCGCTTGATTTTAGCATCTCTGATAGAAAGCAGAGGATGTGAACGCTTCAAGCTGGTAAGCGAGGCACAGGAGGATGAAGATATTAGGCGGTTTTATAAACTCCTCTGGGCTTCAGAAGCCAAACACAGCCACATTTTTGTGCATATGGCATTACGTTACTTTGATAAGAAGGAGGTAGATGAGCGTATAGAGGAATTGGTAGCTGAGGAGGCGAAAATTGTAAAAAATCTACCCCTAAGGGCTGCCTTACATTAACGTTAGTCCGGTACAGGAGTTAACATTCGTATAAGAATGCATAGCTGATAAATAAAAAAAGCAGCGCTGAAGCTGCTCCTTAGGTATGAGTAAAATCTATCTGCTTTAGTTGACTGAAAATTGTGTGCTCATCACTAATCTCTTAAAAAGAGAATGCTCTACTTTTAGCTGGTAATTTCCGTAGTGCACGCGCTGCTCAGGCGTACAATAGTATGTTTCCTGCATTTCACCTCCTCTTACAGTAGTGACCATTACCGGCTGAAGTTTTCCCACATAGAAATTTTCACTGTTATAATAATTACGCTTCAGCATGCGCTGATGGCTAATACTTTCAACCAAAAAGATTGCAAGGCTTATCACTGACAAAGTTGCAAAAACAGCAAAAGTTATAAACATAATTTTATGAGATTAATAGATTCAATATACCTAATAATCCTAAAAACAGTTCCTCCGAAAAGACAGAAATATTACATAAGTAAAAAATTCTTTATATCATGACTATTTACTCAAAATATAGTTCAATTCTTACTGGCTGACTTTCTTTACTTTTTGAAGGTCGGTAGCTGCATCCACCATCAAATGCCAGCTTACCTGCTTGCCATTTTCCATTGACTCGTAGACAAGGCCTTTTTCTCCCATAATGATCCTGCATTTTCCTAATCCGTAGCGCAATGATTCCACCACATCCCCTTCATGCAAAGGATGATTATTAAGGTCTGCGAGTACAGGCTGATGTTCTTTCTTCTTTTTCTTCTTAAAAAGCCCAAACATATTATCAACTTTTAATATAAATGTTACACATGAGTGACCAACAATATACCAAATAAGTCATAATATTTAACTTTTGAATTTGGGCTCGTTTGTCATTCTCTCATTCATAAAGCAATAGAATAAAGCATTTCACTTCTCTCAAAAGCGAATACAACATACAAAAAATCCTTCCGCACTTTGTACAGAAGGATTCAATATTGTAATCTACAGTTTGGCTTACCAACTGTATAAGTCAATAATTTTACAGCTAACTTTCTTTACAAGGCAGATTGATAATTTTTCTCTGCCTGCTCCCAGTTCACTACGTTCCAGAATGCAGCAATATAATCCGGACGCTTGTTCTGATATTTAAGATAGTATGCATGTTCCCACACATCTAATCCTAACACTGGAGTACCTTTAACTTCAGCAACATCCATCAGAGGATTGTCTTGATTAGGAGTTGAGGTTACTTTCAGGCTTCCACTTTCATCTACAATCAACCATGCCCAGCCTGAACCAAAGCGGGTGGCCGCTGCATTATTGAATTCTTCTTTCAACTTATCTAATGATCCAAAAGTGGAGTTGATAGCATCTGCCAACTTTCCGCTGGGTTGCCCTCCCTTAGCAGAAAGAAGTGGCCAGAAAAATGAGTGGTTGTAGTGTCCTCCACCATTGTTTCTTACTGCTGTAGAATAGTTGGAAACGTTTTTAATAATATCTTCCAGAGATTTGCTAGCAGCATCTGTTCCCTCAATGGCTCCATTCAGCTTGGTTACATAAGCATTATGGTGTTTTGTATGGTGTATCTCCATAGTCTGTGCATCAATGTGAGGCTCCAACGCATCATAAGCGTAAGGTAGGTTTGGCAATTCAAATGACATAATTGTATATTTTAAAATGAAAAAAATGGTTTTTAAACCTTTCACATATTCTTACGAATAATAAAACAAGTGGTTACTTGTTTTATTATTTTTCATCATGCGTACTGAACAAATTTTACTTTTACTTAAGACTAAAGGCCCTATGACAGCAGCTGTACTTGCCAAAGAGCTGGGTATCAGCGGTGAAGGAGCGCGACTGCAACTGAGCCAACTGGTTCAGCAGAAAATGGTGCGTAGTCACAGTGAAGCAGAAGGAGTAGGACGTCCCAAGCAGATTTTCAGCTTAACTTCTGAGGGTCACGCGCACTTTCCTGATACGCATAGCCAACTAACATTGCAGCTTATCAAGAAAATCCGGGATACGCTGGGAGAAACTTCATTGAAAAAAGTGATTGAGGCACGGGAAAAAGAAATACGAACACGCTACCAACAGGAGTTAGTTGAGGCAAAAACCTTGGAGGAAAAAGTACAGCAGTTAGCAAGTATCAGGAGTCGTGAAGGATATCTCGCTGAGGTAAAAAAAGAAGAGGATACTTTGATACTGATAGAAAACCATTGTCCTATTTGCGAAGCAGCTACTTATTGTCAGGGCTTTTGTCGTACAGAACTTAATACCTTCCGTCAGCTCTTAGGACAGGGGGTGAGTGTAGAACGGACTGAGCATATTGTAAAAGGAGCTAGAAGATGTGCTTATCGGATCAGCAAAAAATAAGGGACGGATTTGAAAGCTACTCAATCACTACTTTGTATTCATCAAAAGTAACTTGATCGCCTGCTACCAGCTTTTTCCTTTTCTGAGTTTCTACACTTCCATTTAGCTGCACATTTCCCACCTCAATCATCTGATTGGCTTCGCCTCCGCTGCCTACCCATCCAAGCACTTTCATCAGCTTGTTGAGTTCAATATATTCACTTCCTGCTTTGAGTTTGAACGATGTCATCTGTTTCTTTTAAATAAAATTCAACGGTAAAGCTAGTAATCTAATTTGACACCTACAGGTTTTACCTCACTGACTTATAAAAAAACTCCCTGCAAAAACAATCACAGGGAGTCTTTATAAAATCAAATATTAGTCGGAAATCAACTTTCCTCCATTTCTCCTTCTTCCTCAGACACTTCAATACTAACTCTTTCACGCTGAGGGTACTCCTTAGTCTGTGAACTTAGCAACATATCCAAAGTAATAGAGGTACCAACTTCTACATCAGGTACTGTGTAGGTATACGTTTGGGTAACTTCTGCTGACGTTAAAACGGAAGTTCCGTTAATAGTAGTAACCGTCGAGAACTCACCATCACCAATCTGCTCAAGCAACTCTACAGAAATGACAGGATCCTCTTCCAGATTTACATAATACAAGGTAACGGTAATCTCCTCACCAGGGAGTGGCTCCTCATTAGAGACACTGATATCTGCAATAGTAGCCGTACTGGTTCCTACCAACTGGTAATCAGGAAGCACTTCGTTCTTTTCGCAGGCGGCCAAGGCAAACGCCAATACCATCACTACGAGTATTTTACTATATATTTTCATGCTATTGATTTCAAAATTAAAACACCAAATTACTCATCCCAAAATAATGGATCTCCCAGAGAGACCTCCGGTACATTCTGTCCGTTACGGGTAGTTTCTGACTCAGGATAAATCAACCTCTTGATAAACTCACCATTGAGGTTGGGGTTATGATTCGCCGGCAGGGTCATACCCTCGTACTGATAGTCATAACGACGAGCATCTGTCCAGGCTTCAGGATGCAAGAACATAGCAATATATTTCTCCTTGAAGATATCCTGAATGCTAAGGTTAGCTGCTCCAACGCTCACTTCAGGGTTCGCCAGGTAAGCCTCTACTTCTGCTTCTTCAACCCCCAACTTATTCAGATGGGCAGTAATGCCTTCAATATACGCATCATAAGCTCTGCTTTGATCTCCTGCATCTAAAGCAGCTTCAGCCTCTATAAACTTCTGCTCAAAGTAGGTAATGACTAATAGGGGAGCGCCTTCCGCAGCATAATACGTATCTGTCACCAGGGTTGAGCGGGCTCCCTGCTCGGGTGCGTCTCCTCTTCCTGCTCCATTGGGCGTACCCACATATAAACTATCATCGGTTAGGCCAAACATAAAGGGCATGCGAGGATCTACGTAACCGTAGGTAGTGCCATCCATAGCCTCTACCAGTTGCTCAGAAATCCAACCTCCCAACAATAAATTTTCATTATCTATTGCTTCCTGTGCCCAGGGATTACGCTGAAGTGTATTGGCATAAGAAGTAACCTGTGCGTCATCTTCTGAGCTTTCAAACCCATTATCTACTGCGGCCAATACTGCCTGAGGATCGTAATCTCCGGTCTCACTCAGATGCAGCATATAGCGTGCTTTGAGCGCATTTGCCATCTTTATCCAGGCCTCAATGTCGCCTCCGAAAAAGAAATCGTCATCTCCTATAACGATAGCTGAGTTTTCCTGTTCAAGGGCAGCAATACCATCATCAAGGAGAGTGAAAATCTCCTGGTACAGGTTTTCCGCATCATCATAAGAGGGATTCAACGTCTGAGCAAAGAAAGCTTCGCTGTAAGGGAGATTTCCCCAAAGGTCTACTGTCATACCCAGGTTTAAGGCTTTAAGTACTTTAGCCGCCCCCAGATACTCAGTAGCTCCTGATTCTTCTGCCAGCACTTCTATGTCACTCAAATCAGTCATGACATTGTACAGATTGAACCATGTATTATCGTAAGGTACTTCGTCATGGATATCTGTAGAACTGGAAGCGTTGGGAGAGGCCAGATATTGTACATAAAAGGATGTAGTACCTCCTATATCAAATACATTGTTGGCGGTCTCTATGGTTGCGTTGGCCAGTAGCCCGCTCAGCGGCGCTACAGTAGGATTGTTAGGATCTGTATTGATATCCAGATAATCTTCACAACTTACTGTAAACATTAATAAGGCCGCAATACATAATATATTTAGCTTTCGCATGATCATATTCATAATGTTCAGATTAAAGCGTTAGGTTAAGTGTAAAGAAATAACTCTGTACTCCGGGATAACCTAAGCCGGTAAAGGCTGATGCGTTTCCTCCAGCTCCTGCACTGAAGGATTCAGGGTCAAAGCCTGTCCAGGGTGTCCACAGGATGATATTATTGGCTGCCACTGAAACGCTGGCTGCTGAGAAAGGAGTAGCATCCAGAATATTGGAAGGAAGCGTATAACCTAAAGAGATATTTCTCAGCTTAACGAAAGAAGCATCTTTCACAAAGTTTTCAGATACACCTCTGTAAATGTTTCTGTAGAAGCTTGCGCCATAATCCCTTCCATCAGGACCAATTCCCTGGCCCAGCCATACTTCTTGTGTATTAGGAGAGCCATCCGCCAAAACTCCGTCAAAAACAACAACATCGTTTCGGTTAAGGGAATAATCAAGCTTACCAAAGGCAGAATAGAAGTTAGCATACTGATCATACTGATACTGGCCTGCACGGGCGTCTATCAAAAATGAGAGACTCAAGCCCTTATAGTTGAAAGTATTACGAATACCTCCATACCATTTGGGTTGTGCATTACCCAGAATCAACTGATCACTGTTTACCACGGGGAACCCATCATCTCCTATCAACAAGGGTAAATCTTCGTCTAACTCAGTAAGGTTTTCAGGCTCGCCTCCCTCGTAATATCTCTCGTAGCTACGACCGTAAAGATTTCCGTAAGCATCACCTTCAATCAACTGGAGAGTAACTGAACTACCAGCATACCCAAACTGACTCCCCAATACGATGGTCTCAATACCTTCTCTGATTTCTACTACCCGGTTGCGGTTTCTGGTAAAGTTAAGCGATACATCCCAGCTAAAATCATTGATACTCACGGGTGTCGCCCCCAGAATGATTTCTACGCCCTGGTTTTCCAGTTCACCGGCATTGGTTACAAAACGAGTAAAGCCTGTGGCATTGGATACTGGCACCGGAATAATCTGATCCTTACTGTTGGACTTGTACCAGGTAAAGTCAAGACTCAGGCGGTTCTCAAAAAACCTTAGATCAGTACCAATCTCTACTGCGGTAGTTCTTTCTGGTCTCAGCGTAGGTAAACCAAAGGTGCTACTTCTGGTAAAACCAACCTGTCCTTCTACCGGGAAATAGGTTGGTGAAGTATAAGTGATTGCGGTAGAATAAGGATCAGCGTCTTTACCCACCTCAGCATAAGAAGCTCTGAACTTACCATAGCTTAAGAATTCAGGCACACCCAATACATCATTGAATACAAATCCCAGGTTGAATGAAGGATAGAAGAACGAGCGATTCTCAACCGGAAGGGTAGACGACCAATCATTCCTGGCAGTAATGTTCAGGTATAGATAATCATCATAGTTCAATAACAAATCACCATATACTCCAATTAACCTCCTTTGAGTAGTAAACTCTCTGGTCTGTATCTCTGTAGTATTGCTCAGGTTAAAGAAACGGGGAATGACAAAGTCAGTACCTGTAGAAGTTAAATCATTTCTGCTTCTGTCAAAGATATCATTACCCAAACGAAGGGTGGCATCCAGTTTTTCGGCAAAAGTATGGTTCAGTGTAATATTTAAAGTAGAGTTAATATCACGGCTATTGATTTTTTCTTTGGTGATAAACCCTGTACTACTTAATGCTACCTCACCTTCAATGCCTAACGGACCAGGCAAAATTTCTACACGGCTATCGCTATACACATCTGTACCAATACGATAAGAAACGCTCATCCAGTCGGTAGGACGGTAGTTGAAATTCAGGTTACCAATAATGCGATTGACATCATCTTCGTAGGTTGCAAATCGGGCATCATACAATGGATTGGTATTACCATAAGTATTCTGTGTACCATCAGGATTGATATAATCAGTGACATCCTGGGTATTGGCCCAGTACATCAGTCGTTCCATGATACGATCGTGAGGCACACGATTACCTCCTGAATTGATATAGTTGATGGAGCCATTCAGGTCAAACTTATCACCCGCCTTTATTTTACCAGAAAGCTTGGCAGAGGTACGATCCCACTCACTAAAAGGGATTACACCATCCTGCTGAAGGTTAGAAACTGAGCCATAGAAAGTTGCACTTTCATTACCACCCGATACACTTACTGTGTTTTCCAGTTGCATCCCCGTCTCCATAGTATTGCGGGTGTTATCATAATAGCGATGGTTAGGATCAATTACTCTCGCCGCAGCTACCGGTGCTCCCCAGCTTGGCCAGAAACTCTCTGGTTCAAAAGCACCCGAGAAACCTTGTCCATACACTTCCTGAAATTCGGGGTATTTGTTGATTTCTTCAAAACCTACTGAGCTGGTTACATTCACTTTCGTGGCACCGGCTTGACCTTTTTTGGTAGTAATAATTACCGCACCATTGGCAGCACGCACTCCATACAAGGCAGTCGCTGCTGCACCTTTCAGTATGTTGACCGATTCAATGTCATTGGTATTGAGGTCAGCAACCCGGTTACTCATACCTCGGGGTGTTCCATCAGATTCTACCGTAGTATTATCAATAGGCACACCATCTACCACAAACAGAGGCTGGTTATCAGCATCGGGGTTTAGCGAAGTAAGGCCGCGGATGATGATACGTGAGCTCATTCCCGGCGCACCTCCTGAGTTGGTAATTTGTACCCCGGCAACTCTACCCTGTAGGGCATTCACCAAGTTAGGTTGCTTTGTCTCTGTGATTTCCTGACTCTGCAATTCCTGTACTGAATAGCCCAGAGCCTGCTTTTCCTGCTCAATACCAAAAGAAGTCACCACCACTTCGGATAACTGCTCCAGACTGGGAGAGAGCGCTACATCAATATTGCTCCTGCCATTGACAGCTACTTCTTCTGATTGGTACCCGATGAATGAAAACAAAAGAATAGCATCATCAGAAGGTACCGAAATCCGGTAATTACCATCTACGTCGGTTACTGTACCCGTAGTAGACCCTTGTACCAGAATGTTCACTCCAGGTAAGCTTTCCCCGGTTTCCAGGGAAGTCACCTTACCACTTACTGTACGCGACTGAGCCATCCCTGTATTGCTTACAAAGCATAGGAAAGCCAAAAGCGTACACATGTAGAGAATTTTGTTCATAAGATAAGGTTTATGTGATACGATAAAAAAATGATATAGCTTATATCAATTAGATAAGTGACGAAATAAAAGTTATTTTCTATGAATGCAAAATTTCGTATGGTGAAGATTATATATTTTATATAAGAATATCGGCACTCATACTGTTCTGAATATCAACAATTTAAGACAAATTATCACTTATTAATTTAATATTTAGTTGATATTGTCACCTTTGGGAGAGGAGAGGGTGTACAAAAATAGACTTCTTCAAAAGGTATTACCAAACTGGTGGTTTTAAAAAATTATTCTGCAATAATCAAAATGTGGAAATTAAATTCTGCAAAAAACCATTGTTAATTCTTTTAATTTTGCACTTAACTTTATTACATAGAAACAATCTTAGGGCTAAACTCTTTCAAAAGTTTAAAATCTGTATTTTTATTACGCTAAAATTTTCCCTCTCTCATAAAAACTAAAAAATAAGAAACTGCTATAGATTTTTATTCATTTTTTTATGAATCCACGTTTGATGAGAAATCAAAAGAAGGCGATACTTTCATATCGCCTCAGGATCAGTATGTCTTTTTCGTTACTCTTTTACCGGCTCTTTTTTAGGCATTTGCTGGTCGTGCAGTTGTACCGGCTTAGCTTTTTTGCGAAGGCGCATGTTGAGTATCTCTACTAATAAAGAGAAGGCTACTGCAAAGTAAATGTAACCTTTGGGTACGTGGAAATGGAATCCTTCAATGACCAGCATAAATCCGATCAGGATCAAAAATGACAGTGCCAGAATCTGTAATGTGGGATGTTTGTTGATAAAATCACTAATCTTTCCAGCAAATACCATCATCACAATAATGGAAATAACGACCGCAATGATCATGATCAAAACCTGTTGGGTAAGCCCTACCGCTGTCAAAATAGAGTCAAAGGAGAAGACCATATCCAGAAGGATGATCTGAGTGATAATTTTAGCAAAACTCTGGGTACTTTTTGTTGCCGTATCATCATGTGATACTTCCTGCCCCTCTATTTTATGGTGAATTTCGGAGGTACTTTTGGCTAGCAGGAATAACCCTCCTGCCATCAGGATAAGATCACGGCCGCTGATATCCAGTTCAAAAACACTAAATAAAGGCTCGGTAAAACCTATAATCCAGGTAATCCCTAAAAGTAGGCCGATACGAAAAATCAATGCCAGCATCAAGCCTACATTCCTTGCCTTAGGCTGCTGTTCCAGAGGAAGCTTCCCCGTTACAATAGAAATAAAAATAATGTTGTCAATACCCAATACGATTTCCAGAAATGTTAGGGTAAGAAGGGCAATCCAACTTTCCGCACTAAGAAAAATTTCCATATCAATATGTTTAATGCTAAATTAATGAGCCTATATGGATAAATGTTTTGACGTCCATATTTTTTTTATCAACATGCCTGTTTAATTCGGCATCAAATATTTTTTGAATAACAAACCCACAATTTTTATGAAGATTGTTACACTAACCATGAATCCCGCGCTGGACAAAAGTTCACGTGTAAACAATATCCGCCCTGACAGCAAATTACGTTGTGACCCTCCCAAGTATCAGCCTGGGGGAGGAGGCATCAATGTTTCTCGTGCCATACACAAACTTGGTGGAGAGTCACTTTGTGCTTACCTGGCCGGAGGCCCGGATGGCCAGCATATGCAGAAACTCCTGGATGAAGAAGGAGTAGAGCAGCACGTCATTGCTATGGAAAGCTGGACTCGACAAAATTTTATCGTAGTAGACAAAAGCAATAACCAGCAGTACCGCTTCGGTATGCCGGGAGAAGAGATCAAAGAGAAAGAATGGAAGCAAACGCTCAAAGACATGGAGAACCTCTGCAAGAAGGCTGATTATGTGGTTGGCAGTGGCAGCTTGCCTCCCGGTGCTCCGGAAGATTTCTGGGCCAGACTCGCCCGTATCGCCAAAGAAAATGATGCCCGCTACATCGTGGATACTTCTGGCAATCCCCTTGAAATAGCCGCTGAAGAGGGTGTATACTTACTCAAACCTAATTTGGGTGAGCTAGGCGCTTTGTCCAAAAAAGAATCAGTCACAGCGATGGAGCAGGAAGAACTGGCAAAAAAGCTCATCAGCCACAATAAATGCGAAGTAGTAGTGGTCTCTATGGGCCCTCAGGGCGCTATGCTGGTTGCTGAAGACAAGGTAGTATATGTGCCTGCTCCCACCGTGCATAAAAAGAGCACAGTAGGTGCGGGTGATAGCATGGTGGCAGGTATGGTACTCAGTCTGGCGCAAAATAAATCGCTGACCGAAATTGTCGCCTTTGGAGTAGCCTCAGGAACAGCCGCTACGATGAATGAGGGAACCGGATTATGCAAAAAGGAGGACACTGAAAACCTGTATCAGTGGATTTTATCTAAAATATGAAAAACGCAATTGTTCTTCCTCAGGAAGACTTTCTCCTCCGCCCCTGGCAGCCAGGAGATGAAGAAGCACTCGCCAGAAATGCAAATAATCATAAAATATGGGTCAATGTTCGGGACCATTTTCCTCACCCCTATACTCTTAAAGATGCCAAATTGTGGGTTCGCATAGCCAATGCGGATCACTCGACGATTAACCTGGCAGTAGAAGTGGAAGGAGAAGCAGCGGGAGGTATCGGTCTCGTTTTCAAACAGGATATTTACGCGCGCTCCGCGGAAATAGGCTACTGGCTTGGCGAAGCTTTCTGGAACAGAGGCATTATCAGCAGAGCAGTAAAGAGCTTATCTGACTATGTATTCAATAGTCCGGACTATGACATCTGCCGGATATATGCCGGTATTTTTGAGTACAATACTGCCTCAGGGAGGGTATTAGAAAAAGCAGGCTTCCATCAGGAAGCAAGGCTCAAAAAAAGCGTTACCAAAGAAGGAAAAACGGTAGATGAACTTCTTTATGTTCGCTTGAAAGATTGAATGTAGAGCCATGTACTACTTGTTCATACCAAAGAATATCTCTCCGGGTGTACTATAAGTCTGGCTGGCATCGTCAATGACCAGTACCCAGTCTCGCTCGGCAATAGGAGTACGAAAAGTATAAGCACGGTTATTTTTGAATTTGCCCAGGCTTACAGAATCGCCGGTGCGGGGATCAAACCACCAGGCGTTGATCTTTTTGCCGGATATTTTCTGAGCATCTACTTCCACCGACTCTCCGGAAGGAAGATAAACCATCATAAAGTCATTGCCTCTCGCAGCCGCAATATGTTTGTTTTCGCCCTCTGCACTCATGACCAAAGTGGGGTCTGGGGTAAGCGCTGTAAAGTCGCGTGACTCAAAAAGCTGACGCATATAGCCCATCTGATAAGCTCCCGGATGATCCAGCGCTTCTTTCCAGGGTGTGCGAGCGGAGGAAACAGGCTCCCGCCCTTCTTGCCACATCTGCCAGATATTATGATTACCGTATGTATGTCCAAAAGCTCCGGCCAGCATAGACCAGTAAGCAGCCTGCCGCACATCATCTTCATCAAACCAGCCATTCTCCGGCTTCCAGTTGATAGGGTGATCTTCGTAGCAGGGTTCACCATCTAAAGTAGGTTTTACAGGGTCCAGGGTATAATTATGCTGAGTTACTTCGTAGTTAGGATTGTCCACCTCTCCATGTCCTGACTGAAACATATTGAAATCCAGCCATTCATCATCATGAAAAAACTCGGCTGAGTTGCGCCCTCCCATCGGGTGGTAAGTCATCAGATGAGTATTGTTATCTCCTTCAGACAGTCCTTCGGCCATTGCCCTGATGATCGCAAAGTCTTCATCTTCTTCTGGAATACGGTCACCGCCTAGTATCCAGATGATAGGTTTATCCTGATACCTCTCCCCTAAGAATTTACCATACGCACGGGCATTTTCAGGAGTAAAGACCTCCGGACCTACTCCCCAGCGTTTGTTAAATTTATCACCCCAGGTTGGTAGCATGCCGATATACATTCCCAAATCTTCAGCCTTATCTACAATAAAATCCACATGCTCAAAGTAGGACTCATTGGGCTTAGTAGGGTCATTGGCAATCAGAGGGGTATCTCCGTAAGGATTAGGAGTATTCAGCCCATCCAGTTCGGCCAATACCACGGCCTGAATTACTGTAAAACCTTTGCTTGCCCGGTCTTCCAGATAGAGACTTGCTTCCTCACGGTCTAAGCGATGGAAAAGCTCCCAGGCTGTATCACCCAGCCAGAAGAAAGGTGTACCATCTTCACGGATCAGGTAACGCTTGTCATCGCTGAGCTTGATTGATTGGGCTGACAACGAAAAATATAAACCGGCTAATAAGGTTAGAACGAGGGTAGTGGTGAAGTATCTCATAATTCGCTCCGTTTAGGCTTTAAAAATCTGAACCAGGCATTTATTATATGAAAAAACTAAAATTAAGGAAGTTAGGTTATGAAATGTATAATTTGACATTAATAATTTAAAACCTTTTTTGAAAAATTTCAACAATAAAGCGTTGTTGCATAGGACCCTATCCCTTTAGTTTCCTGCTTACTTTATCACTTTTGAGTTCACGCAAAGCATCTTTGCCAATCCAGCGGGCATTGGGCAGTTCGTGGAGAGAAAGTCGTTCTGCAACCAGCAGAGCCATTGTACGCAAAGTAGCATTACGCTTTCCTATCTGGCGCAGAGCCCAGTTCACTGCTTTCTTCACGAAATTGCGCTCATCGTAAGCTTCACGCTCTATGAGGGGGAAGAAGGCCGCCAGCTTAGCATCTTCTGCTTTCTTATCATGAATAGCCAGACAAGCCATGAGCACAAAGCCCGCCCGCTTTACAAACTCCTCATGGCGGTCACTCCACTCAAGCGCCTTGTCATAAGCAAAAGGTGTACGGCAAAACAGATTACTACAAGCCTGATCGCATATGTCCCAGGAGTTGAAGTCATGTACCCAGGCATCCATCTGCTGCACGGTTACTGCTGCAGGCTGATCAAGGAGGCTAGCCATGATGCGGGCTTCATGTACTTCCGCATCCCAGAGCTGCTGGGCAAGGCTATGGTCTTTTTTATATTTTTTAGCTACCTCTCTGACCAAAGGCATTTTTACACCCAAAATCTTATCTCCCTGCACTCCCAGTCGGCTTAGGCTATTCACGTACTCCGGATTACTGTGAGATTTGAGTTCAGCCAGAATATCTGTGACCGAGGGTGTTGTATGCTTCATGTCGGTTGGATGAGTGGTATATTAAATGTTCATATAATTTAGCAAATCTATATTTATTCTTTTCAAGCTAAGCATTAAATCTGTTACCGTCATCTCATCAGATTGTACCGCAGCTATGAGTTTTCGCGCACTGCTAAGAAACTGTCAACATGTTTAATCAATAAATTGATAGGGGTAACCTAAGCGCATGTCGGTAGATCAAAAATTTCGGCGCACCCTACTAAATACTAAAACGAAGAGATAAAAAATTGTCAATACCCACTATAAAAGTGTTAGCACTTTTTAAACCAACCAAAATAATATATCATTTTTTTGTTCAAATCAGATTTTTTTATTGAAATAAAAATCAAATTCAGAATTTTATTTGATTTATTAGACCTATAACCTAATATTGCAAAACACGATTTTTAAAATAATAGTACAAAGTTCTGGTATTACGTCGTCTTTCAAGCAAAGCTATCAAGCCTCAGACTTAATACATTTTGCACAGAATAGAAGCTTTGCAACGCCCAAATAACCATTAGCCCAAGTTTAGAAAAAAATAAAAGCCAGAAACGCTGGTACCGTCTCTGGCTTCAGTTGAGCTTTTCCCTGCGCTTGTGCGTCAGTTCCACTGGGGCAACACATCTATTCACATAGATGACAGGGGTGTATTGTATTACGTCAACTTAATCGCTAATGTAATGAAAAAAAAATTCTACTACCTACTCTTTTGCAGTAGCCACAACGGCAGCAACCGCTGTGGCAACAGCCGTTGTGGCAACAGCCGCTGGCTTCTGTTATTCTCTCTTCTCATCTTACAAAATTTCACATTCGCACAATCTACTATCAACGGCCAGGTAAGTGGAGAAGGAGGTGATCCTCTCCCTGGCGTAAACGTCATCGTCAAAGGTACTTCTACCGGTACAGTGACCGACATTGAAGGAAAATATTCACTCAGTGTGAGTGAGGGAGCCAGTACCTTAGTCTTCTCATTCATCGGCTACATCAGTAAGGAAATTGCCATTGGCAATCAGTCAACAATTGATGTAGAACTACTAACTGATGCGCAGCAGCTCTCTGAAGTGGTAGTCACCGCACTGGGTATTCAGCGGGAAGAACGCTCGCTGGGCTACTCCGTACAGGAAATCAACACCCAGGGGCTGGAAGAAGCCCGGGAAACCAATATTGTCAACTCCTTACAGGGTAAAGTAGCCGGCGTGCAAATTGCCGGTTCTGCCGGAAATATCGGTGGTTCTTCCCGCATCCTGATCCGGGGAGCCAGTTCTGTTTCCGGAAACAACCAGCCTCTCTTTGTGGTAGATGGTACACCCATTGACAACTCCAATTTCAACTCAGATGATACGCAGACAGCCAATGGCGGAATAGACTACGGAAATGCTGCCCAGGATCTTAATCCTGACGATATCAAATCCATATCGGTACTTAAAGGCCCCAGTGCGGCGGCACTTTATGGTTCCCGGGCGGCCAATGGGGTAATCCTGATCACCACCAAAAGCGGCAAAGGGACTAATGGCGTGGGGGTGAGCATCAATTCCAACACCACCTTCAGCGAAGTGTACATTCTGCCCGATTATCAGAATGAGTACGGTGGAGGCTATAAACAGGAATTTGACATGTACGACGGCCAGCCTATGGTAGCTACCCAGGCTGATGAAAGTTGGGGACCTATCCTGGATGGACAGATGGTAAGACATTGGGACAGTTTTTATCCCAACTCTCCTGAGTTTGGTGAATCTCGCCCCTGGGTAGCCCATCCCGATAATGTCAAAAACTTTTATGAAACCGGTGTAAACTTATCCAATAATGTAGCCCTTACTGCCGGAAATGACGTTGCCAACGTAAGAGTATCTTACACCAACTTAGATCAGAAAGGTGTATTTCCTTATAGTAAACTGAAGAGAAATACCATTAGTGTAAATGCTGATGCCAGCATTACTGATAAGCTTACGACCAGTGTTCGCTTCAATTACATGAAGTCCAAAGTGAATGGCAGACCTGTAACAGGTGACTATATTGGAGATGGTGCGCAGAGCGTGCAGTCTTCCTTCAATACCTGGTTTCAGCGCCAGATTGATCTGGACAGGCTTAAGCAAACCACTACACCCGAAGGATTACAGAGATTGTGGAACCTCTCCGGCCCTGAAGACCTGACGCCTTTCTACTGGAACAATCCTTACTGGGAACTGCAGGAGGCCTCCAACCAGGATATGCGGGAGAGGGTGTTTGGTAACATCTCCCTCGCTTACCAATTCAATGAGCATTTCAAAGTCACTGGCTGGGCTCGTACTGATTTCTACGATGACCGCCGTGAGGCTTGGGTACCTATTGGTCACGTCAACATTAGCTCGTATTCAGAAGATGTACGAAAAGTCAGCGAAAATAACTTTGAACTGCTGGCCCAGTATGACCGCCGTTTTCTGAATGATAATATGTCATTGGCAGCCAACCTGGGAGCCAACCGGCGTATTCAGACGCTCTACCGTAATTACGGCAAGACCAATGGAGGCTTGAGTGTACCTTATTTCTACACGCTGGAAGCTTCCAAAGACCGCCCTACGATCACGGATATGTCGCAGGAGCGGGTGGTGAACAGTATTTACGGTAGTGTCAACCTGGGCTTCAGGGATTTTGTATACCTGGATGCTTCTTTAAGAAATGACTGGTCATCTACCCTTCCGGTAGACAACAACTCTTATCTATATCCTTCCTTCGCTACCAGCTTTGTTTTCTCTGAGTTTATCTCCAACAAAGGGTTGATCTCCTTTGGTAAACTTCGTGCTGGCTGGGCCAGGGTAGGTAACGATACTGATCCTTACCGTCTGTACCAGATCTTTGAGCCTTTCGGATCATTCGGCACCATTCCTCTCTTCACCGTACCGGACATTCTGAACAATGCTAATCTGAAACCGGAAATCACTACTTCTTACGAATTTGGCCTGGATATGCAATTCCTGAATGGTCGCATTGGGCTGGACGCAACATATTACAATAGCGTGGCGACCAATCAGATCATCCAGCTTCCGGTCTCCGGCACTTCAGGTAGCCAGTTTAACATCGTGAACGCCGGAGAAATGACCAATAATGGTATAGAACTCATGCTGACCGCTGTACCCATTGAGACCAGAAGCGGCTTTGTATGGGAGATGATTTTCAACCTGGCCAGAAACAATAACAAAGTAGTAAGTCTGGCAGATGGGCAGGACAATTACCAGTTAGCCGACCAAAGAGTTACCATCAACGCCCGTATCGGAGAGCCTTACGGTACTATCGTGGGTGACGGCTTCGCTACCAATGAAAACGGTGAAAGACTGGTAGACAATGAAGGTTACTACATCCGTGAATTTGGAAAAGTGCTGGGCAATGTAATGGCCGACTATACCGGAGGTGTCAACAGTACTTTTTCTTACAAAGGCTTTACCCTCAGTGGGCTGGTTGACTTCCAGAAAGGCGGAGACCTCTTCGTCGGTACCCGCTCGGTGGGCGTTTATGCCGGATTGCTTGAAGAGACTGTAGGTCTTAATGATCTAGGCAACCCTATGCGTAGCCCGGTAGGTGAAGGTGGGGGCATAAGAGCAGAGGGTGTACTGGAAAGCGAAGAGCAGAATCAGCAATATGTAGAGGCAGTAGATTACTTTAAAGATATCACGGGTATTGATGAATACAGCGTTTTTGATGCCAGCTTCGTAAAGCTACGCGAACTGAGATTCGGCTACTCGCTTCCTCAGCGGATGCTAGAAAATATGCCGATAAGCGGTGTTTCCTTCAGCCTGGTAGGCCGAAACCTTGCCCTGCTCTACTCTAAAGTTCCCCATGTGGATCCTGAAACTACTTTGGGGTCTGGTAACGTGCAGGGGCTGGAAAACTCTCAGCTGCCCAGCACCCGCTCTGTCGGATTCAACATCAACATCAAATTATAGTCACGACGCTTTTGCTATAAAAAAGAACATCATGAAAAAGTTACCTATATTTATCCTAATCTTCGCTTTGGTAGCCACCATGCCTGCCTGTGACGATGGCTTTGAAGAAATGAATGAGGACCCTAATAATCCCACGGCGGTCCCTACTTCCTACATCCTGGCCGGGGCACAGACCAAGCTGATGGAAGAACTCTTCGGACTGTACAATGAGTCGTTTAAGTGGAACCTTACCGGCATGCGCTATATGCAATACTGGACTTCTACCCTTTATACAGACACTGACCGTTACGTTACCATTGAAGGAGACTTCACACCCGTATACTATAAAGGGTTACGGGATTTGCAGGAAGTTATTAACCAGAATACAAACCCTGAAACTGCCGCTCAGGCAGCTTTCTCCGGTCCTAACCAGAACCAGATAGCGGTAAGCCGTATTCTCAAGGCTTATGCTTTTCATAACCTGACTGACATCTGGGGCGATATTCCGTACAGCCAGACCTTGCTGGGTTCTGAGAATGTAACACCTATCTATGATCCGCAGGAGCAGATCTATGAAGGGATTATCCTGGAACTGGACGAAGCCTACGCACAGATAGATGAAGGAGCAGGCAATATTGAAGGTGACCTCATCTACGATGGAGATATGGCCATGTGGAAGCTGTTTGCCCAGTCTTTACGGTTGCGCCTGGGCATACGTCTCTCAGAAGCTAAACCTGAACTTGGTCAAACCGTAGTGGCTGATGCTTTGCAGAAAGGTGTATTCACCAGCAATGAACAAAATGCTACTTTCACCTATAATGAACAGGTTCCTTTCGTCAATCCCTGGTACAATGAGTTTCATCTGGAGACCATCACCCTGGCGGTTTCCAATACCATGATTGACAAACTCATGGAGCTGAATGACCCTCGCCTTCCTGCCTTTGCAGAAGAGGCTGACGCTTTGGGTGAATATGTGGGCATGCCTTATGGCGTAAATGCCGCCATCGCCGGAAGTATCAGAAATGAAGAGGTATCCCTGCCCGCTGATGCAATTACCACGCCTGATTATCCTGCTACATTGCAGACTTACTCAGAAGTGCTTTTCCTGAAAGCTGAAGCTGCTGCCCGGGGCTGGACTGGTGAAGATGCTGAACAATTATATGAGCAGGCCATCGCCTCCTCTTTTGAGCAGTGGGGCGTAGGTAACGCCGACCTTGCTGCCTATCTGGCACATGAAGATGTTGCTTTTGATGCCAGCAATTACAAAGCTTCTATCGGTAACCAAAAGTGGCTGGCCCTTTACATGCAAGGCATGGAGGCCTGGTCGGAATGGAGAAGACTGGACTATCCGCAATTATTGCCAGCTCCTGACGCCGCTGCCGGAAGAGACATTCCCAGAAGGAAAGGCTATCCGCTCTCTGAGATCAGTCTAAACAAGACAAATTATGACGAAGCCATTGCACGACAAGGGCCTGACCTGATGAGCACCCGTGTGTGGTGGGACAAATAAAATTTTAATCAATCACTCATTCACTTAACCTATCTAATCTTATGAAAAAGATACTTTGGACAACTTGCCTGATTACGCTATTCTGCCTGCTGGGCATGAGTCAACAGCTAATGGCACAGCAAAGCAGCATGGAATACAAGCATCCGCTGGACCCATTGGATTCTAACGAACTTAAGCTGGTAAAGCAGATACTGCTCAAGGAAAAGAAAATTCAGCACGACAGCAGCCATTACTTTAGCATGGTTTATCTGCGGGAGCCTGAAAAATCGGAAGTACTCGCCTGGAAAGCCGGTTCGCCCATTGTGCGTGAGGCTTTCGCTGCCCTTTACCATTATTCTACCAACACCCTCACCGAAGCGATTATTAATCTGAATGACAAAAAGATCACTTCTTATGAGACAGTAGAGAATAAGCAGCCGGTAGGCCATTTTGATAGAGACTCCATCGCCAGCGATATACTGGCTGAGGACAAAACCTGGCTGGCCGCTCTTGAGAAAAGAGGCATTAATGTAGATTCTATTGAAGCGCACGGTAATTTCGCCGCAGACATGGGTATCGCTCCGGAAGGGCATCGTGAAGTAATCGTTAGCCCCTATTATAAAAACAAAAAATATCGCCGCGTGCCGGTAGGAGGGTTATATGCCTTTGTAGACCTTACTGACCAGAAAGTACTCAAGGTAATTGATGAAGGCAAAGGCTGGAATGAGCCTACCGACCCCGGCTACTTTGATGGAGATGAATTGGAGCCTACTCTTGCTCCTATGAAGCAGGTGATGATCAGCCAGCCCAATGGCGTTAATTATGAGCTGAAGGGAAATCAGGTTATCACCCCTCACTGGAAGCTACGCTACGGTATCCATAATCGTGAAGGCCTGGTAATTTATGACGTACAGTTTTTTGACCCTTACAAAGAAGAGTGGCGTAAAATCATGTACCGTGGCTCAGCCGTAGAAATGGTGGTAAATTATGGTTCGCCCGATTTGCTCAACGCCACCAACAACTATTTTGACCAGGGAGAATTCAGGTTTTTCCAGAGCAAAAACAGGCCGCTTACTGCCGGTTCAGATGCACCTGAGAATGCTACTTACATAGACGCCACTGTACACGGACATCATGGCGAACCAGTAAAAATTGACAGTGCCGTCGCTATTTATGAAGAGTATGGAGGCCCACTGTGGAGACACGAAAATCATGCCCGTCGTGCTACTGACCTATCCATCAAGTATTATATTACTGCCGGTAACTATGATTATGGATTTGTGTGGAAATTCAAAGAAAATGGTGTGATTCAGGTAGATAATGAGCTTCAGGGCATCGTACACATCCGCAGTGTTGAACGTCCTGACGATATGCCTACCCATAAGGAAGAAATGATAGATGGCAGCTATCCCGGAGTGACTGTTTATCCGCATGTGGAAGCCAACAATCACCAGCACTGGCATGTATTCCGCCTGGATATGGATGTGGATGGCACCAATAATACTGTAGCTGAGGTAAACAATGTAAGCCCTGCTGCCGGTCCTGAAAATCCTTATCGTAATGTGATTATCGCCAAGCCTACCATGCTGAAAACTGAAAAGCAGGCTATACGGAACAATGATGAAACGACCAGTCGCCGATGGAGAATAATGACGCCCGGAGTACGCGATTCACTGGGCCGTATGCCTAGTTACGTGCTGATGCCTTCGCCCGGTACTACACCGCTGGCACATGAGGGTTCCTCTCTTTCAAACCGTGCTAAGGTATTGTACAATCACTTTTGGGTAACGCCTTATCAGCGAGATGAGATTTACCCTGCGGGTATGTATCCTGCCAGTAACCAGAAGTGGGAAGGCCTTCCACAATGGACAAAGCAGGACAGAAATATTGAAAATACGGATGTGGTACTGTGGTATGTAATGGGCAAAACCCATATCGTACGCTCTGAAGACTGGCCGATTATGAATCGGGCGTATATGTCATTTCAGTTGATGCCTTTTGGTTTCTTTGAGCAGAACCCTGCTTTGGGAGTACCGCCGGTGACCATGCCTGATGGCCTTACTAAAAAAGCTACTCCTGATAAAAATTTAAGCGGGCAGAAAACCCCTGCCAGCGGAGAGCGTGAATGAGGGAGTTGTTCCAATACCGTATCACTACTCGTGTGAGTAGGGGTACGGTTCCCTTTTCACTTTAAGTTTGGAAGTTGGATTATAAAATCAGTCCCTTCACCAGGGGCTGATTTTACATTGATTTCTCCTCCTAATTTTTCTACTGCCTCCTTCACAATGTATAACCCTAAACCCGAACCACTTGATCGGTTGGTAGCACGAAAAAACATATCAAATATCTTATCCAGGTATTCCTTCTTGATACCTATTCCATTATCTTTTATTTGTATTGACACACCATTTTCTACGCTCGCTATGCTTACCGAAATAAAAGGACTCTCTTCCGCAGGATTGGTATATTTGATAGCATTAGAAAGTAAATTATTGAATATAATTTTGAGCCGACCTAAGTCAGAATAAAACGCAAGCTCCTCCGGAACTTTAAGGTCCAGCTTCATCTTACGTGCATTCTCCATGAAGGACAGGCTTTCTGCGATATTGTTAATCATCTGCCTGAAATCTATCGGTACTTTCTGCACTTCTACCCGGGAGTTTTTAGAATAATCGTTGATTTCCTGTATTGTCTCATCCAGTTTGTAAATACTTTTCTTGATCAGATCAATAAACTGTTCTTTTTCTTCTTCTGACTTGACTTCACGTAATATGTCTATTATTCCCATTACCGAAGTCAGTGGGGCGCGGAGGTTGTGTGAAGTGCTGTAAACAAAGTGATCCAGTTCCGTATTGGTTTTGCGAAGCTCTTCATTATTCTTTTGCAGACGCTCCTCATTTTCCTTAAGTGCAGTGATATCCGAATGGATTCCAATCATACGTACAGCATTGTGTCCATTATCAAAAAGTATCTTGGCAGAAGACCGTATATGTCTGACCTCTTTGCTATCTGCTTTGATAATTCTGAACTGTATGTTGATATTATCTCTTTTTATAGATTTGAGGGCCTCAATTTTAGGAATTTTACCCATGTCTTCGGGGTACAGGAGCATCCTCAGTTCCTCTATTGTACCTTGTGACTGCTGCTCACTAACTCCAAATATTTTACAGGTTTGTCTATCCCAGCGAAGGATATCATTTTGAATATCTAAATCCCATACACCAATCTGGGCTGACTCCGTAGCCAGGCTAAGACGTTCGGAATACTTTTTCACTTCATCTTCTCTTAGTTTTCGCTCAGTAATATCCTGAATAGAACCTCTGATTTTGATTACCTTACCATTTACTTCAGTCACAATGCCACCCGTAGTACGTATCCATTTTAGATTTCCTTTGGCTGTAATAAGGCGCAGCTCTAAGTCATACTTGACCCCCTTTGTCATCATTTTGCTGAGCGCTTCTTCCAGCGTTGGACGATCTTCCGGATGATAAAACTCTATTGCTTCTTCCACATTTAGCTCCTGACCGTAAGGTATTTCGTGCAGAGCATAGGTTTCTTCGGTCCAAACGAGTTCATTGGTAATCATATTAACTTCCCACCCTCCGACTTTGGCCAGTCTACTTGTCTCATTAAGTAAATGTTCTAATTCGGTCTCTGTAGTAATATCCTGAATGGTACCTAATACTTTTATGACCTTACCCTGCTCATTAGTAATTAGCCGGCTTTGCCCACGTACATGCTTGATATGTCCTTTTTTATCAATGATTCTGTATTCCAGATCAGTAATTTTCTGTTCCTTTAGCATCAGTTCGGTTGCTGCTCTTATCCTTTCTTTATCATTAGGGTGTACATATTCAAGAAAGTGTAATGGAGAGGGGCGGTTTTCTTTTTGTATGCCAAGGATATTATAAAACTCATCTGACATATAGGCTTTCATACTGGCTAACTCAAGTTCCCAGCTTCCCACTTTAGCTATTTTTTGGGCCATGCTTAGGGATGTGCGTATTTCTTCCAGTTCAATTGCAGCTTTCTTACGCTCGGTAATGTCCCTGAAGTTAGCCACCAGGCCTTGTATAGCACTATCTTCCAGCAAGTTGGTGATATGGGTTTCTATCCATATTACTTTTCCGTCTTTACGGACGCTGCGCACTTCAAAAGATACACGCTCACCGGGCTTTTGCATCAGATTAGCCATTTTTTCATCTGCCGCTGGCAAATCTTCAGGATAAATAAGATCTCTTCCTGTCATCTTTAAGGCCTCCTCCTGCTCATAACCAATAATCTGGGTAGTGGAAGGAGAAATGTATTTGATACTGGCATCATGTCCATAAACCACAATACCATCAAAGCTTTTTTCAATAAGCCCTTTAAACTTTCGCTCATTAGTGGTAAGCAACTCATTGAGTTCTACTGTTTTGTCTAAAGTTTGCCTCAATTCTTCTTCGCTGGCCCTTAGTTCTTCATTCAGGGCATGAGTTTCCTTGAAAAGCTCTTCCTTTTCTATCTCAATCTGCTTTTGAATATTAATATCACGTATTACAGCAATCAGCTCAACGCTATTCTTATCCTGGAAAGCTCTGGCACTGGCTTCTACCCAGATGTACTCGCCACTTTTCTTTTTCAGGCGGATAACAAACCTTATGTGCTTACCCTCCAGCGCTTCCTGTACATGATTTGCCACCTCCGAATGGTCTTCAGGGTATACAAAGTCTGCAAAGGACTGTCCGACTAGCTCTTCGGGCTGGTATCCGAGCATTTCTTTACTGGAAGGAGTAACGAAAGTAACCGTAGAATCGGGGTCATGCTTGACCAGCATATCGCTCACATTATCTGACAACAGTCTATAGCGATTACGGCTTTCCTCAAGCTCCTGAAAAGTTTTAGTACGATATAGTGTATTGGCAAGAATAGCTCCCAACAGTTTGAGTAACTTGATTGTATCATCATCCCAGCTTTTGTCTTTTTTTAAGGAAAGAAAGACCAAAAAACCCATTACTTCCTGTTCATAGGCTACCGGCACATTAATCATAGCGTTTACTCCATAAGTCTTCATCTCGTGCAAGGTGCTTTCCGCTTCTGCCGGCAAGCCTTTTTTATCAGAGATTTCTACAGCCTCCAGATTCAGTATTTTTTCCTTCCACCAGGCAAAAGGACCTGCAGGATATTTGTACGTTTCCGGCGGCGATGGAGGGATTCCTTCTGCACAATATTCGTACTGCATTTCACTTTCTGAGGTATCTTCATTAAAGAGATACATGAGAGCTCTATCAAAACCGCTAAACTCAGCCACATCACCCAATGCTTCCACTACTCTATCCCCCAGCTCTTGATAATTTAAGTTGACAAGTCCATTGGAGATCTCAAGCAACAAATCATTAAAAGCTATCAAATAACGAATTTTGTCTTCTGCTTCTTTGCGCTCAGTGACATCATATCCTATGCCCTGCAATTCTACCACTTCTCCTTCTTCGTTGGTAATTCCTATAAACTCCCAGTAATTGGTAATATAAGATCCATCTCCCTTAGGTCTTCGTATCTCAATAGGTACTGCAACTCCAGGATGAACGATACACTTATTAATCTCCTCTTCACACTTCTCTATATCATCCGGATGAATCTCTGAAGAAAAATGCTTCCCTATAATGTTTTCGTCGTAACCAAAGCTTTCCAAAAAATACTTATTTACAAAGGTGTAATGCCCTTCAAGATCAACTCTTGCCAGAAAGTTGGTCTGGGAGTCAATTAAGGAGACTAACTCCCTATTCAGACGGTGTAACTCCTGCTCCTGCTTTTTCTTCTGAGTAATCTCTTTGGATACCCCGATGATACCTTTGATATCAACACCGCTTTCCTCAAACAGTGGGCTGAGCTTTACATCTATCCAAACCTCTTTTTTGTCTTTGCGGGTATACTTCCAATCAAACCGCTGAAAGTAATCCTTATTATTTTTTGCCCGGCTAACAAACCCCTCCACATTAAAATCAGGGTTAAGTGTATGCATATGACTCCCCATCATATCTTGCTCCCTGTAGCCAAAAAGCTCTGTAGCTGCTTGATTCCAATAAGTAATGATTCCTGATTCATCAGTAACAATTATGCTATCCTGTACACTATTCAGTATGGCTGCCTGGTATTGCAACTGACCTCTTCTTTTTACCTCTTCACTTATCTCTTTTAAAAAAATAGCTCTACCTTTCCCAAAGTTTCCCTCAGTGTCTACTGCATATCCTGTGATAAACTTAAAATCCTCCGGCTTATTCCACCAGGCTTTACACTCTCTAAGCTCGTTGCTTGTACCTTTGATTAACTCTTCAATTAATGCTGCAACCTCTTCAGTTTTAGGCAAAATCATCTTATAAGTATTTCCTCCTATTTTGTCAAGACTGAGTCCACATATACTGGCAAATGGCTCGTTGGCAAGTTGAATAGTTCCATCTTGATCTATCACACAAATACCTGAATCAATAGCATTCAAACAGGTATTTATTAATTTTGGAGAATCTGGCATGAAAAAGTGGTTGAGGTCGTTTACTTTTTTTCACAAAATATAGTAAAATACATTGGGTTGTGAATAAAAACAATATGATTTTACCCCTTTTAACCTCCTAATTGATGTAGTGACATAAGCATTGTACTTAAGTACAGTAATATTTGTATCTTAACCTTTACATTAGCTCTCTGTGGGGAGAGAGCCTTATATTAATTTTTCTTCAAAAAACGCGCTTGATGGTATACCTAGTAATTATACAGAAGGAAGATGATTGTTATTACCCAACTTATAAGAATATTAAACTGCTATTTTTATAAGCTAACGCTCCTGCTATATCCTACCAAAAAAGTTAGTCACCTTTTCCCAATATGACATAATATTATTTTAAGTACTACTAAAGAGTTATTACATACCTTTTATTTCTAACCTGTAGGTAACAGAAGGCTTGTGAAAGCACAATATCAAAGCCTCCTTAATCATTCTCTTTGGTTGAATTTCTCGGAAAAATTAAGTAATAATACTTTCCGGTTTTTCGTCTTTTTTATCAATATCATGTCCAGCATTAACTATGTACAAATCGTAATTCGTAATTTACTGCTAGCTGCAGGAATCATCCTGCTGGTAGACCTTGCCTTGGCAGATGTGTTGCAGCAAGGAAGCTGCTATCCTTCGGTACTTTTTCACACCTTGGTATTTGGCACACTGGCAGGTCTGGCAGTTTCTGCTTATGAAATATTACTTGAGCTTAACATCCGAAAGAAAGCAAAACACAAAAAGCTATTGCTCACCAAGGTCAATCAAGGTGAAAATACTTCTTACTTTGTCCGCCTTATCAGGGTATTTTTCTTCAGTAGTATCTTTTGCCTTCTGCTGATCGTCCTGATCTCTTTTTTTGAAACCTATCCGCTCAGCGTGTATATACAACTCTCTGTGGTTCCGGTCTTCCTGACTTTGGTGGCTAATATTCCTCAATCTTATACGCTCTTTATTGACCTACATGAACAGAGACAAAAGTCACTTAATGTTATTCAAAACAGTTTAAGAGACTCTGTTTTTGAAATGAATTTCAAAGATAAGTATCACCTGGAGTATAAACTTGGTAATCCCCTGGGCTACCTTTATGCCTACTGTTTCGCACCGGACCGATGTACAATTGACATGCTGATTTATCAAAATCATATAGAGATTATGGGTTCCTGCTCTTACCTGGAAGCGCTCATGAACGATCCGTACATCAGCCAGATGATTGCTGAAAAGCAGAAAAAGGATAAGGATCAGGTGGCTTAGTCTTAACTTAGGGAACTGGTTTTCAGCTTATAGAGCTGAGCTTAGAAAGTGAAAAGAAGAATTCAGTCTTCAGTTATTGTTTCTACCCAATTACCGCCTTCAAGAAGGCACAGGATGGGAGGCTATTCTAGAATGACTTAATTGATGGAGCAAACACAAATATCTATGATCTGGAAAAGTATTTTTTCCTCACTTTTCTCACTGGCTTACACTGCTGCCATTGCTCAGACCAATACAGCAGACTGGTTTCCCCTCCAGACAACTGATGATTTTTCTGAAAGTACGATTGACATGAGCCACTGGCTGGATGCCCCGGCAGGCAAACACGGTTTTGTACAAAGTGTGGGAGGAGACTTTATTTTTGAAGATGGTACGCCGGTCAAATTCTGGGGAGTGAATATAGCCAGTAGCAGACCGTATGTAGAGGCCAATGAAGCAAAACAGTGGGTTGAATACCTGGCTAAATACGGTGTAAATGCCGTGCGCTTTCATAAGTTCAGCAGTCACGCGCTTAAAGGAGAAACCTCTACCCAACTGGATACAGCTATGTTCGCCCGGCTGGATGAGTTTAGCTATTTGTTGAGGGAGAAGGGTATTTACTATGGATGGTCGCATATTTACGGACACAAACCCAAGGCAGGGGATAGCAGCCGTCTGCTGGCTTACGAGGAGATTGCAGCAGTTGAGCTTCCCTGGTCTCACCTGAATGCCGCTACTTCCGGGCTGGTTAATTTTGCTCCTGATCTTCAGCAGCTCAATATAGCGCTCACTGTAAACATGCTGGAACATACCAATCCTCATACCGGCCTGCGCTATGCTGATGACCCGGCACTTAATTTTATTGAACTGCAAAATGAAGACAATATTTTCTGGGGAGCTATAGAGCGTACGCTTGAACAAACCCCTACTTACAGAGCATTGCTCTGCCAGCAGTTTAGCGACTGGCTGAGAGCAAAATATGGTTCGCATGAGCAACTTATGGAAGCCTGGGAGGGTGACGGATTACTCAGTGATAGTGCGCACCTTAACAAAAGTAATCTTTACCCCAAGCCTAATCATGCATGGTTTGATACCTACTTTGCTGAAGCAAAAGAATCCGGCAAATCTATACCTCAGCATGTGCAGGACCGGGCAAGCTTTCTTTATGAAACACAACTACGATTTTACAAGCGTTTTGTGGAAGCAATACGGGAAACTGGCTACAGAGGACCTATTGTGGCTTCCTGTTGGCAGGCTGGTAGCGGATTCACCCATTTTCTCAACCTCCATGCTGACTATCAAACCGGGTTTATAGACCGGCATAATTATTTTGGCGGAGGAAGTGGCCACCAGTTGCATGAAGGAGAGGTGCGTTACCAACCTATGCTCACTGAGCCCGGCTCGGGACTGCTGAGTACTGGTATGCAGCAGGTCATGGACCGCCCTTTTGCTTTTTCCGAATGGATGAGCCTTCTTCCCAACGAGTGGACAGCTGAAGCTTCACCTCTCATCGCTGCTTATGGTATGGGATTGCAAGGCTGGGATGCATCTTACTCCTTTGCTTCCAATGAGCCTCGTATCAGCAGCACAGTACAGGCAAGAGGACATGGGGTATACAATACGGATGCTATTTCGCAGATGGGTCTTTTTCCTGCCTTAGCCAATATGATTTACCGAAAGGATGTACAGGAAGGCGCACTAGCGGCAGTACTCAACGTTCAGCTTGAACAACTCAAAAGCGGAGAAGTAGGCTTCCGACAGGAGGTAGAGCAGGCTTATGACGTCAAAAGTTTTACAGGCGATGTACCTTCTGAAGCCTTGGCAGTAGGCAAAGTAGCCGTAAATTTTACAGAATCTGAAGCCGGAGCATCCTCCTCCAACTATCAGGCTTACTGGGACCGCGAAAAGCAAATGATACAGTCTAATACAGCTCAGCTTAGCTGGTCTTATGGAGAGCAAAAATATTTTACGATCAATACGCCGGGTACACAAGGGGTAGTAGGTTTTGCCCAGGATAAAAATCATGTATTGGAAGACATAAATATCAGTACGGATAATCCGTTTGCTGTCATAATCCTAAGCAGCCTGAACCCAAAAGACAATATTGCTGATGCAGACCGCCTGTTACTTAGCACGCTGGCCCGCAGTAGAAACACCGGCATGCGCTATAGTGCAGATGGAAAAAAGTTACGGGAAGTAGGTAATTCACCTGTACTGCTGGAGCCGGTAAACCTGCGGTTGGAATTAAGAAAACGAAAGTCTGCCAGAGTACATGTGCTGGACCATGTGGGTAGCCGAACCGGCCAATCTTTTATGGTGGAAGATGGCCAGATCAGTCTGGATGGTAAGCAGTACAAGACAATTTATTATGAAATAGAAATCACTGAGCAATAGCTTTGGCAACATCAGCCATATTACACTAAGAAGATTGATGTATCTTAAGGAAGGTCAACTTCCTGTTCCCCTCCTTTAAGAATGATAGTTTTACCATTCCATACAAATGTGCCGTTCAATCCCTGAGGAAGACTTACTGTTCCCCGGATTCCTTCTTTGCCCTTACGCTCTAGCGCTACCTCTATCATACCCAGCGGGTGAGGCGTACTTCCGGAAACTTCTTCCAGGTAGCCTAAAGCCGGGGCAATCTGTACCGAAGCATAGTGCGGACTGCTGGGCATAATCCCTGCCACAGTGGCTAAAAATTCATAGTTGGGGCTGGCACTCCAGGCATGACAATCGGAGCGGGTATTGTCTTCATGCTCCGCAAAAGTTGTCAGACCCTGTTCCAGCATATCTGTCCAGGTCCCCATATTATTGACGAAATAATCTGCCTTACCCACTTTGTTGGCAGCACGTGTCAGGTAAAAGCGATAGTAGATATTGCACTGTACCAGACTGGTATCGGCGACAAGCACATCAAATAAGGCTTCCTGCATTTCTTCAGGAGCTGTATCGGTCAGAATCGCCATAATATTGGTATGCTGGCTGAATGCATCTTTTTCCGGCGTTTCGGCAATGAGCTTTCTGCTATCATCATAACCCAGTTCCATTACTGCTTCTTTCATCCGGGCAGATAGCTCTCGGTAATGATCCGCCAGATAGGGCTTACCATATCCTTCAAACAACTCTACAGCATAGTCTGCCGCATAGATAAACTGAAGGGTGAGCAGAATAGAATTACCTTCTTCCGCTCCGGGAGGTGTACCGCGACTGAAGCCTTCTACCGCATCAGCATAGTTCCACCAGAGCAAACCGCCCAGCAGATCATTTTCATTCAGTTGATCTTCAAACCAGGTTAGTACAGATTCTACTCCAGGCAGCATTTCTTTGATAAAGGCTTCATCTTCTCTGTACATATGGTAATCATGCACCATCGCAACCCAGAAAAGAGCGTAGGGCGGAATGTACTGCGCCAAACCGGAAGGATAGCGGCTCATGGTAATGCCTTCCGGCGCACGAGAGTGATCAAACTGCATAAGAGAGTTACGCATCAAACGATCATCACCGGAAACGTAAAGAGAAATTAATGCCTGTATACGGGTATCACCGATATATTGCAGCTGCTCGTAATAAGGGCAGTCCATATAGGTTTCGGTAGCACAGAGACGAGCGGTACGCCAGCCAACATCCCAGATATCTTCCGTCACAGCATCATTCGTGCTGAACATTGCTTTTTCTTCAAAAGGATAATTGGCATAGATACCGTAGAAATCCTCTACTTCCAGTGCTTCACCAGCAGTCTCTACTTCCAGCAGTACATAGCGATAGGTACGGTTCCAGAGCGGACGAAATATCCTGTCATCCCCACCATCCGCTTCAAAGATGTCGTAGTAGCCGATAATATTCTTTCCCTCTGTCTCATTACGATTTCCTTTATGCCGGTTCTCATCATACAAAGCTTCAGAATAGGTAATTTTGATCTGGCTACCTTCTCCTCCGCTTACTGTGATTTCAGGATATCCGGCTACCAGATAGGTCTGATCCAGCAGCAGGCTGGCTTTGGTGTTGGCAGGAATTGTCCAGCTTTCTTCCCCTTGGATAAATTCATCCGGGGCGTTACTACCTTCGCTGCGTTCTATTTCTTTAAACCTTTCTACATATTCTTCCATCATTGGAATATTACGGGGGATCAGGTTATAGCCACCATCGCCGTAGCCATAAGGAAATCCGTAAGGTGCTCCTCGCTTTAGATTTCTGGGCTCTAGCCAGTCATCATCATTATAGGTTACTTCTTCCCATCCCCAGGGGTATTGGTTTCCATCCACATGATCGGTAGCCCCTACGGCATAGTAGCCAAGTACAGTAAAATCACGCTGAGTTAGCGGCTGATAAGCTTCATTTTTAACTACTTTCCACTCTCCAACACCTGTGTTGATTACATGCTCAGCTTCGGTATTGCCCTGTAGAATAAAGCCGGTATAATACGAATGCTGCGCTACGGGCATATCCTCACCGAAATTCCAGACCACGGCAGCAATCACATTTTCACCTGCCCGTAGATACTCGGCGATATCGTAAGTTTCATAGCGCCAGTGCAGCAGATCGCCCCGTGCGGGACCAAAACCCACCGGCTGACCATTTACAAAAAGACGGTAACGGTTATCGGCTGAGGCATGTACCACAAATGAGGCCGGTTGGCTTGCCAGATCAAAAGTTTTACGAAAATGAAAAACACCATAGGTAGTAAGTGGAGCGGTAGGATGGGTGATCCAGGAGGCATCCCACTGACGGCGTAAAAGCTCAGGATTGATGTCTGGAGACTGAGCCAATAAGCCAGAACTTAAAAATAACAGGAGCAAAGTATAAAGTTGCTTTTTCATATGCTTAAGAAGGTTGTTGTAGTATGCAGATAGCATATAAGAAAGCCACTGCTTTTGACAGTGGCTTCGGTTTAGGTAGTTTAGCAGTGATCTAGCGAACGAATGCCTGGGCTAGTCCTCCATCTACATTGAGCACATTACCCGTACTTTTCTTTAGCAATCCGCCGACCAATACAAAAACAGCGTTAGCAATATCTTCTGGTTTAATCGTTTCATTCAGCAAGGTACGCTTGGCATAAAAACCAGGCAATTCATCTACGCTTACTCCGTAAGCTTTTGCCCTTCCTTCTGCCCATCCGTTTGCCCAGATGTTGCTACCTTCAATTACCGCGTCAGGGTTTACTACGTTCACCCGCACTTTATCTTTTCCTAGCTCGGCCGCCAGTAATCTGGACATATGAAGCTGAGCTGCCTTAGCGGAACCGTAAGCTACATTATTTGGACCGGATACCAAAGCATTTTTGCTGACAATATTAATAATATCGCCGCCCATGCCTTGCTGACGCATGATTTTCACTCCTTCCTGACTGGCTTTGAACTGGCCTTTTACCATTACATTGTGCTGTATGTCCCAGTCCTGATCGGTAGTAGTTTCCAAAGGCTTAGAGATAGACAAACCTGCATTGTTTACGAGTATATCAACTCCTCCAAAGTGAAGGGCTGCCTCACCATAAGCCTTAGCAATGTCTTCAGCATTGGTCACATTCATAGGTACTGAAGAAACCGCATCTTTACCGTATTTGGCTTCAAATTCTTTCTGGCTTTCTGCCAGACGCTCAGCGTTCATATCAGAAAGTACAACACAGGCTCCATGTTGCATGAAGATATCCGCTACTGCTTTTCCTATTCCTCCTCCACTACCCGTAATCAGGGCAATCTTACGAGAAAGAGCTTTTTCGGGAGGCATACGCTTTAGCTTATCTTCCTCCAACTGCCAGTACTCAATATTAAAAGCTTCCTGAGTAGGCAAAGAAGTATATTCAGAAACTGCCTCAGAGCCACGCATCACGTTGATGGCATTGATATAAAATTCGCTGGCTACACGGGCAGTCTGTTTGTTTTTGGCATAAGTAAACATGCCCACGCCTGGCCACAGAATTACTACCGGGTTAGGGTCACGCATGGCAGGGCTGTCAGGATGCTTGCATTTTTCGTAATACTCCGCATACTCTTTACGGTATTGATCAAATGCATCATCCATATGCTTTTTCAGTGCTACCTTATCGTTCAGGTCAGTATCTGCCTGTAAGAAATCCAACACCAAAGGCTTGATCTTGGTACGCAGGAAGTGATCGGGGCAACTCGTTCCCATAGGCGCCAGCTTACTAAGATCATTGCTATTGATATATTCTAACACTTTTTCGTCGTCAGTAAAGTGACCAATCATAGCCGCATGGCTGGAGCAGTACCCTCTCAACATAGGAGCCAGTTGCGCTGCCTGTGATTTACGCTGCTCAGCAGGTAGAGACTCAACTTTAGCGCCACCAAATACTGGTCTTTCTTTTCCGTAATTTTCTTCCAGAAAGCGAGAAGCTTTTTCTATAGTCTCCAGGCTGTTCATATAACAGTCGTAGGCATTATCGCCCCAGGTAAACAGTCCGTGGCTACCTAACATAATCCCTTTGATACCGGGATTTTCCTCCAGGCATTTTTCCAGTTGTAAGCCCAGATCAAAACCGGGACGTTGCCAGTCAACCCAGCCCAGTTGACCTTCAAATAACTCTTCGGTGATTTTCTTTCCATCTTTAGCCGCCGCAATAGCGATGATAGCATCGGGGTGCAGGTGGTCAATATGCTTGAAGGGAAGGAAAGCGTGCAGCGGTGTATCTATACTGGGTGCTTTGGAATCCAGATCGTAGAGACAGTGGTAGAAGAAACCTACCATTTCATCTTCATACTCCAGCCCGCGGTAGCGGTTTTTGAGCGCATGCAGTCTGTCTACGTATAAACCGGCAAGGCCATTGCGTTTCAAAGAGCCTATATCCCCGCCCGAACCTTTAATCCACATAATTTCCTTGTCTTCACCGCTTAAAGGATCTTTTTCTATGGTTTTACAGCTGGTGTTTCCTCCGCCATAATTGGTGATGCGCAGGTCTGCTCCTAGTATATTGGAGCGATATAATAAAAGCGCCACCTCATCTCCTTTAAGTTCACGTGCTTTGTCGTGATCCCAAAGGTATTTAACATGCTTGAATGAGCTTACTTCCTGTTCCATTACTTTATTTGGTTAAGTGCTGGTTATTTATTCTAGTTTAAGTGTATAATAAAGGTACGAAGCTGCTTACTGCCAACCATACTGTACTTACCTGTAGGGTAGTAGTTAAAAGTTGAAGGTTTGAGGTTAAAGGTTACTTCCAACTTTTATTTCCTAAGTCCCTGCTTCTTCAGGCTTATTCATCCAGAATGGTGCGGTCAGAAACCACAGAACGGTACCCATCAACATAAGCAGCTTATGTGTATCAGCGGTTATATAGTCATAAAAGAAGAATATGGACGGAAAAAGGGTAAGCAACAACCCTATAAATGAAAGTAGTTTAAGCAAATTTCTCATTTGGCACTCTGTAATTTAACAGTCTTTTTTTGTTGAAGAAAACGGCTGGCACCTATGTAAAGGGCAGCGGCTACAAACCATCCGGGCAGCCCCAGGAAGAAGATTTCTACACCCGAAGTCATGTTCAATGCCAGGCAGAGAATCAGTGTGGTAAACCAGGTAAATGCTGGTGCCCAGTAAAAGTTAAGGCCTGCCTTTTGTGCATAATCCTGCTGAAGGTTAAGCTTAGGTAAGATATAAAAGTCAATAAAGATGACAGCTCCCATAGGCATGAGTACCAGACCGTATAGTGCCACAAAATCCAGCAGCATCATTACCAGCGCCGGGAAACAGGCAGCAATGGTAGTCACTAAGCCTACTACCAGCGTTACCTTCCATCGCTTTACCGAAGGCATAATACCCTGAATGGCGAGCCCCGCCCGGTAAATAGTAGGATTAGCGGTAGTCCATCCGGCTACAATCACGCAAATCGCTCCAGCTACGCCTGCGGCATTATAAGCGATAGGTCCGGGAGCTATTGCTCCTGCTGCTGCCGCACATAAAATTCCTGAAGCTATCCAGGCTACAAAGTGCCCCAAGAAGATACCTGCTGCTGAAGAGAAGCCATATTGCCACTTTTTGGCATAACGCAGGATAGACATATCGGCCATGCCGATGTGCATCGCCATATTACAGAACCAGGCAAAAAACATCACATGCCAGAAAGTAAATTTGCTCTGCCCTTCCACCGGTACTCCTGTCCAGATTTTTTCATCGGCTACCTCCCAGAAATCACTCAATGAATGAATACCCAACTCAGGCATAGCAGCAAAAGCAGCCGCTACAAAGACCATAATCATCCAGGGCGCCGCTATGTTGGCAAATTTGGAAACCTGCTCATAACCCAGCATGGCAATCAATGTGATTACTGCGCCTACGGCAAATACGGTAATCACCCAGCCCGGCCCCGTCGGCAACCAGTCACCTAGTTCGGGCATCGCAATATCAAAAGGTATACCTACTGCCGTAGCGGATACCGCAATCATGGATCCTGCCAGAAAACAAAACATCATACCGTTGACCAGGTTGTAGATCGCCACCAGATTACGTCCGCATATCTTTTCTAGTTTGAAATATAAAGTCTCCCGCACACTGGTGGCGATAGGAGAACAGATAAAAGCCCAGCTGAGTACCGCCAGAATATTACCTACAATCAAACCGGCGAAAAGCGCACCCACACTTACTCCGTGGACTACGAAAAGAGGCCCGATTACAAACTCTGTTCCGGCAGTGTGTTCACCGGCATACATTCCCAAAAAGCTGCGTAATCCTTTTTGCTTGGATGCCGGTACAGGCTGGCGCTCAAATTCCTCAATGCTGTTGAGCTTATTGACAACGGTATTTTCTTTCATATGTAAATCATCATTTTAAGCGAAATTGTGAATCCGCTGATGCGAAGCGGGGCTAGTAAGTTTTGCCATAACCGCTCATGAACATTTTATACTACTTGCTTGCTAGTTGGTATTGATCCAGTTCCTCCAAAGGTACCGGAGGTATTAATTTAAATTGGCTGAACAAATGATCTGCATTGCTCTCTCTGTTCCAGTGACGATGCATCACCAGCGCAGCGCCCAGCGCAGAAGCGCCATCCAGATCAGCTACATAAATGGCTACATCTTTATAATAGCTTGCCAGGAGCTGTAAGAACAACTGGTTTTTACAGAAGCCTCCTGACACAAATATTTTTTCCGGCTCAGTATCTCCTTTTGCCAGTTTCAGCGATGTGATTTGTATGTTCACAATATCCAGCATCAGCTGGTGGTAGGCTTCTCCAAAGCTTTTGAAGAGAGAAAGGTCATTTTCAGGGCCGGTATATTCAGGCATAGGCCCAGTGCCCTGCATGGTCTGAGGATAAAACTTTCTGGTCTCCGCATGATTATTTCTTAACAAACCAAGCAGGATTTCTTTGTCCAGCTCAATACCATGATGGTAGTCTGCATCTTTATGAAAATGAGCAGCTATTCTCTGTACCTGATAGTCATGCTCTTTGCCCAAGAATGCCCGTGAAGCTTTTACCGGCGCGCCCCGGAAGTCCATAAAGTTGAGACAGTCTCTTTTCAGCTCTTCTTTCGTCAAAGGACTCTGGTTAAATGGATTGAGTGTAATATTCCAGGTTCCTGTAGAGATCAGCATAAAAGGGTCGCGAAAACCCTGCAGGTAAGGCACCAAAGCTGCCGAGCTATCATGAATTCCTACCCCGCATTTAATTGTCCTTAATTTACTTCTCAGTGTTTTATAGCTGTAAGTAGAAACCATAGGAGGGAAGAGAGAAGTCAGCTTTTCTTCGTATACCCAGTCATGGCTGCGGTCATTTCTGAAGTCCCACAGGCCGGTATGGCAACCGATGCTGGTGATTTCGGAGAATGGCTTTTTATGAAGAAGGTAGGCAAAAAACTGCGGTAGGTGGAGGGTACGCTTGATAGTAGCAAATAGCTCAGGTTTCTTATACTTCAGCCAATACAGTTGCAGGCCTGAATTGAGCATACCCAGCACTGGAGAGGCAGTTTGCATACTAAACTCCTCACGCCCTCCATACTTACTATAGAACTGATCGGCCAGGTCTTCAGGGAAAGGCTTCAGGTAATTGTAGAGATGGGTAGCCGGAAAGCCTTTTTCGTCCAGGTGTACCAGACTGGCACCATAAGCCGAGACATTGACGGCCTGTATATCCAGGTCGTCCCGCTTTTTGATGTCCTTGAAGCTTTTCTTCACCCACTGACACACTCTCGTCAGATCCTCGGCAGGATAACCATCATCATCGGTAATTTCTTTGAATTTGCGAATTTCTTCATGGACGATCTGGTATTGCCGGTCAAAAAGAATAAGCTTCTTATTCGTCTTGCCAATGTCGTAAATAGCAATCACAGGTTCTGACATAGGGCATAATGGTTTTAGGTTGTTGCATGCTTGCCCTCAGGCAAAGCTTTAGTAGTATCATTCATGCTTGCCTTATATTTACAAGCCGGTCGCTACGGTCTCTTTCCCTCTGCTTTCAATAAGTTGTTCTCGTACGTTCAGTTGCCTGAAAAGCTTCATCGGATTTAATGCTGCATCCTTTCTGAGTCTGGCCTCAGCCAGCAGCGGACGCACATCAGTACGATAAGCATCCTGTATGATCTCCTGACAAAGCACTACGTCATTGGCATCACGCGCCTGCTCTAAAGCCTGTCTGTCTACCAGCAGCGCCTGCGCATAAGCGATCAGGATAGCTTCTACTGACTGTAGCAGATCTTCCAGAGGATCTTTCACATTATGACTGGCATCTATCATCCAGGCATAGTCATTTTTTTCCATACCTTCCACCAGTTCCATGAAAATTAGATATAACTGATAAGGTTTGATGCTGCCTACTGTAAGGTCATCATCTCCGTACTTGGAATCATTGAAATGAAAACCTCCCAGCTTACCTTCCATCATCAGGCGGCTAACAATCTGCTCAATATTGGTATTGGGGAGGTGGTGACCAAGGTCAACCAGGGAGTATCCTTTTGGCCCTAATTTGGAAGCCAGCAATAGTGAGCTGCCCCAGTCCTGAATGACCGTACTATAAAAATTAGGCTCGTAAGGCTTATATTCCACAAATATCTTCCAGTCATCGGGGAGAGTTGCATAAATTTGCTGTAGAGAATCCAGTGTGCGTTCAAACGCTTTGCGGAAATTCTGCTGACCAGGAAAATTACTTCCATCAGCCAGCCATACGGTGATAGACTTGGAGCCTAGTGCTTCGCCATGTTCAATTACTTCAATATTGTGCTGAACCGCCTGCTGCCTTACTTTCTTTTCGCTATGGGCCAGTGAGCCAAACTTATAAGAATTTTCCTGTTGCTTCTGGTCCTGAAAGGTGTTGGAGTTTACCGCATCAAACTTGATGTTTAGTTCGTCCGCCAGACTTTTGATGTCCTGATAATTTTCGGGAATGTCCCAGGGGATATGCAGGGAAACTGCTCCACTGTTGGCATTCAGCGCATGCAGCAAGCCTATATCTTCCAGTTTTTCTTCCAGGCTGCGCGGCTCACCTCCACCGGCAAAGCGGCCAAATCGGGTACCACCCGTTCCCAGCGCCCAGCTAGGAATAGCAATTTGCAAGGCTGAGAGCTTCTGGATAATATTTTCTAATTGCTGAGGAGCTTCCTTACTCGCCTGCAGGGCACTCAACTTTTTGTGATGTGAGTCGTGCTCCTGCTCGTTGAACTTTCGGATAGTCTGTGTTTGAATGCGCATACAAAAATTTATTCTTTAAGCCCGATAATTAGAGAAAGACGGGCAAAAACCCATCCTGCACTTTCCTGAATCAGACTTATAAAAAGCACAAAAAAGCTCTTGATTAGCGTGAATAGCGCAATTAAATTGGTTAATTTATTTCAAATTTTAAAATTTTGACAACGCAAATTTGTTACCTTCTTTTGCAGGTGTTGCCTAAACATTTCCTTTTAATCTTCTGAGATAAATAAAAAAAAATGCTTTCACTAAGAGGAAAGCAATGACTAAAAGATCAAGAATTATATAAAGAGTATAACAAACCCCTCAAAAGAAATAAATGAAGTTATTACTACTGAGCACCTACTAATCAATGTTTCAAACTATCTTCCTGAGTATCTGGAGATTAAGATTTAACTATGTTCAATCCTTTGCCTCTCTCAAAGAAATGGAGAAGATTTTCGGCTGCTTCAAAAGCCATCTCGGTACGGGACTCAATGGTTTCGGTGCCGATATGAGGCACCAGCACTACGTTTTCCATCTTCAGCAAAGCCTCCGGAATCTTGGGTTCGTGTTCAAACACATCCAGTGCCGCTCCCGCTATTTTTCCTTCCTGCAAATAACTGATGAGGGCAGATTCATCTACCACTGCTCCACGCGCCGTATTAATCAGAAAAGCACTGTCTTTCATGATACTCAACTGATGAGGTCCAATTAGATGACGGGTAGAATCCGTAAGTGGTGTGTGTAAGGATACGATGTCGGACTGTTGCAGGAGTTCTTCCAGAGAAGTGTAAGTGGCCCCACTTTCCTGTTCAAATTTATTGAATATAGGGCGACGATTATGGTAAAGAATTTTCATGCGTGCTGCCAGTGCCCTGCGTGCCACTGCTCTTCCGATTTTTCCCAGTCCCACTATACCCAGGGTTTTGCCATAAAGGCTATGCCCTATGTGCTCCCGCATCATCCCCCACAGAAAGTCAGGGTCATTACGCAGACGACGATCGCATTCGTTGATTCTGCGCAATAAAGTATGAATAAGACCAAAAGCCAGTTCAGCCGTGGCTTCAGTTACTGCTGTAGGTGTGTTGGTTACGACTATGCCTTTCTCTTTTGCATAGGCTAAGTCTATCTTGTCAACGCCTGCTCCGTAGTTGGCTATGATGCCCAGCTTACTACCTCTATCCATGATGCCGCGATCTACTTTCAGGCTGGCAGCCAGCAGAGCATCACAATCGCCTATTTGCTCCATGATTTCTTCCCTACTAAACTTAAGCCCTTCGGGAGTAATCAGCGTGTGCTTTTCGCGAAGAACCTGCAAGCCTGCTTCTGGTAGACGATATGAAACGAGAATTTTAGCCATAAAAATTGGTGTTATGCTTATAAAAATTTGGAAAGCTCAATATAGGGCATAATGGGCAAATATGCAGATTCACAGTAAAAAATGGGGTGCCCAAATTAGCTATTGCTACACTTCCAACACTTGATTAGGAGCGTTTTCGTTCTTAAGAAATTGATTGACAACCAATTTGTATTTACCTGCTTTACTTTTGATGATATCCTTTTCTTCCACTTTATGAATCGTAAATAAGGCCTGATGCCCTACAAACTCTTTTAGTTTTTCTTCCAGAAAACGTTCATCCTCAAGACTAAACTTTTTACTCACCACAATATTTACCTTAAAGTTAGTGATGTCATTTTGAACTATCTGAGCCAAAAGCAGGTGAGGAATACGATCAAATGCTCCCCAGAGTAACCCGATTCTGGTACCATCGGGAAGTACAAGTATATCATCACTACGCCCCTGTATGCGGCTGATTAACCTTTTTCCTCTTTTTTTTGCTAAAGATTGGGGATGAACTTGAATAGTATCGTCCACTCTATAATTGATAAGTGGAAAGCTGCTATTGATGAGACTGGTACTCAATACATAGTCCTCATAAAAGCGGTTGACCGAATAGGTTGGGATTTCCTCATACAAGTGATCCTCTCTTTGTCTAAGCGCGATTGTCCTTTCCGCATTACCATACCAATCCGCTATTTTTGTATTGAAAACTCCCTCAATTTTTCTTCTTTGATGTCCGTATAAAGTCTCTGAAGAAGTAAAAATAAAAGGAATGGATAAAGACCGGTCTAGCAATGTAAAGAGATTGGCTAAACTCTCTACTGAGCTGGGATAAGCAAGAATTGCATTAGGCTTAAAATCACTGATTTTTTGATAGTACCATTGCGCATTTTTAATATTGAGATGATAGCTGGAAAGCGCTAAAGTATTGGTGAAGCGATTGAATCGTTCCTTACGATTTCGGTGCAGGTTACCCCTGAGTACTACAGTTCGCATACCTGGCTCATGCCCTAGATTCATTCTGTATGCCCACTGGTAAGCTCCTTCTTCAATAATTGAAGCATAGTCACGATAGACTTGCGTAGGGTTTCCGGTAGTCCCGCTAGTATAAGCAGAGATACGGTCAAATTTTCTTCCGATAAAAATCTGATCCATATGATCTCTCACATCTGTTTTACTGATCTGAGGAAGGCAGTCAATATCCTTGACAGACTGAATTTGGGCAATATTAACTCCGTACCTGTCGTACAAATTGCGGTAAAATGGAGAAAATTGGTAGGCTCTCTTGAGTAAAGTCAGAAATTTGTGGTTTTGTAGTTCCAGGAGGTCTTTATCTGTCTTATTTTCCTGCGCCTGAATGGCTCTTAACCTTCTGTAGAAATAAAAATTGTAGCGAAGTTGTTTATCAATAAACTGCCTGAAAAGCATAAAATGGTCGTATTTAATTTGTGTTTGATAGTTTAGCCACTTACGAAGAAAAGGTAGGTTTCAGATTTTCAGGGACACAAAAAATACGGTTACCATTCAAAAAGAGAAGTGGTCAAAGAAAAGCAATTTAGCATCACGGTCAAACGAAGTAAATTGTCAGTACAACATCTAAACTCTATTAAAGATATTGCAGAGAACAATGATGATTTGTTAACCCTACAAAAAGAGTAAATTTGATATAAGGTTATTTATCAATTTTTCAGAAAATCAGACTGTCTATGCAAGTAACTAATACTACCAACAGCTCATATTTACTCAATCTCTTTAGTGTTATTTCTTTATTTTTAGCTCTCGTTAACTATTAATCAATTTGCTATGTCAGACAGAGATCAACTATACCCCTACGCCAATGGGCAGCAGTACCAAGGAAAACCCGCAAGAGAGGTATTTCAGGATATTTATGAGCAAAATACCTGGAATATACATACCCACGACTCTGTTTCAGGTGAGGGCTCTACAAATGAGCAGACGCTGGTACTGAGATCAGAATTAGCCCCTCTGCTCCGCAAGCTTAACATACGAAGTATGCTAGACCTGCCCTGTGGTGATTTTCACTGGATGCAAACGGTGGATCTACAGGAGATCATGTACACTGGTGCAGACATCGTCCCCCAGCTTATTCAATACAACCAAAACCGTTATGGAAACGAGAGTAGGCAGTTTGTACACAAAGACCTGATCAAAGACACGTTGCCCCAGGTAGATTTACTTTTTTGCCGCGACTGTCTGGTACATTTTTCCAATCATGATATAGCCTCTGCGCTGGCAAATATTAAAGCTAGCGGCATGAACTACCTGATGACTACCCATTTTCCTATGGAAGATCAGAATAAAGATATAGTAACCGGCGGCTGGCGCCCGCTTAATTTTTGCCTGCCTCCTTTCAATTTTCCACCTCCTCTTGAGCTACTCAATGAAAAATGTAGTGAGATGGAAGGCGCTTTTCAGGATAAGAGCATGGCTGTATGGAAAATAGAAGACCTTTAAAAAAAGACTGTTTTGATAAGCCTCTATACTAAAGTTTTCTCAAAAAAATCTACTCCTTAGGATATCCAAGCTGAGAATAAAGCGTTCTAAATATAAGATCATGTATCTAAAAGAGCTTGTATCATTATGAATACAAGAGATAAAATGGACAAAAATCGTTGACAGTGATATTTTAACCTTATCCAACATGCAAGTCTCCCTCTCTATTAAAAAAGGAGAAAAATAGACATCAAAAGCAATTTTTTGTATATTCCATCATACCTTAATAAGCTATGTACCAATAAATTAGTAGTTATGAGTCGCTTACTGTAATAGAGCCTGAAGGTCTTTATGAAACATACCATACTTTCTTAATAATAAATTGTCCTATTCCTTCAGGTGATATGTATTGCATAAGACCTACATGAAGCAGTATCAACAACAGCCAGGGTTAACCCTAAAATATGTATGCCATGAAGTTATTTACATTAATCACCATATTTTTTCTTTTAACCGGTTTTATCCATGTCCCTCTTAATGGGGATAATAGTGAATTAGACTGGTATAAAAATGGTGATAAAGCCTATGCCTATGACTTTATCACCCAGAATATTGAGAAAAAACAAGTACTCCATTTACGTTCCAACCAAGAAAGTGTAAAAGGATGGGGAACCATCATGAAAAACATTTCTTCTAAGCCTTTCAAGGGAAAAAAGGTAAAGTTTACAGCTTCTGTCAAAACAGAGGATATTAAAGGCTGGGTTGGACTCTGGATGCGAGTAGCCGACTCCAAAACCAATGAGATCTACGCCTATGAGAACATGATCCGCCATGCTATTAAAAACACACAGGACTGGAAGGACTACTCTATTACCTTAGAGGTAGATCCGGAGAGTGATGTTATTTCTTATGGTGTTCTGCTCAATGAGGCTGGTAAAGTATGGATGAAAGACACAAAAATAGAAGTTTTTACCGGTGTCGCACCCTCTATTGAGGTAAACAAAACTCGTTAAAAACTGCTGCGTCCGCTCAAAATGTTTTTTGCATAAGATTCAGGCACATGAGTAAATTCATGTGCTTTTTTACTTTCCTTATACCTCCTAAAAGTTGAATGAAAACGAAGAGCGTGTTTAACAACAACTTAACCATCCTTTTACCCATGACTCATATTTATTCTTTAAGTTTGCAGCAAAAAAGATGCGCATGCTTAGAGGTTTTATCATCCTATTCTTTTCTCTTTTTGTAAGTCTATATTCACCCGCTTTTGGTTGGGGACAAATTGGTCACCGGGTAATCGGACAGATCGCCGAGTGGCATCTGAATAAGCGGGCGGCGAAGAAAATCAACCAGATTCTGGGACCAAACTCTCTGGCAATGGTCAGCACCTGGATGGATGAAATCCGTTCTGATGATGCCTACGACCATACTTACACCTGGCATTGGGTAACCATCCCTGATGGACAGCAGTACGACAAAAGCATGCAGGAAGCCAGCGGCGATGCTTATGCGGTAGTACAGCAAATCATTGCAGGATTGAAAAGCGATACCATTTCTAGACAGCAGGAAGAAGAATACCTCAAAATGCTGGTGCACCTGGTGGGAGACCTCCATCAGCCTTTGCATGTAGGCACCGGAGAAGACAGAGGGGGAAACGACGTAAGAGTAGAGTGGATGGGCGAATCTTCCAACCTGCACCGGGTATGGGATAGTGATATGATCAACGGCAAACAGCTCAGCTACACCGAACTGGCACAACACCTTAACCGCAGAGCTACAGAGAGGTTAATTGAGCAATGGCAATCGGCCCCACCTGAGCAGTGGCTGCAAGAATCTATGGATTTACGCCCGACTGTCTATGATTTGCCGGAGAATAATCATCTGGGCTACGAATATTCTTATATTAATTACCCCATAGTAGAAGAGCAATTGCTTCAGGCAGGGGTAAGGTTAGCAGGAGTTCTAAACGAAATCTACGGCTAAGTAGAGTAGAGCCAACCTTATTAACCGTCAGGTATTTATCACTACTGCATATTTCGGGTAAATATTTTGCTTATTTTCAGTATTTCTCTAAATTTCTCTGTTAAAGGAATTTATTTGTTCAAAGATTCACTTCTTTTGAATACTAAAAATGGTAACAGCTAGCCACAATGGCTGCAAACCCTTGGTTTCGCGGAGATTAAACCATGAGCTTATGAAGGAGAGAAATAACGCAGAGTCTGTGGGAAAAGCTGATTTTTGCTTACTTAAGCATTACTGACCAGCATGTACTCTCTAGTTTATTCTCTAAACATGACCCAAAGCCTGAGATTTATGAGAAAGATTTTACCATCTCCCCCCCTCTACTGGCCTTTTGTATTATGCCTATCACTAGGAGGGATTAGCCTGCCACTCAATATTTTCGCGCAGGAGAAACCGCTATTTGAGCTTTTATCTTCCTCCAGGTCAGGCATTAATTTTAAAAATCAGTTACAGGAAGATGAGAAGCATAATATACTCACTTACGAGTATTTTTATAACGGAGGAGGTGTAGCCATTGGAGATATCAATAATGACGGACTGGAAGAGATATTCTTTACGGCCAACATGGGGAAAAATGCCCTCTACCTTAATCAGGGTGACCTCAAGTTTAAAGACATCAGCAAATCAGCCAAAGTAGAAGGAAAGAAGGATGCATGGAGCACCGGCGTTAGCATGGTGGATATCAACAACGATGGGCTGCTGGACATATATGTATGTTACTCCGGTTGGCAGGATGAAGCAGCTCGTCGTAATGAACTCTATATTAATCAGGGTAATGGAGAGTTTGCAGAAAAAGCTGCTGAGTATGGCCTGGATGATCCTTCCAACAGTACACAGGCTGCCTTCTTTGATTTTGATAAAGATGGTGACCTGGATATGTATCTCCTAAACCATAACACTACCGTTATTTATGAAGTAGAATACAATGATGTCCGCGATACCCGTCATCCGCTGGCTGGTGATAAACTGTATGAAAATGTAAATGGACATTTTGTAGACATCAGTGAAAAAGCCGGTATCAAAGGCAGCCCGCTGGGCTTTGGACTGGGCATTGCTATTGCTGACGTTAATGGAGATGGCTGGCAGGATATTTACGTATCCAATGATTACATTGAGCCTGATTATCTGTACATCAACCAGCAGGATGGGAGTTTTATTGATCAGATGACAGAGTATTTTCAGCATATCTCTTACTTCTCTATGGGTTCCGACATTGTGGACATGAACAATGATGGAGAGCCTGACATCTATACTTTGGACATGCTGCCCGAAGATAATGAGCGGCAGAAATTATTGTATGGTCCGGATAATTACGAGCATTATGCTCTGATGGTAATGAACGGCTTCTATCATCAGAACATGCGCAATATGCTGCATGTGAATAATGCCAATGGCACCTTCAGTGAGGTAGGCCAGTTGGCGGGTATATCCAATACCGACTGGAGTTGGTCATCGCTTTTTGCTGACTTTGACAATGATAGCTGGAAAGATCTTTTCATTACCAATGGCTACTACCGCGACTATACCAATCGCGACTTTCTGAAATATAAAGGTGATTATTTTTTCCAGAAGGCAGTCAATGAAGAAAAGGCGGATACTTTTCAGTTAGTCACCAGTATGACTTCCACTCCGGTGCATAACTATATCTTTAAAAATCAGGGAGAGTTGAACTTCACTGATAAAAGCGAAGCCTGGGGCTTTGAGGACAAAACTTTTTCCAACGGAGCAGCTTACGGTGACCTGGACAATGACGGTGACCTGGACCTGGTGGTGAACAACCTGAATGAGCGAGCTTTTTTGCACAAAAATCTCAGCCGTGATCAGCATCCTGAGCAACATTATCTGGCTGTAAGTCTGGAAGGCAAAGAACTTTCCGCACTGGGAGCTAAGCTAAAAATATATACGGAAAAGGGAGTACAATTTTTTGAGCTTATGCCTACCCGGGGCTTTCAATCCTCTATGAGCCGCCGTATCCATTTTGGCCTGGGTGATACCGAAAAAGTAGATTCTATTCAGATTCACTGGCTATCGGGCAGCCTTCAAACCCTCAGAGATGTAGAAGTTGACCAATTACTGACTATCAAGGAGGAAGGTAATGAGAAGCCTAGCATGGCATCTGCTAAAGACGCTACTTGTTTATTCCAGAAAACTCCTCCTTTGATTCCTTACCAGCATCAGGAGTATGCTTACAATGATTTTAAGCGGCAGCCTCTCATAATGAATATGCTGACTACTTGTGGGCCTACCATGACGATAGCAGATATTAACCAGGATCAACTACCGGATATTTTTATAGGGGGAGCAAAAGGGAGTTTTGGAAAAATCTATACTCTTTCCTCGGACGGTCAATACCAGGAGGCTAAGCAGAAGTTCAGCAGCACAGATATGGTCAATACCGATGCCGATGCTGTGTTTTTTGATGCGGATGGCGATGGAGATCAGGACCTGTACGTTGCCAGCGGTGGTTATCAGGATTTTCACCCGCAGGATCTCGTACTGCAGGACATTCTTTACCTAAATGATGGACAGGGCAATTTTGAAGTTTCAGAAGGCACGCTACCTCCTATGATGGTCAGTAAATCCTGCGTAGTACCTGCCGATTATGATCAGGATGGTGATATGGATCTGTTTGTAGGCGGAAGAGTCATTCCCGGTCAGTATCCCATGACACCTCAAAGCTTTTTGCTGGAAAATGAAGGAGTAGGTCAGGATGGAAAACCTCACTTTAGCAATATCACTGACAGCAAGGCTTCCGGGCTTTCCAGGGTAGGTATGACAACCGATGCTGCCTGGGCTGACCTGAACAGCGATGGGATGGAAGATCTGATTGTTGTTGGAGAATATATGCCTATCAAAGTTTTTATCAATCGTGGAGAAAAGGGCTTTGAGGATGCTACCGAGCAGTATTTTGACAGACCGCTTAGCGGACTTTGGAATAAACTTAGACTGGCAGATTTTGACAACGATGGAGACTTAGACATTGTAGCCGCAAACTTTGGCCTGAACTCTCAGCTTAAGGTGAGCCCCAAAGAACCATTGCGCATGGTTTACAATGATTTTGATGGGAATGGCTCCATTGACCCAATTCTCACTTACTACATCCAGGGCAAACCTTACCCTTTTGCCAGCCGGGGAGAGTTACTGGATCAGATTTACAGCATGCGCCAGAAGTATACCACCTATGCTGATTATGCCAATGCCCAGCTGGAGGATATTTTCTCGGGACAAGAACTGAAAGGTGCAAAGACACTGACTGCCGAGACTTTAGAAACTATGTATCTGGAAAATGCGAATGGCAAATTTATCCCTCGTAAACTCCCCAAAGAAGCACAATTTGCTCCGGTATACGCCATGACTACGCTAGACTATAATAATGATGGTAATCTGGACTTGATCCTGGCAGGTAACCAGAGTGCCATCAGGATCAGGATGGGAGTAATGGATGCCAACTACGGACAACTTTTTGAAGGTGATGGAAAGGGAAATTTTACCTATATACCGCAAACCAAATCGGGACTTGACCTGAAAGGAGATGTGAAATCTTTTGAAAGCATACAGATTAAAAATGACACCTATCTATTGATAGGCATTAACAACAGTGGGATTGAATCCTACAAACTGACTCAGCCATGAGATTGATGCGCTTAAGTTTTATCCTCAGTTTCTTATTTACCTCAGTTTTTGCCATTGCTCCACCTGATGAGGAGGAAGTACGCAAAGCCCAGATCAAAGATTTCACTGACCAGGTGTTTGAGATTTCTTCCGTCATGCTGCATGATGTGATTAATCCTCCGGCTGCCAGTCGTTTTTACGCCTACGCTATGTTGGCCGCTTACCAAGTAGTAGAAGCCAATAATGAAACACCTCCCAGGCTGAGTGATAAGTTCAAAGAAAGGCCGGATTTTACAGCTGTGCCTGCCCCCAAATCGCTGGACAAGGTATTTTCGGCTACTTATGCCATGCTGGAGTTGGGTAAGAAAATTCTTCCTTCAGGCTATATGCTCCAGCAAAAGCAGGATGCTTATATTGATGCCTACCAAAAGAAGTACAAGCTATCCAATAAAGCTTCGGCAGCGAATGTTAGTTACGCTGAAGCTATCGCACAGCAGGTACTAGCCTACGCCAAAACGGATGGTTATGGTAAACTGAGCACCTACACCCGCTATGCACCAGCACAAAAGGAAGGCAGTTGGTATCCCACTCCGCCAGCGTATATTGAAGCTATTGAGCCCAACTGGATGCATATCCGTACCTTTTTCATGGATTCTGCTAACCAATTTATGCCTCCCCCACCTGCTCCCTTTAGCCTGGATAGCAGCAGTAGCTTCTATCAACAAACCATGGAAGTGTATGAAACGGTGAATAATCTGAACGAAGAAAGAGAAGAGATAGCCAACTTCTGGGATTGTAATCCCTTCGCGGTAAAATTTACCGGACATATGGCTATCGGGCTAAAGAAAATTACACCTGGCGGGCACTGGATGGGCATTACGGGTATTGCCTGTGAAAATGCAGATATCTCTTTTGATAAAGCCGTGCTAACCCATGCCCTGGTAGCACTTACCCTTCACGATGCTTTTATCAGCTGCTGGCACGAAAAATACCGCAGCGATCGTATCCGCCCGGAGACAGTGATCAATCGCTACATTGATCAGCGTTGGAAGCCAGTTTTGCAAACACCTCCTTTCCCGGAATACACTAGCGGCCATAGCGTAGCTTCCAGCGCTGCTGCCGTTATTCTTACCGGATTACTAGGTGACAATTTTTCATTTGACGATGATTCGGAAGTTTACTTTGGCTTGCCGGTACGCTCATTCACTTCCTTCTACCAGGCAGCTGAGGAAGCAGCAATTTCAAGACTTTACGGGGGTATTCACTTTCGCGATGCGATAGAAGATGGCGTGGTGGAAGGGAGAGCTATTGGACATTTTGTCCTCAGTAAGCTATCCCTTTTTCCAGAGGATATTTCCGGTAGATAGCGTTTTGTTTACCTCAACAGTAATCATAATTAAACAACTACTTTTAAAGAAGCTAGGGCTATTTCATAAATAGCCTAAAACTTAGTTTTATATGTTTAGCTTTCATATAAAAACCACTCTTTTGCAAGCTTCTAAAAATTACTCATTTGCATATTAAATGAAAAAGATTTTATAGCTCTTTATCATCTCAAGGCACTTCTTTTGATAAAAAGGAAATATTTTTTTTTCTGAAACCACCTTCTCTTCATACTATTTTTTTCATGCTTTTGAGATACCCACCTTTGATTCTTTTTCCAATTGAATATTACCTTCAAATTATTTGAGAATATTATAATAATGTCTAAATTAATTATGCATTTCCTATTAATATCTACCTAAAACTATTCAATTTATGAGAATTGCAATTACACCATCCTCTTTAATCATGCTATTGCATACAACAACCAAAATCTACCTCAAATGAAAAAACAATTACTCATTTTAACGCTAATGATTGCCAGCGTCACTTATGCGATGGCGCAAAGGCAGATCACCGGAAGGATAATAGACTCAGAAGATAATGGTCCCTTACCGGGAGTGAATGTATTGGTCAAAGGAACCACTACAGGAACAGTTTCTGATATAGATGGAAATTACAGTATATCCGTTTCAGGAGATAACGCTATACTTACATTTTCTTCTATTGGTTATTCTACACAAGAAATCACAGTGGGTAACCAATCTACTATCAATGTACAGATGGCAGCCGATGTACAGTCTTTGCAAGAAGTGGTAGTAACTGCACTGGGTGTAGAGCGAGAAAAGAAAGCGCTGGGATATTCTATTACCGAAGTGGACGGTTCTAATCTTACCGAGGCCCGCGAAATCAACGTAGCCAATGCGCTGGCAGGAAGAGTAGCCGGGGTAAACGTTAGTAACATAGCTTCCGGCCCGGCAGGGTCTACCCGTGTGATTATCCGTGGTAATAAATCTCTCCAGGGAAACAACCAGCCGCTGTATGTAGTAGATGGTGTCCCTATGGACAACTCTGGCTTTGGTCAGGCAGGTATCTGGGGTGGCCGCGATGAAGGAGATGGTATGTCCAGTATCAACCCCGATGACATTGCCTCTATTTCAGTGCTGAAAGGAGCCAGTGCTGCCGCACTCTACGGAGCAAGGGCAGCTAATGGAGTTATTAATATTGTGACCAAAAAGGGTTCAGCCAGGAAAGGTATTGGCATAGAGTTTAACTCAAACTTTGTCTTTGAGCAATATAATGATCAGAGAGACTTCCAACGAGAATATGGCCAGGGAGGATATGCTGCTTCCGACCCTAACGATCCTGAGTCGCCTCGTATAGCAGTAGCACCTCGTACTCAGCAAGAAGCGTATAGTTGGGGTACAAGCTCATGGGGCCCACGCCTAGGCAGCGTAGCTAATTCTATCCATTTTGATGGGGTTACCCGCCCATATACTGATGCGGGCGATAACTGGGAGCGTTATTTCCAGACTGGTTATACCCTTACCAATACCATTTCATTCACCGGAGGTAGCGAAACTCAAAACTTCAGGCTATCAATATCTGACCTAAGAAATGAATCTATTGTGCCCAACTCCGGTTTCAACCGTCAAAATGTGACTTTGGCCACTAATTCCAAATTTGGAGAACGCCTCACTTTAACTTCCAGAATTCTGTATTCTCATGAATATGCGAATAATCGTCCCTACCTGTCAGACTCACCTGCCAACGGTATACTGTCAATGTACTACATTCCTGCCAATATTAATGTAAGGGATTACTATGGTGACCCTGAAAAGCCAGGAGCTATTCCTCCTACCGCAGATCCGGCCAGCCTAAGCATATGGGGAAAAAGTGTAGGTGAAGAGTACCAGCAGGCTAATAACAACTGGCATCAAAACCCTTACTGGACTGCTTATCAGTTTAACAATGATGACTGGAGAGACCGCTTGCTCCCTTCAGCTACTTTGCGTTATGATGTACTGGATTTCCTCTGGGTACAAGCCCGAGTGGGTATGGACTGGTATACCCGCAGAGAAACAGACTTAGTACCTCAGGGTACCGGTTATCAGCGGGGAGGTTCACTAACCGAAGCAGAAGATCGCGTTCGCGAAATCAACATGGAATGGATGATGGGCTTTGACAAAGAATTTGGTAAATTTAATGTAAACGCATTTGTCGGAGCTAACCGTATGCGTCGTAGCAGTGAGCGTATCGCAGCTAGTGGTAACGGATTTAATGTACCATTCTTTGAAGCCATTACCAATACCGTGACTCAGAACTTTGGATATGGTTTCTCAGAATCGGGCATCAACTCCTTATTTGGTTCAGCAGAATTGAGCTATGATGGTATTCTATTCCTAACAGGAACAGTAAGAAATGACTGGTTCTCTGTCTTGAACCCTGAAAATAATAGCATTTTATATCCTTCTATCAGCGGTAGCTTTGTTTTCTCAGATGCTTTAGACGAGTTACCTAACTGGCTGAGCTTTGGTAAGGTTAGAGCTTCATGGGCACAGGTGGGTAATGTAACCGTAGGTCCTTACAATACTTTACTTACTTACTCGCTCAAGCAGGCGCACTTAGGCTATACTATGGCCTCCTTCTCTTCTGCCGGTGGGCAGAATGGCTCCATTCCAAATCCAGGATTGCTGCCACTTACCTCTACAGAATATGAAATAGGTATGGATGTCCGCTTCCTGGATAATCGTTTGGGATTAGACTTCACTTACTATAATCAGAGAACCACTGATGATATCCTGAATGCTACTATCTCCAGAGCTTCCGGCTTTGGGTCTACTGTAGTGAATGTGGGTGAGCTTGAAAATAAGGGCATTGAATTCTTACTGACCGGTACTCCTATACAGGGACCTTTAACCTGGGATGTATCACTAAACTTTGCTAAAAACAATAACAAAGTAATCTCCCTGATTGAAGGTAATGATGAGCTGATTGTAGAAGAGCCAAGAACAAGGACTGTCTTTGTCAAACATATCGTAGGTCAGCCTTTTGGTGTACTTACCGGACTGGTACAAAAACGCTCGCCTGATGGACAGCTTGTATTTGACCCTAACAATGGAGCTCCTATACAGTCAGATGGATATGAGATTATTGGTAATGGAGTACCTGATTTTACCGGAGGTATTAATAACTCTTTTACTTTCAAAAATTTCAACCTCAGCGCCTTGATAGACTTTAAAATGGGTGGCGATATTTATTCTGGTACCAACGTTCGTATGACCCAGGCAGGTTTACATAAACAGACTATCTTAGGTCGTGAAGGGCAGGAAGCTATTACTGTAACTGGTGTTGCCCAGAATGGTACTACTGAGAGTGGTGATCCTATCTATGAACCGTTTACCAGAACGCTTACACCTAATGAAGCCCAGAACTACTGGAACCAGATGGGTAACAGAGTACAGGATCATTTTGTGTATGATGCTTCTTTTGCTAAGCTAAGACAGCTTACTTTTGGCTATAATTTTCCTGCAAGTATGCTGGAAAACATGCCTTTCCGTAGTCTAAGCCTGTCTTTTGTAGCAAGAAACCTTGCTATCTTGTACAAGAACACAGAGAATATTGACCCCGAATCTACCTACTCTAACAGCAACGGTCAGGGGCTAGACTACTTCGGTATGCCTAGGACCAGGAGCTACGGATTTAACCTAAGGGTAGCATTCTAAACACTAAAAATGAAGACAATGAAATATATCAATAAATTCGTATTAAGTGCTTCGGTCATGCTCGCTGCCTTAACAGGATGTGATACTGAGGAGCTTCAAGACCTGAATATCAATCCACAAGCAGTAACAGAGATTGACCTTAACTATCTGTTTACTGCCGCTGAGCTAGGTATAGCATCCAATGGTTCAACCGGAGATAACCGTTATATAGACTGGAGGACCAATATCGGTCTTGCCTCTACTGCCATTCAGCAACTGGCTACTCCAGGAAGCATATCTGCTGCAGGTAACTTTTACCAACATAATGAAGAAACCTCGGCAGCTCCATTTGATATGACCTATAATGATCAGTTGAAGAACATCGCAGAGATTCTTCGTCAGACAGATGAAGGGGGATATGCTGCAGGAGAATATACTAATGTGCGTAATGCAGCCCGCATCCTCCGAGTATTCAGCTTCCAACGACTAACTGATTTCTATGGAGCTATTCCATATTTTGAGGCTAATCAAGGAATCACAGGAACCTTTTTTCCTTCTTACGATGAGCAGTCAGTTATCTATCCCGATCTATTAAAGGAATTGGAAGAAGCCACTGCTGGTATAAGTGCGTCTAACCCTGATCAAGGTTTTGCTTCCGCTGATATGATCTATGAAGGTGACATCTCAAAATGGAAAAAATGGGGCTATTCTCTTATGCTTAGGCTTGCCATGCGCATCTCAAATGTTGACCCCAATATGGCCAACGAATATGTGAGCAAAGCAGTGGCTGGTGGCGTATTTGAGAGCAATGAGGATAATGTATGGATTCCTATGGACCTGGGACCTAGTGAGTGGCAGGATCAGAATGGTATTTCCAGAGCTTTCTTTCCGGGAGATGGTGGTAATCAGTCTTTCTTAAGTAAAACATTGATTGACTTCTTAAAGGGTGAAGACCCTAACAGCGTTGCCGATGATGATCCCAGACTTATGATCTTGAGTGGAGGAATTGCCAACTGGGATGCGTCTGCATGGACACCTATCAATACAGATCCTTTGGATCAAAGAGGCCTACCCAATGGTTTCTTCGTATCAGACATTGAGGCTATGGAAGGTGGACCAGTAGTACTGGAAGAAACATTCTCACGTATTAATTATCTTATGTTGGATGATGATGACCCTTACATGATTATGAATCATGCAGAGGTAGAGTTTTTGCTGGCTGAAGCCTTAATTAGAGGTATAGGCTCTGGTATCAGCGGTACTGCAGAAGAGCACTATGAGACCGGTGTGAGGTCTGCCATGCAGATGTATGCGGGTAACAAGCAGGATTTTCCTCGTGGCTATGACCCTTCGCTTACTGTGTCAGATGAAGAGGTAGACACTTATCTGGAAATATATCCATTTGATGAATATAAACCCGCTTTAGAAATGATTGGTGAGCAGATGTGGGTAAGTAAATTCTTCAACTGGTGGGAAGCCTGGTCAGACTGGAGAAGGACAGGATATCCTCAACTGGTACCTTTCACTTCAGATGAAGGAAACGTAACTGGCGGTACTATCCCAGTAAGGCTACAATATCCGGCTACAGAAGTTGCCAGTAACCCCAACTTTAACCAGGCAAACGACAATAATTATACCTCTCCTGTCTGGTGGGATGGGGGAAGTGAATAGGTCTATTTGGTAAGTTAATCTTAAAAGCCTTTGAGGAAACTCAGGGGCTTTTTTCTTGCTACATATCAGCAGTCGTAAATATCCCATCTCCGGCAGATCCCATGTAAGCGCCCCATTTAACGGGCTTCTCTATTTTAATATGAGTGCTGATGCGTTTGACCCGCATCCCCATAAATGCAATCAGATCTATAGATGGGCTATAGTACTGGCAGTGTACAATATCCAGGTAGCCATCCTGGTCAAGATCACCTATCCAGGGAGTAGTAAAAATATTCTTAAAACCCTGTACCTGGTCAATAACATTTACTGACTGATTAGAAAAGTCAATTGCAATGAGTTTGGTTAGCATTTCAGCAGGAGCCTGTTTGGTAAAACCTCCTGCACAGTCATATTCATTGATGCTGATAATGACTTCATCCCTTCCATCATGATTAAGATCGTAAACTACTGGAGAAGAGAAACCTGTGCAGCCCATAGAATCCAGATAAACAATTTCACCATTTTTACCATCCAACATCACTTGTTTGGAGCCGGTGTTCTCAGGCCACTCTCCTTTGCTCACAAAAGTAAACAGGTCAGGAATATCATCATCAGTAAAATACCCTACCGCGAAACTGTTGCTACACTCTGTATTATCTAGTTTTTTCTGCCATAGCAGTGTATTATCCTTTCCATTAATAGCGAAGACCGTACTGGCATGCGAGATAGCCACAATATCATAAATTCCATCCTGAGAAATATCTACCAAAACCGGAGGTGCTATAAAACCATGTCCCTCTTCTGAAGCGATGATTTTTGCATTGGAAAGCTTGCCTTCCATAAAATCAGACAAATCAGCAAGATATAAATGGCCTGGAAGCGTTTCTCCACCTGTACCAAATAAGATCTGTAGCCTGCTATTATCCGGTGAAGAAAACACCAATGGAGGCATATAAGCCTCTTTTCCATCAGGCATGGTATCTGCTGCCAGTATTTTACCATTTTTACTATCAAAAAGCATAAGTACTCCCGGATAGCGATCTTTCTCCGAATGAGGTTCAGCTTTAGAATTTCCACCATTAACAATAAGTAAGTCAGGTAGACCATCCTGATTCTGATCAGGTACCAACACACTATTCTGAAAATTAAAGCGAGCATATTTCAGCACAGAATCGTCTTCGTACTGATAATTATACTGCCAGATCACTTCCCCGTTCTTACCGTTCAAAGCTTTGAGATGAGGAGACCTGCCCCCAATAAAGACATCTTCCACGCCATCCTGATTGATGTCACAAAAGGTAGCAGAACCATACACCTGATCGGAAGTTTCCTGCTGCCAAAGTAGCTCACCAGACTTCCCATCAAAGGCCAATACACCTTGTTCCGTATACTGATGCTCATTCTGACCTGCTCCCATGACGATGTCTAATACTCCGTCCTGATTCAGATCAGAAGCACGAGGAGATGACTGTGAACCAATGCGGTAAAAATTCTTATCCCAAACCAGCTCAGTCTTTTTACTTGCGCATCCTGAGCATAAAATCAGGCTGATCGTAGCAAAAGCAGAGGCTAAAAATGCACATTTTAATTTACCTATATCAATATTAAATTGCACTTTTTTCATTTTGAATTTTGGTTATACCTCCCACAAAAAAGACCGACTCAGGCCGGTCTTTCTGAAATAATCTTTATCATCCTAATCTCGTCTTATTAAAATTATTATTTTTTCTCCTGTCTGGCTTTTCCCATTTCTGCCGGAAACATCCAGATCGCCATCAGAAAGTTTAAGAAGACAAAGCTTCCTCCAAGAATGATGAATAAACTGTCAGAAGCGTTGGTCCCCTGGGCATATTCTGAAGCATATGCTAATGCCATCCACCCAGACCATACAAGCATCAGCATGGGCAATACAACGCTTAGCATTCGGCTTCTGAACCAGAGCTGCAATAAAAAGGGGAGGCAAAATAGCAATACCAGTGGATTGGCTTCCTGCCCATTGAAAAAGCGGCTAAAATAAATCCAAAGTACTATCGCAGTGAAATACAAAAGCGGTAGTGTATAGCGATAGTTTTTTATAGATTGATGGTTTAGCATGGAGATAAGTTTTGTTAATAATAACGCCCAATATACTGATTTTCCACGATTGCCTTTTTCATTTCCAACGGATCAATGGTGCCCTGCTGGCTGTATACAATCTTGCCTCCCGGCTCTACCAGAATTGTATAAGGTAAAGCGCCTTGCCATTCCGGATCAATAGCCTCAATCAGTGCATACTTGTCATCGCTGTTAAAGATATAGTTTTTGTTGGAAGCTTCTTTCTTCTTTAGGAAAGCCAGCGCTTTGTCCTGCTTATCAGGCTTGTCCGCACTGATGGAGATAAACTCAAAATCGCGTCCCCGATACATACGGTTGATCTCAATAAACTCAGGAAACTCCATCACACAGGGACCACACCAGGTTGCCCATACATTGATCAGGCGCAGCTTATCGGAGTCATTGGCAATAAGTTGCTGGATACCCTCTGTACCTATGGGGTCAATGCTTACTTCTTCCTCAGCCCAGGCATCCAGTTGTTTTTGCACCCACTCATCTTTCCATCCCCATTTGATGGAGCAGCCAAAAGTTTTGGTTTGAGGTGTAGAAACTTCTTTTCCCGCCAGCAATTCATCTATAGCCTGTCGGGCATCTTCCGCATTAGCGGTACCGGGTTTTTCTGAAGCATCCAGTCTGCCTACGTAGCTAAGAGTACGATTTTTATCAAAAATGAAGATATGAGGGGTAGCTACCGGGCCATACTTAAGCGCTGCTGCCTGATCGTCTCCATCATATAAATAGGGAAAGTTATAATTCATTTCCTCTGCGCGTACCTGCATTTCCTCATAGGTATCACTCAGGTCGGTATAACCCAGTTCGGAAAGGCTGATAGCATCCGGTGCATTAGAAGAAATACCTATCAGTTGGAAGCTTTTATCCTTGTAATCGTCAACCAGGTCAATCACGCGCTGTTCATAAGCCTGGGCGGTGGGACAGTGGTTGCAGGTAAAAAGTATTGCCAGCACATCAGCATCATCGTACTCAGAAAGGCTGTGCATCTGACCATCAATACCTTTGAGGTTAAAGTCCGGTGCTTTTGCTCCCGGCTCCAGTGTTTCAGGTTCGGCCTGTTTCTCCTGAGCGAATGCACAAAGTGTAGAAATAAAAAATAATAGTAACAGCTTTAGCTTTTTCATAGTTGTGTATTAGTCTTGCTTGGAGCAGAATATATAAATTTCTCAAGAAAAAAACATCTGTTCCGGCTTAAGAATATAAATTTCACTTAATCCTGAAGCTTAACTATTATCATGCAAAAAATTGTATTTAACCAAAGCGGAGCCGCAGAAGATGTACTGGAAACTAAGGACATACCTACTCCCGAAGTAAAAGCCGGGCAGGTAGGCATTCGGGTGAAAGCTGCCTCGGTTAACCCTGCCGATGTACTCTTTATTCAGGGGCAATACGGCCTGAAGCCCAAGTTTCCTGATAGTCCGGTAGGTATGGAAGGTGCCGGAGAAATTGACAAAATCGGTACGGGCATAGGGGATGGTATAGAGCTTTTTAAGGGAATGAGAGTGGCCTTCGCCACGCTGGGTAGCTGGTCAGACTATGTAGTGGTTCCGGCTTCAGCCATTATGCCTCTACCCAAAAATATAAGCTGGGAGGAAGGAGCCCAGTTTTTTGTAAATCCCTTTACAGCACTGGCTTTGCTGGAAGAAGTAAATCTGAAAAAAGGTGACTGGCTACTACTCACCGCTGCTTACTCTGCCCTCAATAAAATAGTGATCAGAATTGCCAGAGAGAGGGGCATCAAGACCATCTGCACCGTACGTCGGGATGAACAGGTAGATGCACTTCATGTGCTAGGAGCAAAGGCTGTCATCCATACCGAAAAGGATAAGCTCACTGAAAGGGTGCACGCGCTTACCAACGGAAAAGGTGTACAGGCCTGCTTTGAGTCAGTAGGGGGTGACCTATGTGAGGAGGCGTTGAACTGCATGGGCCAGGGAGGCAAAATGCTTATTTATGGCGTACTCAGCGGACAACCTACTCCACTTAATGGTGGCCTGATGATTTTTAAAGAACTTACTGTCAAAGGCTTCTGGTTGTCGCAGTGGATGCAAGAGAGTAGTACCACTACCAAGGCCAGGCTTAGTAGTGAATTATATCAGTTAGCAAAAAATAAAGTAATGCAACTGGAGGTCGGTGCTACTTTTCCACTGGAACAGGCTGCCAAAGCCGTTGAATATAGCCAGAAAGGTGGCAAGTCTGGTAAAGCCATTATTACCTGTAATTAGATTGCGCCATGCTGGCTTGAGCTATTGAAGTTGAGCCTGGATTCTCTATATGGACCAGTTCTTCTTTATAGTCTATGACGAACCCGTACTTGATCATTACATCTGATCCTATAATTCCACTGATTCTTAGCAGAGTTCTGCTATGTATGTTTTGGATTACCGGAGAAAGATCATAGGTAAAGAAAGCCGTTTTGATGGGTAGTTCGCCCAACTGAAGATCAAGCGCATAGGCGCGGTTCATGTCATTAACTTTACCATGAATGCCTGCAACTTTCTGGGGATTTACCATTTGCTTAATCTTAAAATCATAATACTGGGCCTTATCATTGTGCATTACTGTGATGTCGGAACCTGTATCCAGGAGAAAGTAGGCTTTTTTACCATTGATTTTAGCTTCAACTATGGGCTTGTTGCTTAGCTTTTTGATTTTAACCGGTGAAAGCTGGGCGAATGTCATCTGGCTACTGCTTATGGTAGCCAACAGGATTAAGGCAAAAAATCTTTTCATAGTACTAATAGCTTTGATGTAGGCTACATACTGATGCCAAAGCCATACCTTTTGCCTAAAATTCTGATAACCAACACATTACTAAATGTCATGAATTGTCATATTGTAAGCATGCGAACAGTGGGCGTATAGAATCGCACATTTTCGTATTCATCAGTGCTTTTCTTTTTTTCATCAAAAGGAAGGAATTTTTACTTTTTCATAAAAAAAATCATTTGCATTGTACCCAATGACTAATGTTTTGAACATATCCAATACAGCTATTGCTATACGTTCTTTTATCCCGCATATTTAAGGTTACAAGCTATGTTTTGGCGATTACTAGGAACTAAAAGCCCTTCAGAGTGGTATAGCTTGGTGACTATTAACCTGAATATTTAATGCTAAGCACAGTAAAAATTCCTTTACAGAATTTTCAATTACTACGTATGAGTAATCTGGTAGCAGGATTTATTTTTACCCTATTGATCTTAGGAATCCCCTTTACCATCGCTGATGGCGATCATGAAGCCTTTGGTAGCAGTAGCATGGAGGTGCTTAAAAGTGTCACCAACCTTTCCAACGAAAACTCTGAACTTAAGGCTCTGTCTCATGTAGACTCTGCAATGCATAACTTTATCAGGCGTCAGGGTATTGTTGGGGCCTCGGTAGGCATCGTTAAAGATGGGCAGTTAATTTATGCCAAAGGTTTCGGCCATACCGATAGTGATTCGCAAAAGGAAATCCAACCCTACCACCTGTTCCGCATTGGCAGTATCTCCAAGCTAATTACCGCTGTAGCCGTAATGAAACTGCATGAGGAAGGCAAGTTACAGCTGGAAGATAAAGTATTTGGGCAAGAAGGAATATTAAAGGGTGGAATCTACGATAAGATCAAGGATAAAAAGATCTACAATATAGAAGTCAGACACCTGCTTAACCACACCTCGGGCTGGAGCAAGCGTACCTACGGCGACCCTATGTTTATCCCTCACAAAATTGCTGAAGAGATGGGTGGGTCTACTTCCCCCGACCTGGATACCATTGTTGAGTTTATCCTCTCCAAGCATATGCCCTATCGCCCCGGTGCCTATTATGATTACTCTAATTTTGGTTATGCCCTTTTAGGAAAAGTAATAGAAGCTGCCTCTGGTGAAGGTTATGAAGATTATGTGAAGAAACAGATTTTGTATCCTCTGGGTATTACAAACATGCGCCTGGCGAAAAATTTTGAGGAAGACCGCTTTGATAACGAAGTGGCCTACTACGACTTCACTTATAACAATATGCGTCCGGCGCTGGACAGCCCTGAAGAGCTAGTTTCTACTACCTATAGCTTTAATATAGAAGCATTGGCAGCTGCAGGGGGGTGGTTGGCTACTCCCACCGATCTGCTGAAATTCTTGGTGGCTATTGATGGCTTCAAAAATACTCCTGATATACTTTCCAATGAATCGTTGCTTACCATGATCAAACCGGAGCACGGCGGTAACCGTCCGTATGGATGGCGCGGTATTACTGCCGATGGCACATGGTGGCGCACAGGCACACTTGCCGGTACTTCAGCGATCATGAAGAGGTTAGAGAATGGCATCTCCTGGGTGGTATTGGCTAATACTACCAGCCGTAGAAGTCGGTACTTCAATGGTAAGGTAAATTACATCATGCACAATTCTTTTGAAAAAATGCAGGAATGGCCTGCTCAGGATTTATTCGCACTTAGCTACTACTAAATTGCATATATCTACTACTACTAAGCCCGATCCCACAGATTGGGCTTTTTCGTTACTACACTAACTCACTGGATAACATAAATAATATTAGCCGGATATTATTGGTTAGCATTTCCCCTACTTATTTTGCATTTTTACGGCTTCTTGTGATTTTGTGCTTAGCTGTAAAATCCTAACAGAGAGACTCGTTTATGAAAAAAATTCCTTTGCACACGCAGATCCTGATCGGTCTGGTTCTGGGGCTCATATTTGGTATCATGAGCATACAGCTTGGCTGGGACCCTAGCTTTACCGTCAAATATATTAAGCCATTCGGTACTATTTTCGTTAACGCCCTCAAGATGATTGCCGTACCGCTGGTATTGGCTTCATTAATTGTAGGTATATCCAATCTGGGAGATATCTCTAAGCTTTCCCGTATGGGAGGAAAAACCATCGGCGTTTATCTGGTGACTACCGCCATTGCTGTTACCATCGGTTTGGTGCTTGTCAATATTGTGAAGCCAGGCAAGCAGCTTCCCGAATCCACTCGCGAAAACCTGATTGCGCTGTACAGTGGTGATGTGGAAGCTCGTGAAACTGTAGCAGAAAGTGTAAAAGATGCCGGACCGCTCCAACCTTTGGTAGATGTAGTGCCTCAAAACGTATTTGAGTCTTTCGGAGATAATGCCAATATGCTACAGGTGGTATTCCTGGCACTCATCATAGGCATAGCGCTGCTAAAGATACCCAAAGAAAAAGGCAGCACCGTCATCGCTTTTTTTGATGGCTTCAATGATATTATCATTAAAATCGTGGAGTTTATTATGATTCTGGCGCCTTATGGTGTATTTGCGCTAATCGCTTCGCTCATTGTGGATCTTGGTGGCGATAATCCTGATCAGGCGCTGGAGTTACTGCTCGCATTACTCTGGTACAGTGTGACCGTAATTGCCGGGCTAATTCTGATGATCGCAGTAGTATACCCCGCCTTATTTAAAATTTTTACTAAGGTCCCCTATTCTAAATTCTTCAAAGCAATACGGCCTGCCCAGCTACTGGCCTTCAGTACAAGTTCCAGTGCTGCTACCTTACCCGTAACTATGGAAGTGGTAGAAAAAGACCTGGAAGTATCCGAAGAGGTAGCCAGCTTTGTACTTCCTTTAGGTGCCACCATTAACATGGATGGTACCAGTCTGTATCAGGGCGTTGCCGCAGTATTTATCGCTCAGGCACTCGGTTTAGGCTTATCCATCGGGCAGCAGTTGATGATTGTACTAACCGCCGTCCTTGCCTCCATAGGTACCGCAGCCGTTCCAGGTGCGGGTGTCGTCATGCTGGTGATCGTATTGGAAGCCATTGGCGTACCTACTGCGGGGATTGCTCTTATCCTTGCTCCTGACCGTATTCTGGATATGTGCCGTACGGTAGTCAATGTAACGGGTGACGCTTCCGTAGCCATGATTGTAGCCAGTACCGAAGGTAAGCTTCCCGATGAAATGATACGGGAAGAAATGATCGGTACTACTACATCGGACTAATTGGACAGAAGCTACTCATATTTGTTAACTTGGCAGAGAGAGAAGCATTTCTCTTTTTTTTTGATTGATTGATATGAACAAGCTTTCAGCAGCAGTATTTTTGGAAAAATCAGCACAACTACCAGTTATAGATGTACGCTCTCCGGCAGAGTTTACTGCCGGTCATATTCCCGGAGCCTATAATATTCCTCTCTTTGATAATCGCGAGCGGGCTATTGTGGGGACTACTTACAAGCAAGTGGGCAGGCAAGAGGCATTGCTGGAAGGCCTGGACCTGGTAGGGCCAAAGATGCGTACTTTTGTAGAAGAAGCTTACCAAAGGGCTCCTGACAAAAAAGTGCTGGTACATTGCTGGCGGGGCGGTATGCGCAGTGAAAGCTTTGCCTGGCTGCTCAAAACAGCCGGACTTGAGGTAAGCACATTACAAGGTGGCTATAAAGCCTATCGCAATCATGCGCTGGAAAGCCTGAAAGTGCCTGTTCAATTATTCATCGTGGGCGGTGAAACCGGCAGTGGCAAAACTGATATACTAAAGGCATTGGCCAAACAGGGAGAACAGGTCATTGATCTGGAAGCCCTGGCCCATCATAAAGGCTCATCTTTCGGAGGTATAGGACAAAGCAATCAACCTACTACTGAGCAATTTCATAATAACCTTTTTGCACATTGGCGTAGATTAGACCCGGGCAGACGAGTGTGGCTGGAAGATGAATCTTTCAGCATTGGAAGCGTACAATTGCCTTACGAACTCTGGGAACAGATGAAAGCCGCTAGCATGATACAAGTGAGTCTGCCTAAAGAGGAGCGAATTAAGCGTTTAGTCAAAGAATATGGAAAGCAGGACAGAACAGCACTAACTACGGCCATACAAAGGATAGAAAAACGGCTGGGAGGTTTGCGTACCCAACAGGCACTGGAAGACCTTGCAGAAAACCGCCTGGAAGCCGTCGCCGATAATCTCCTTACCTATTATGACCGTAGCTACCACAGAAATATGGATAGGCGTCCGACAGAACAAATTGTAGCTTTGACCTGTAGTAATGATGATCCTTCTGTAAACGCTTTGGCAGTAAAGAAAATGGCAGATCAAATTATGCTGCAAACCTCAAATCAATCATAAGTATGGAACAGACTTCTACACCGATAAAGCTTACGCAATATAGTCATGGAGCAGGATGCGGCTGCAAAATATCGCCCAAAATACTGGAAAGCATGCTGGTTTCTCAGCTTTCTCAGACTCCTGATCCAAGATTATTGGTAGGCAATAGTACCAAAGATGATGCTGCTGTATATGAGATGGGCAATGGCGAGGCAGTCATCAGCACTACTGACTTTTTTATGCCCATTGTGGACGATGCTTTTGATTTTGGACAGATTGCTTCGGTCAATGCCATCAGCGATGTCTATGCGATGGGCGGTACGCCTATTATGGCTATCGCCATACTGGGCTGGCCCATCAATACCCTTCCGGCGGAGGTGGCACAGCAGGTGCTGGAAGGCAGCCGGCATGCCTGTGCCCAGGCTGGTATCATGCTGGCCGGTGGTCATAGCATTGACTCTCCCGAACCGATTTTTGGACTGGCTGTCACCGGAAGGATCAAAATTGAACATCTGAAAAAGAATGACAGTGCTATTCCCGGCTGTAAGCTATTCCTGACCAAACCACTGGGTGTAGGTATTCTGACAACGGCTCAGAAAAAAGGCATTGTCAAAGAACAAGATTTGGCAATTGCCAGAAACAGCATGCTTACCCTCAACAATGCCGGAGAAAAGTTTGCCCAACTTCCATACGTCAAAGCCATGACTGACGTAACCGGCTTTGGACTGCTGGGTCATCTTAGCGAAATCTGCGAGGGTAGCGGTGTTAGTGCCATTGTGGAAAGTAAGCTTGTACCCCGCTTTGATGTAGTAGAGCAATACATTGCTCAAAAAAGCATGCCCGGTGGCACACAGCGCAACTTTGACAGCTACAGCGATAAAATCAGCCCACTTACAGATGAGCAAAAAGCTCTGCTCTGCGATCCACAAACCAGCGGAGGTTTATTAGTTGCAGTAGAAGTTGAGCAGGAAGATACATTTGTTCAATTTACCAAAAAACTTGGCTTACAACTACAGGCTTTTGGAGAAACAGTAACCCAGACTACTCCACTTATCACAGTAAATTAATGAGTGATGAATCATGATGAGTGACTTTTTTAACCATTATTCACTCCTCATTAATCATTATTTCTCATTCATTCTCACTATCGTCGTATCTTCATACACCTTTCCATTAATCTCCACATCCGTTATGTGCAGGTCTTTCATATTTTCCAGTTGGAAGGGTTCGTCTACACTTTGAATATTGCTGTTGATGATGCGTACATTCTCTACCGGAGATTCCGCGTAGGCAGCCACCAGTACACCGTATTTACCGCCATCTTTTACCTGTAAATTCTCAACTTCTATATTACGAATGACAGGCATAAAATCTCCGGGAGGCTCATAGAACATATTACACTTGATCGCCGCTTCGCGAAAAGTGCCCACCTGTACATCTCTCATGTAGATATTTTCTATCACCCCGCCCCGCTGAGAGCTGGTTTTGATCCTGAGCACCCGATCCAGATTAGGACTGTCCATGCTGCAGTTTTGGGCAAAGACATTGCGGGCACCGCCTGAGATTTCACTACCAATCACTACACCACCATGCCCTTCTTTCATTTCGCAATCTTCAATAATCAGATTTTCTGAAGGCACATTGATTCGGCGACCATCGGCATTGCGGCCCGATTTGATGGCAATACAATCGTCTCCCGTATCAAAGTAGCAGTTTCTGATCAGTACATTTTTGGAAGACTCAGGATTGCAGCCATCATTATTCGGCCCCAGTGATCTTACCGTTACACCTTCTACGGTTACATTTTCGCTGAGCACAGGATGAATGTTCCACATGGGAGAGTTCATCATGGTAAAGTCCGAGAGCAGTACATTTTTACATTTGTAGGTTTGGATGAAGTTAGGACGCAGGTAATGTCCCGCGCCAAATTTTCTTTCCTGCGGAGGCACCTGCTCATCATTCAGCACATGCAGAGAATCCCGGTCAGGCTGTTGCCGGGGCACACCTTCCTGCCAGCCATAATCTTTGCTGCCGCACCAGGGCCACCAGTACTCATTATTGGCATTTCCATCCAGTGTTCCATTACCGGTTACTGCTATATTTTCCTGCTCATAGGCATAGATAAAGGGAGAATAATTCATCAGCTCCATGCCTTCCCAGCGGGTAAAAACCATCGGCAGATAATCCGCTGTGTCCCTGCTGAAGAGGATGGTCGCGCTGTCTTCCAGGTGAAGCTCTACATTGCTTAGCAGATGAATTGCTCCGGTCAGGAAGGTTCCCTCCGGTACGACCACAGTTCCTCCGCCCTGCGCGTTACATTCTTCTATCGCCTGACGAAAAGCTTCGGTGTTTTTGGTACTGCCATCTCCTACTGCGCCATAGTCGGTGATCATCAACTCACGGTCAGGAAATTCCGGTGCCTGAATCAAGCCTCGGATGCTATCCAACTGCGACCAGGGAGAAACGCGCTGTGCGGTCTGCTCCTTCTGCGAAGCACAACTCCACAGGAAGGAAAGACCCATAAAAACTATGAAAAGCTTAAAAAACTGAGTTTTAGTATTCATAAAAATTTGTTTTAAGAAGATGATTATTCACTCTAAAAACGTAACCTCCAACTTTTAACTTTCAACATTTAACCTCTTATGGCATAGGCTTGAGCCCTTCCCAGCGGACGTTCCAGCTACCATCGTCAGGGAAACCGGGATTTGCTGTGTCGGGTGCACCATCCCATCCGGCAGCCATCATGGCTACGGCAGTAAGTAATCCTCCATTGCCCGGCAAATATAGCCTCAGGCGTTTGTCCTGATAATTATGCCCATTGACCAGATAAGTATTTTTCTGCACATTCATGAACAGTGCGTCAATGGCTTTATCGGGTTTGTCAAGTCGGGCAGCGCTCATCGCCATCATCGGATAGTCCCAACCCCAGGTAGTCTCCCAGTTCCACTCCTCAAAGATCGTATCAAAAGTATGGGCCATCAACTCAGGATCCACCATATCATCGCCCGGCAGCATACCGTAGGCCCCCATCACGATAGGATGATCTCGGCGGTATTCATCCACCGTATAGGCATCTTCGGCATTGGCATTGGGTAAGTACAAGCTGTCCTTCAGCGGAAGGGGAGCCAGTTGGTCAAGCACGGCCTGCCATTTTTCATTCCTTTCCAGCCCCATACGTTCTCTCCAATCCTGCGCTACCGATAAAGCATAATGCCAGTACGACAGTTCAAAGGGAGGGTCATCGGTATCTTCGGCATGAAAGATTTCCTGGGCGGGAATGATGGGATGGCACAAATGGTAGTGCTGGTCTTCTTCCTTATACTGGGCAAAAGAAGCCATAAACTCAGCCGTTTCAAATACAATATCTTTGTACTTCTCCAGCGTTTCCTGATCGGGCTTCTGGCGGTAGAACAGCTCAGCAAAGTAAATGGGATGGGGCTGCTGCCAGGCTAAAAGCTCACCCACGCTGGAAGGGCTTTTTCTTCCTTCGGGACCGGTCATTTTTTGCCAGCGAACGCCTTCATATCCCTGCCACTGCGCAGTTTCCCGGGCATTTTCCATTACCTCAGGATACCAGGGCATGCTCTTTTCTAGTTCGTTAATACGATCCCAGAGGGCAAAGTGTACGCCATGCCACCAGTGCATTTCCAGGTGAAACTTTCCGTACCAGCTATTCATGGTAAGACCGGTCTCCTGCGGAGGCAGCGAACCCGCACACTGAATTTTGGTCAGGTATTGCGAAAGCACCACTCTACGTTCCAGTTCTTCAGCTCGGGGGTCAGTGCATTCCGAGAAATCTATGGCGCCACCTTCTGTCCAGTAAGCTTCCCACTGCTGCTCGCTCTGCTGTTGGGTAACTTCAAAATTGTCCAATGCGCTACTGCTTTCAAGCGGGCTAAAGCGTACGCTAAACGCCAGCGTCTCCTGCGCCTCTCCCGCACTTAGGTTGAAATGATGCGCGTCCTGCTCCGTAAATTCTCCGGCTTCTTCCCAATCCACCTGCACATAGTAGTGTGTGGTGTCCAAAGTCCTTTCCAGCAGTACACGGTTTGCTTCATTGGCAATGATCTCACTCTGGTGGGCTTCAGGCTGCTGCCAGTTGTAGCCGGGACAAACGTGGCAGTCGTTACCGTAGGGAAAACGAAAGCGTACCTTCATCCTATCCTGTGCCAATAGGGGAGAGTTGATCTTTACTGAAATCTGATCGTCTTCGGGGTGACCGTAAAGCGCTACTTTTACCGCTACACCTTCTACTTCGTAACTGCTTTCAATTTTACCCGTCCAGAGGTTCAACTCCTGATCCAGCTGCTGCAAATCATCTACACTTACTTCTTCACCATTTTCTTTCAGGATTTCCAGTCCGATAAGCCCCAGATGCAGGCGGTGGGGATTGGTACGCAGCCAGTGCGTTGCTTCCCCAGCCCTGCCTTCGTCATGCTGAGTGGCATAGGGCACTACCAGATCATTGCAGGACTCAAAGTCTTCCGCTACATCTTCAATCGTATAGTTTCCGGTATTGGGCACACTATGCCAGCCCCATTGAGATTGTGTGCCCAAGGAAATTCCGTTTTCATAATATTCGGGAAAAGTTTGCAGTCCGCTGGCATCTACGGTAAACGCAAACTCACCATTGCCTACGGAAAGCGAACCTAAGGTATCGGGTTCCGTAATTTTTACATTGTGCCGGTTGACCAGCGCATGACGGTCAATTGGCTGAGAGGTTTCAGTGCTTTGCTCCTCCTGCTGACAAGCCAGTGTAAGGAGGGAAAAAATTGAATAAAAGAAGAAGAGATATTTAAACTTTTGCTGCATGGAATCTGCTTAGTAGTTTTAGAGGTTTATTAAGATAGTTTTACCACAACCATATTCATCATGAATATTTTTCCTGTGCGAAGTCTTTTTCCATCTGCTAAAATACTGTGTGTATTGGCTTTGGGCATCTTGGGGTGTGATGGTACAAGTACAAAGCAACTTGATCCGGAGGCTATCAATAAAGAAATGGAACAGAGAGAAATCAAGCGTATCCTTCCGGCGGAGATTGTTGAGGGTGCTTATGAACAGGGGAAAGATATCGCTTCACAAGCCCAGGAGCTTGCTATCAAGCTTTATCAGTCAGAAGCAGGAGCAACTGAGGGTTTCAACAGTTTTATTACTGAGCGTACCTTGGTCCAGATAGATTCTCTGGCAAAAGCCCGAAATGCAGAGATCCACTGGGTACCTGCCGATGCGGATGAGATACAGATTCAACTGAGCGAACTGGAGCAGCAACTGTGGGATGCTTACTGGTATAATGTGGAAAATGACTTAGCAGTGAATGACAATGTGCAGAAGATCAATGAAGACACTTACCTGTACACCAAGCCGATGATGCTTACTCCTGAACTTAGAAAAAAGCTCCCCGGTAGAGGAGATACCCCTCAAAACACTGACTTTCTGGGCATGTGGAGCATTCAACTTTCCAAGAAAGAGATTATACAGGCTTTGTAAATATTAACTTGATCAGCTGCAAACATTTGCCTTCTCCTGATAAGCAGGAAGCATGATCATGAAGGTAGTGCCTTTTCCTTCTTCGCTTTTCACAGCAATGCTTCCCTGGCTCAACGAAACGAACTCATAAACCAATTGCAATCCTATCCCCAGTCCTTTCTCTCCTGAAGTACCCCAGGTTCTTTCTCCTTCTTTTTGATGAAACAAAGTATCTATTTTTTCATGTGACATGCCTACACCTGTATCACGCACTTGCACAGATACCTGATCTCCCTCCTGATAGGCTTCTATGCTTACTTCACCTTGTGAGGGGGTAAATTTTAGCGCGTTGTTGATTAAGTTTCTAAGAATGGTAAAAAAAGCGTTTCTGTCTACCCAAATACGAATTGAATTATCCACACGGCTTATAAGGTCTATTTTTTTGGTAAGGGCCATGGTCTCAAACACTCTCACTACTTCATCAGCTACTTCTTTTACAGACAAATCTTCGGGGCTAATGGGTATATCTCCCTGTTGGTTTACCGCCCAGCTTAGCAGATTGTCTAAGAGTACGGAAAGGTGTACCGCAGTTTTTTCAATATGGGTAATCATCTGAGGCAGTAAATCATACTGCTTTTCTTCTACATATTCTTTGAGAATACCTGACAAACCATGGAAAGCATTGACCGGTGAGCGCAAATCATGCGAGACAATGGAAAGGAATTTTTCGCGGGTCACGATCAAGGCATCCAGCTCTTGGTTCTTTTGGTGTAATTCATTTTTCTGATGGGCAAGCTGCTGATTTGCTTCTTTTTGCAAACTGTAATAGCGATAAAGTATGATAGCAATTACGATAATCAAAAGTGTAAAAAAGATAAGCCCGAACTGTACAAGCCTCTGGTTTTCTTTGGATTTGTTGAGTAAGTCAATTTCAGCCTGCTTCTGCTCCACTTCAAATTCGGTGCGCATATCGGCCATATTGCGGATCACCTCTTCATTATTGATGCTATCTCTCAAAGCCAGGTAAGTAGACTGATGTTCATAAGCCTTTTGATAATCTCCCTGTAGCGCATACAATTCGGAAAGAAGTTGGCTGGCATTACGCATTTGCTGCAAAAGTTCATCCTGCCGGGATATATCCCAACTTTGCAGCGCATAATCAAGCGCTTTTTCTACCTCACCTATCTCACGATAAATTTCTGACAAGGAAAGCTGATATTCGGCAATGGCATAATTATCACCCATAGCTTCTAACATGGCGATGGCTTCGCTCAGATGGGTACTTCCCATGATATAATTACCCTGAGAGGTTTTGACTAGCCCTATATTTCCCAATGCATAAGCAACTCCCACATCAAAATCTAACTCTTCAAATAGATTATAAGCTTCTTCGTAATACCACAAAGCCGAGTCATACTTAAGATATTTATGTTGTAGTTTGCCAGCATTCAATAGAGTTGTAGCAAGTCGGGTAGTGTCTTTCTCTTCTCTGAAGATACTTATTGCCTGTCTATAGTATTGTTGAGCCTGGGAAAAATTTTCCTGCTGTGAATATACAGTACCCAAAACGATATAGGCCGATGCAACGCCTAATTGAGACCCTGCAACTTTGTAATGTTTAATGCTCTCCAAGATGGTCAGGAGCGCTTTTTCGTTATCACCTAATTTTTTGTAAGCCTGTCCTATATTTAAGCTGGCGGCCCCCTGCCATCTATGTTGCTGAAGCTCTTCAGCAATAGACAATGCCTGCTGGGCATACTTGAGCGCTATTTTAGGACTAGTGGCATAATCAGCGATATCCATAGCCACGCCGTACTTTGCAGAATCAGTAAGTTCTTCGGTTAAGATTACATTGATTAAACTATCAGAAATACTCTCGTCCAAGACCTGAGCTTGACACAAACTAAAATAGCCTATTGAGAAATAGGCTATCAAAAAAAGTACACTGACTATCTTTTGTATCATTTATCACGAGGGGGTTTTACCTTAAGTTCTGGATCATCAGAATAAGTCTGAGCACCAATCCTGTAATCAATTGAATACAGTTCACTACCTGTAGCTGAGTTACATACTGTGCCTTCCCAATTACCATTTGCTTTTCTGAAGGGGCTTCCATTGAAAATATTCTGACTGCCACTTTTAGGGTAAATATTGGTAATCTCATCTACCCCCTCTCCAAGTACCCATTCTACTTCATCTCCTGCCTGCACATCAGTTGTGATGGTATTTTTACCGGCATGTCCTTCACTATCACGAAGATACAAACTGTCGGTACTGCCATCACGGCCTACATAAATAGTCACTTTAGTTTTTGTTGTCATAATAATACGAATTAAGGATAAAACAATAAAATTTGGTTTATAACATATAGAACCTTACCAGGGGATTTATACCCATCTGTGAAGGACTATGAGCAAATAAGCGGCAAATGTGAGCCCGTTAATATTGACAAGCCTCGTTTTCTCCTGAGCGTAAGATTATGGAAAGCTTTGCACAGTAAGTTATACTTATTCATGGTACAAAGGCTGGAAATCAGTAACTTAAAGTCAAGTGTAAAAATCAATTATCTCTCAGGAATTCATTTATAGCGCAATAAAGCTTGACACTTTAGAGAGTAGCATGCTTTTCCCTGCAAAAAAGCAACATCTGCCTGCAAAAAGCTTGAGCATTAATGATGAATAATGGATAATGAAAAATGATTACTGAATAGTGAGGAAGGATGAATGATAATGGGTTAGTCATGATTCATTAATCATTAGTCATTCATTAGTCGCTCATCATTATGTTTAAGAACTATCTCACTATTGCCCTTCGCAATTTTTGGAAGCATAAAGCTTTCACGATGATCAATCTGCTGGGACTATCCATCGGAATGGCCTGCAGCATACTAATCTTTTTGTGGATTAATGATGAATTGCAGTTCAATCAATTCCATACCCACAGTGAGCAGATCTTCAAGGTAATGCAAAGCCGGATAAATGAGGAAGGTGAAATCAATACCTGGAACAACACTCCCTATGTGCTTGGGGAGACACTGACAGAGGAATACCCCTCTATCTTACAAAGCGTCAAAATCACTGACGAAGAACTATTGCCCCTGAGTGTTGACGATATCTCGGTAAAAGAAAGGAGTGTTTTTGCCACACCCAATTTTTTTGAGGTTTTTACTTTTCCTCTGGTGCAAGGGGATTCTACAAGCGTACTGTCCGAAACTTTCTCTATCGCGATTTCCGAAAGCCTGAGTCATAAGTTGTTTGGAGAGGAAAACGCAGTCGGAAAAACAATACATCTTAAGGCTGGGGAGTTAGTTCCGTTTACAGTGACGGGAGTGTTTGAGGATTTCCCCCGGCATTCTACCTTACAATTTGATTTTGTGCTGCCCATGCAGGCAGTATTGCCATTCTGGAACAACTATGAAAACTGGGGAAACAGCTACCTGACTACCTATATTCTCCTGAACGATCAGGCTGATCCTTCGGAAGTAGAAAAGCAAATTGCCGATGTGGTCAAAGAAAAGGGAGGACTGGAGCATCAACTTTCATTAATTTCCTTAGCCGACACCTATCTCTATTCAAAGTTTGAAAATGGTAAAGCAGTAGGTGGAAGGATTGATAATATTCGGCTGTTCTTCGTCGTTGCCATCATGGTACTGCTCACCGCCTGTATCAATTTTGTCAACCTCACCACGGCACGCGCTACCCAACGGGCCAGAGAAGTAGGCGTGAGAAAAGTAGTAGGTGCCAGCAAAATTTCACTGATTCGCCAATTTTTAAGCGAGTCCGTATTATTAGCGATAATTGCGCTTTTGCTGGCTTTGGTCATGGTATTTGTCATCCTTCCCATTTTTAATGAACTCACAAACAAGGCTATTCAACCCGATTATTTGAACTTCACTTTTATAGTATCTTTATTGGGAATCGGATTGCTGACCGGCTTACTTTCAGGTATCTACCCTGCCTTTTTTCTTTCCTCGTTTCATACCATTATGGTCTTGAAAGGAAGATTTACGCAACAAAGTGGATCCTCTGCCTTGCGCCGCTCCCTGGTGGTATTTCAGTTTGCCATTTCTACGCTGTTCATGGCCGGAACGCTGGCGGTCTTCTTCCAGATGGAATATGTGCGCCACAAAAATCTGGGGCTGGATCAGGAAAATATCATCTACGCCGAAATGGACATGGCACTACAACAAAACTTTGAGGCTTACCAGAATGAAGTGCTGCAAGAGCCGAGTATCCGATATTTCAGCAGGGCCAACTCCAGTTTCCGGGATTTTGGCACCACCGGTGACCTGGACTGGAAAGAAAAGCCCACTGATCATTCGCTTTGGGTAGCACAATTGGTCGTAGATTTTGATTTTATAGAAGCTATGGACATCAGGATTAAGGAGGGGCGATCATTTTCACGTAACTTTACATCGGATACTATTGCTTATATATTGAATGAAGAAGCTGTCAAAATCCTTGGTTTCGAATATCCTTTAGGGGAAGAATTTTCTATGTGGAGAGAGCCGGGACGGATTGTAGGTATTGCTGAGAATTTCCATTTTAACTCTCTGCACGAAGATATAAAACCCTTGATCATCCAGTTAGCCCCGAAGCGAACTCACATTACATACGTCAAAGCTCAGGCAGGCAAAACTGAGGAAGCCCTTGCCGCCCTGAAGAGAATCCACCAAAAATACAGTGGCTATCCATTAGACTATCACTTTCTGGACGATACGCTGGAAGCTATGTACGAAAGTGAGAAACTGATCGGCAAACTCTCCCGTATCTTTGCAGCCATGGCTATTTTCATCTCCTGCCTGGGGTTACTGGGACTAGCCATCTTCACCAGCGAGCAGCGTACCAAGGAGATCGGCATCCGCAAAGTATTGGGTGCTTCGGTCAGCAGCATCCTGGTCTTGCTTTCCAAAGACTATGTCAGGCTCATAGGCATTGCCTGCCTCATTGCGCTGCCTATCGCCAACTACTTTATCACCGACTGGCTGCAAAGTTTTGCTTACCGGGTTGATACCAGTTGGTGGTGGTTTGTACTGCCGGCTTTACTGATATTGCTCATCGCCTTCCTGTCTATCAGCGGACAAACTTTTAAAGCCGCCCGGCAGAATCCGGTGGATAGCCTGAGGTATGAGTAGATTATAATGAGTAATGATGAATGATTAATTCGTAAGCTGCATTCTTCATCAATCATTCATCACTGCTCATCAAAAGGCTAGCTGGCAAAGATCTGCTTCATATCCTTGAATGACTTAAACTCCAGTGCGTTGCCGCTGGGATCCAGCAAAAACATAGTGGCCTGCTCGCCTACCTGCCCTTTGAAACGGATATGTGGCTCTATGATAAAACTAATGCCCATCTCTTGAAGCCTTTCGGAGAGCTCATGCCACTGCTCCCATTTTAATATAGCGCCAAAGTGACGCACCGGCACATTATCGCCATCCACTTCATTGGTTCTGGCCTGTGCGACTTCTTCCGGACGTAAATGCGCAGAGAGTTGGTGACCGAAAAAATCAAAATCAATCCAGCGCTCAGCAGTACGGCCTACACTACAACCCAGCGTTTGTTCGTAAAATTTTCTTGTTGCTGCTAAATCCGATACCGGAAAAGCCAAATGAAAGGGAGGCATATTGATCATCACGAATCCATTTTAGTTTGTATAAAAGTAGTTGGCAACTCATTCCCTTACAAATCAGATTGAAAAAATTATATTCGTTTTTACATTATCTACACATGTTTATAAAAAATGCCTGAGATGGACTATCAGCAACTGAATCAGCAACTTGGCAATATTGATCTTTACCTGCTTGACCATATTCTGAAGGGACGCTTTACTCCTGAGATGCGTCTGTTGGACGTCGGCTGTGGAGAAGGTCGTAATCTTGTCTATTTTATACGGCAGGGGTATGACGTTTGGGGCATAGATCAGGATACCGCTGCGCTACGCATGCTCAGGATGTACGGTCGCTCCTTGCACCCCGACTTTGACCCGGAAAAGTTTATTGAAGATGATGCGGCAGATATTTCCTTGCCGCCAGAAAGTTTTGATGGTATTATCAGTAGCGCAGTATTGCACTTCGCTCAGGATCATACCCACTTCAGGAAAATGTTTGCTGAACTTAATCGTTTACTCAGGCCGGGAGGCTTGCTTTTTATACGCACAGCTATGCTTTCCGGGATAGAAAATGATGCCCAACCCCTGGGAGAAAACGGAAGATATCTGCTGCCTGATGGAAGCGAACGTTATCTGCTAAGTAATCAAATGCTGGAAGCCTTATGTCAGCAACATGCTTATAGCTTGGTAGAGCCTCTGAAATATGTGGTGGTATATAATGCCCGAAGTATGGGCAGCATCTTATTACAAAAATCTGCACAACCCTAAGCATCGCTTCATATCCGAACAAAGCTTGATTGTCTCAAGTTATGCCTTAGCTATGCGTCATTTCCTAAGTTTGTACACCCTTCTTCTGCCTTTTCTTATTGTGTCCTGTGATGGAAGTAAACGGAAAGAGGTAGATGAAAAATCAGCCAAATTCACGACCTCCGATGCCTCCGAGCTGTTTTTTAAAAACGTGCGTTCCATACAGTATAATAAGACTGTTATGAGTGAGGCTGGTCTGGATGTATACCATTTCAAGGAGCAGGTAGAGGCAGAGGATAGACCAATACTTGACCTTTCCATCGTAGTCAACTGGAGGCATGATCAGGCTTATATCCTGACCGAACCTAATGCTTATCTCCAATCACTGGACACGCTCAAAATAATGTGGCAGGATACGGTAACACAAGACAGTGGTGTTTTTCAGTTTGCAAACAGCGATAAAGCCGAGCATTTTCAGCTGGCTGTACAGCTTTATCGCTGTATACAGGATCAACGGCCTTTGTATGTACTCAATGATGAGCAGAAAATCCCTTTCATGCGCCGCCGAGACGAACGGGAAGCCTTTCGTAAAACGATGGTAGACTACCTGAGATTGGTAGATTTATTATAGGCTTTAGTATAAAATATCAATAGGCACCATGGCGCACTGATTAAAATGTTTATGCTAAACTCTACATTGTGCTAAATATCAAAAAATATCTGCTCTTGTTAGAACTCTGATAAGAAATTTGGGTTTCATAGTAACGGATAAAATATTTTACCGCTTCTTTTAGCATTTATCTAATGTTGTACTTCAAAGATTATCAGCAGGGAAAGAACAGAGAGTGGGTGGTATTTGTGCATGGGGCAGGGGGCAGTTCTTCAATATGGTATCGTCAGCTTCGTTTGTTTCGTAAACACTTCAATGTACTGCTGGTAGACCTGCGCGGGCATGGCCGCTCCAAAGATCTGCTGGAAGACTATGTGAAGCATAATTACACTTTCAGAGATGTAACTACTGACCTGCTGGAAGTAATCACACATTTAGGAATAGAAAAAGCACACTATATCGGAGTATCTATGGGCAGTATTATTATCCGTACTTTAGGCGAGATCGCTCCTCAGTATATGAAATCCATGATCTTGTGCGGTGCCGTTACCCGCCTTAACTTACGGTCACGCCTATTGGTATTACTGGGCCATATGTTCAAGCGTTTTGTGCCCTATATGTGGCTCTACCGGCTGTTTGCCTTTGTCATCATGCCCAACCCTCATGATGCTCCTTCGCGGAATCTGTTTATCGAGGAAGCCAAGAAGCTGTACAAGAAAGAATTTCTGAGGTGGTTCAAGCTTACGCATGAAGTTAACCCGCTGTTAAAATATTTTAAAGAAAAAGAAATTGCAGTACCCACGCTTTATATCATGGGGGAAAGAGATTATATGTTTCTGCCTCCGGTAAAAAAGATCGTGAAGGAGCATACCTACGCAATTTTGAAGGTGATAGAGGATTGCGGCCATGTCTGCAACATTGAAAAACCTGATATTTTCAACAAACTTGCGATCAGGTTTATACAACAAGGTTATGCTAATGTGAGAGCTTAGCTTAAAGCTCATATTTCATCCATCAATATAATATGCTTAGTAAAAATTTAGTTACTCCCACAGCACTATACTGACAATAAAAGGAATAGAAGCCTGATCCGCTACACAACTTATTGAGGTTGTTGAACGTGACAAATAAATATGCCCAATTGAATAAGAAATTAATAGTTAATATGAAACAAAAGCCTTTCTTGATGCGAGGAAACTCTCTTACCTTCATTATCCTGCTGCTGGCCGTACTAATTCAAGCCTGCTCCAAAGAAGAGAAGAAAAGTAGTGGAAGCCCAAATCCAAGGGCCAATGCAGTAATGCCTGTGGAGGGGATGATCATTAAGACTTCGGAAATTGATGATAAGATTTATGCCACCGGAACTTTGCTGCCTAATGAAGAAGTAGAGCTAAGGCCTGAAACCTCCGGCCGTATTGTAGGCATTTATTTTGAGGAAGGCAGCAGGGTATCCAAAGGGCAGCTCCTCGCCAAGATTGACAACAGTGAGCTGAGTGCACAGCTTAACAAGCTGAAAGTGCAGGAAAAACTGGCGCAAAGCGAAGAAGCCCGTCAGCAGAAACTTCTGGACATAGAAGCGATCAGCCAGGGCGAATATGATGTTACGCTCAACCAACTAAACACCATAGAAGCAGAGATTGAGCTGGTGGAAACACAGATTCAGAAGACCAATATCGTGTCGCCCTTCAGTGGCGTAATTAGTCTGCGGAATGTAAGTGAGGGAGGATATGTCTCTCCTACTACGCTTATTGCTTCTATGCAACAGATTGACCCCATCAAAGTAGAATTTTCTGTACCGGAGCGCTACATCACCGAAATCCATGAAGGAACAGTGGTTAACTTTAGCGTGACCAATACCAATGAGACTTACCAGGCTAAAGTCTATGCCATAGACTCAAAAATAGATATCAATACCAGGACGGTAAGGGTAAGAGCGAGAAGCAACAACCCCGAGAATACGCTCAAGCCGGGAGCGTTTGCCCGTATTGAGATCATACTTAAAACTTTTGAAGATGCCATACTAGTACCATCCGAAGCCATATTAACCGAGATGGAAGGGCAAAAAGTTTTTATCAGTGAAAATGGCAAAGCCACTTCCAAGAGGATCAAGACAGGTATACGTAATGAAAATATGGTACAGGTTATAGAAGGGCTGGCGCCTAAAGACACCCTTATACTCACCGGCCTTATGTCCATTCAGGATGGACGGTCCATTGAGATCAAAACACTAAGAGATGAAGCCTCCGAGCTGAATGTAGAAGAACCCAATATATCCTTATAGCCACTATGAACCTCTCATCCATCAGTATTGAACGCCCGGTACTCGCCACGGTAATGTCCATCGTGATCATTATCTTCGGTGTGATCGGCTTTACCTATCTGGGTATCAGAGAGTATCCCAGTGTAGACCCGCCCATTATTTCTGTAAGCACCAATTACACCGGTGCCAGCGCTGATGTAATTGAATCACAGATCACTGAGCCTCTGGAAGAAGGTATCAATGGTATCAGCGGGATACGTTCTCTCTCCTCTATCAGCACCGACGGAAGAAGTACCATAACCGTAGAGTTTGAGCTGGGCGAAGACCTGGAAGCTGCCGCTAATGATGTGCGGGACAGGGTGTCGCAGGCACGGCGTAACCTCCCTCCCGATGCTGACCCTCCCATCGTGACCAAAGCCGATGCTGATGCTACCACAATTCTGGCGCTCACAGTACAGAGTGATGAAAGAAGCCTGCTGGAGCTTTCGGATGTTGCCACCAATATTTTTAAAGAAAGGCTACAGACCATACCTGGCATTAGTAACATCAGAATATGGGGTGATAAACGCTATGCTATGCGTCTACAAATGGACCCGTCCAAACTGGAAGCTTATCAGCTTACACCACTGGATGTGAGGAATGCGCTTTTAGAACAAAATGTAGAGCTGCCTACCGGAAACATTGAAGGCTACCGCAGCTACCTCACCATCCGTACCTTGGGGAGGCTGGTAACCGAGAAAGACTTCAATGAAATGATCATTAAGGAGGAGGGCGGAGCGGTAATCAAGTTCAAAGACATTGGGCAAGCCGTACTGGATGCAGAAAATCAGCGTACCCTGCTGAGAGGTAATAACAAAATTCCGATGGTAGGCGTGGCCGTTACTCCTCAACCAGGAGCCAACTACATTGCCATCGCTGATGAGTTTTATAAGCGGGTGGATCAGATTGAAAAAGAACTTCCCGACGACCTCAAGCTTGGCTATGCCTTGGATACCACGCTTACCATTCGTAAGGCTATTACCGAAGTGGAAGAGACTATTCTTATCGCTTTTAGCCTGGTAGTGATCGTGATTTTCATGTTTTTGCGCGACTGGCGTACTACGCTTATCCCTGCCATTGCCATACCTATCTCCCTGATCGGTGCTTTTTTCATCATGTACTTCGCCGATTTCTCTATCAACATTCTCACCCTATTGGGAATTGTACTGGCTACCGGACTGGTGGTGGATGATGCCATCGTGGTACTTGAGAATATTTATCAAAAGATAGAATCCGGTATTTCTCCCAAAAAAGCCGCCCATGAAGGTTCATCCGAGATCTACTTTGCCATCATCTCCACTACAGTAACTTTGGCAGCGGTATTCCTGCCTATCATCTTCCTGGAAGGTGTTACCGGTAGACTTTTCCGGGAATTTGGTGTAGTCGTGGCCGGCTCAGTACTGATCTCAGCTTTTGTGTCACTCACGCTCACACCTATGATGAGCTCTCGCCTTTTGAAGAAGAAAGAGAGAACCAATAAGTTTTATAAAGTGACTGAGCGCTTCTTTGACTGGATGACCAACGGATACAACAGATTCCTTATTCGTTTTATGAGACACCGCTGGGCCGCTATCGTGATCGTGATTCTTTCCCTAGGAGGAATAATCGGTCTGGGGGCAATTATACCCTCCGAACTGGCTCCACTGGAAGACAAAAGCCGCCTCCGCCTGTTTTCTACTGCTCCTGAAGGAACATCATTTGAGTTGATGGATAACTATGTGATGGAACTCCTGAATGTGGCAGATACGCTTCAGGAAAAACAATCATTAATTGCGGTGACTTCACCTGGTTTTGGCTCCAGCAACTCTGTAAATTCATCCTTTCTCAGGATTACCCTTAATCCGCCAGCAGAAAGAGAGCGTTCGCAGCAGGAAATTGCTCAGCAGCTTAGCGGCATCGTAAGTGATATGAATTTTGCCCGTACCTTTGTAGTACAGGAACAAACCATAGAGGTAGGTAGATCCAGTGGTCTGCCTGTACAGTATGTGATTCAGGCACCTAATCTGGAAAGGCTGAAAGAAGTACTGCCTACCTTTGTAGATAAAGCCTCTCAACATCCCGATTTCGCTGTGGTTGACCTGGACCTTAAGTTTAATAAGCCGGAATTAGCCGTTACCATTGATAGAGAGAGAGCCAGAGCCTTGGGTGTATCAGTACGCGATATTGCCGAGACCATACAGCTTTTCTTTAGTGGTCAGCGTTTTGACTACTTCGTTATGGATGGTAAGCAATACCAGATTATTGGAGAGGCCAGCCGCCCTAACCGGGATGAACCTTTGGACTTAAGCTCCATCAGTGTGAGTAATGATAGAGGAGAATTGATCACGCTGAATAACCTGGTGAATATGGAAACTCAAAGTACTTCGCCTCAACTCTACCGTTACAATCGTTATGTAGCCGCTACTGTATCTGCTCAGCCGGCAGATGGGGTTACGCTGGGGCAAGGCATCGCCGCCATGGATGAGATTGCCGATGAAGTGCTGGATGATTCTTTCTCCACCGCGCTTTCTGGTACCTCCAAAGATTATCAGGAGAGCTCAGGCAGCTTATACTTTGCTTTTGGGTTAGCGTTAGTGTTAATTTACCTGGTGCTGGCTGCCCAGTTTGAAAGCTTTGTAGATCCGCTGATCATCATGTTTACCGTGCCCCTGGCACTTACGGGCGCACTACTTACCCTCTGGTTGTTTGGTCATACGCTTAACATCTTTAGCCAGATTGGTATCATCGTACTGATCGGTATAGTAACCAAAAATGGTATCCTGATCGTGGAATTTGCCAACCAGCGCAAAGAAGAAGGCCTGAATAAATTTGATGCGGTAATTGAAGCTGCTACTATTCGCCTCAGACCTATCCTGATGACCAGTTTGGCTACCATTCTGGGTGCATTACCTATTGCTCTGGCATTGGGAGCTGCTTCCACCAGCCGTATTCCCATGGGTATGGCTATCATCGGAGGCTTGCTGTTTTCACTCATCCTGACGCTGGTAGTCATTCCGATTATCTATTCTTATATGTCAGGTAAGACGCCTAGCAAAGCTAAAATTGAACCTTCTCGCAAATAAACATTCAACTACTGCAAGCGAACGAATAATGAATATCAGACTTAACCGCTACATCCTTGGAGTCCTGCTTATGATGGGTGGGCTCCAGGCCGTAGCGCAGAACACCGATACACTACGTCTATCAGAGGCTTTAAAGCTGGGACTTGAAAAAAATTATAGCATTCAGATTGCCACCAACAATAAAAATATAGCCGATAACAATTATACACTGGGCAATGCAGGTTTTCTACCTACTTTGGATGCCATCGCCAGTCAAAACTACGAAGTCCAGGACTCCAGACAATTGTTTGACAGAGAAGTAAACCCTGAGCAAATTGTGAACGGAGCACGCTCCAATAGCTTCAGTGCTTCAGCCTTGCTTGAATGGACGGTCTTTGATGGTACCAGAATGTTTGTCACTTATGACAAGCTGGCTGAGCTTCAGCAGGCATCTGCCATAGAAGCACAGATCAATATTGAAAATACTGTTGCTGATATCTCAGCAGCTTACTATACGGTTATTCTGGAGCAGGCAAGAGTCAATGTATTACAAAACTCAGTAGATCTTTCTCGAGAAAGACTTCGTCTGGCCCGAACCAAGTACGAAGTAGGAAACACATCCCGACTGGAATATCTAGCCGCGCAGGTAGATTATAATGCCGATACTTCAGCCCTTATTCAACAAAAAGAACAGCTTTACAACACAAAAGTTGATCTGAATACCTTTCTGGTACGTGAGCCCGATACTGACTTTGCAGTACCCAATCAGATAGATGCCAATATGGATTTATCTATTGGAGAATTACGGGAAAAAGCACTGAGTAGCAATCCTAACCTGCTTTTGGCCCGTCGCAATCAGCACATTACTTATCTGGAAATGCGAGAACTGGAAGCAGAGCGATGGCCGGAGATATTGGTGAATCTAGGTTATGGTTACAATACTTCAATTAGGCAGGCAGGCTTCGTACTTGAGAGCCGTGCCAATGGAGTCAACTATGGAGTAGCTGCCCGCCTGAATATTTTTAATGGTTTTAACAAAAACCGGCAGATACAAAACGCTCGTATCCTGACAGAAAACCGGGATCTTCAGATTAAAGAACTTACTCAGGACCTGAAAGCTGATTTGGAAAAGACTTTTATCAATTACACCAACAGCACAATTTTATTGGAACTGGAATCTAAGAACATGGAGATTGCCAGAGAGAATGCCAAAATTGCGCTGGAACGCTATCGTCTGGGAAATAGTAATGCACTGGAACTACGCGAAGCTCAGATTAATGCGGTACAGGCTGAGAGCCGCCTTATAGATGCTATTTATTTTACTAAAATTGCTGAAATAGAACTGCTCAGACTTAGTGGACAAATGGTAAGTAGCCAGTAAGGGATTTTATGTAGGCTAATGCTTACCTTAGCGCTTCATCTATTTTTTCAATAAAAAACTATTTCGGATGCAAGCTATAATTTTTAACCAGCCGGGAGGGGCTGATAATCTCCGCATAGGTGAGTGGGAAACGCCCCAGCCTGATAAGCATGAAATACTGGTAAAAGTAGCTGCCACTGCCCTCAACCGTGCTGATATTCTTCAAAGAGAAGGAAAATATCCTCCCCCCAAAGGTGCCAGCCCAATACTGGGACTGGAAATCAGCGGTGAAATAGTGGAAGTGGGTAGTGAGGTAAAACGCTGGGAGCTGGGAGATAAGGTATTTGGCTTGCTTCCGGGAGGTGGTTATGCTGAATATGCGGTAATCCACGAAGACATGGCAATGCCCGTACCAGACAATCTGAACCTGGTGGATGCTGCTGCCATTCCGGAAGTCTTTCTTACCGCTTACCAGGCGCTTTCATGGCTTGCACATTTTAAGGAAGGAGAAAAACTGCTAATCCACGCAGGAGCTAGCGGTGTAGGTACTGCAGCCATACAGCTTGCCCGGCAAATGAAGGCTGCCGAAATTATAGTCACCGCATCATCTCCCAAACACCAACTTTGCAAAGATTTAGGTGCTCATCTGACTATTGATTATAAACAGCAGGATTTTGAGGACGTTATTAAAGAATATACCAGACAGCAGGGGGTAGATGTCATCATTGATTTTATCGCGGCTCCCTATTTTAACAAAAATATCAACTGCCTGGCCCAGGATGGCCGCCTTGTCCTGCTGGCAACATTAGGTGGCGTAAAAGTAGAAGAACTCAATCTGCTAAAACTGTTGAGTAAGAGGTTACAAATTACCGCTTCTACCCTGCGCTCCCGTAGTCTTGAATACCAGATTCAACTTACCCAAGCCTTTGTTGCTTTTGCCCTTCCGCTGTTTAAAAAAAGTAGCCTTAAGCCTATCATTGATAGTGTGTACAATTGGAAAGAAGTAGCGGAGGCCCATAAGTATATGGAATCCAACCAAAACAGTGGAAAAATTGTCCTTGAGATACAGGATACCTGAGACTGCTCTCACATCATTTTTCTTGGAGAAGGCACAAAAACAGGTATCTGTTACGTTATCTAAACAGTTGATAATAATACAGTTAGTAATGAAGAAACAAATCATCAGCGGGAGCATGGCAGTGTTGTTACTATTCACTTTTGCCTGCTCTTCAGTAAAAATAATTGCAGAAAAAGAGGACGGTTTTGACAAATCTGATTACGATACCTACGCTTTTGCAGCGGTAGACTTAAATGAGATGGATCAGGCCACAGCGATTCTTTACCAGGAAATTCGTAAGACCATTGCCTATGAGATGAAAAAGAAGGGTTATGAAATTAATGCGGAGACTCCTGATTTGATCGTCGCTTTCAATATCCTGACCGAGGAAGCTCGCAAGGAGAGTTGGAAAAGTGTCAATAACGATCCTTACTACCCTTATGGCATGCGAGGCATGTGGGCCTACAACTCACTTTATGGTCCCAACTTCAACCAAAGGTATAAAGAAGTAAAGTATGAGAAGACTGGTACTTTTGTGGTAGATTTACTGTCTACCGAGCAGGAGCAACTGGTATGGAGAGGTATTGGCATAGGCCCTGTAAACCATCCGGAAGAGCGGTTTAATACCGCTTATGAGTCTGTACAAAAAATGTTCAAAGAGTTTCCTGAGAAAAAAATGTAATTACTAATCAAAAAAAAACCCGCCTCAAAGAAGCGGGTAACTTTAAATAGGATACCAAAGCATGCGCTTAAATGGTATCCTATTTTTTTGCTTTTTCTTCAGCAGCATTTTTATTCTTGTTGCTTTTACGAGGTCTGCTCACACCATATGAGCCTTTTACGATTTTACCCTTCTTGGTTTTTTTATCTCCTTTTCCCATAATAGTTGAACTTAATGTTGTTTATACTTATTTTATTTTGACTGTTAACCTTTACGGCTCATCTCAAGTTAGAAAAAATTACTTAAACTCTAAAGCACGCTTTGGGTTGAATGAGTACGAACTATAATAAAAATCAATACTATGGCTAAACCTAATCCCGAGTTAATTTATGCTCTCCGTAATGCCGCCCAAAAGCTCCAGGACAGTCAGAACTATCAGTGGGGCCACATGGGTAGCTGTAATTGTGGTTACCTTGTACAGGAAGTTACCAAGCTATCCAAAGCAGATATTCATGAATACGCTATGCGTACCAGAGGAGGAGACTGGAGTGAGCAGGCACTGGATTTTTGTCCTACCAGCGGCTATCTTATGGATCAGGTAATTTCATATATGCTGGATGCCGGTATGGATATAGTTGACTTCAAGCATCTGGAGAGACTTTCTGATAAGGAAGTATTGCAGAAACTACCCGTTGAGGAAAGGCACTTAAGACATAACTATAAAGAAGATGTAGTTAAGTACATGTATGCCTGGGCTGAATTGCTTGAAGAAAAACTCATGGATGATATCTCTTTAAGTCATATTCAGGAAGAACCAGATAAGCAACAAGTACATTAATGCATTAAAACGAATGCAGTATTATAGTAAATAATATTTCTAAATTAGGCTAAACAAAGCATGTTTAGCTTAATTTTAGCGAAACAAAGTACATAATATTTACTTTGTACACATTATTATATTAGCTTTGAGAGGAATAAGTTTGAGAGGAGATTGAGGTTATATTACACCTGAGTAAGAGTTTTAGCTAATCAAACCAAATCATACTTTTTTATGATTACCGACTTTTTGGACACCCCACTGGTATCATTGTCTGTTGCCCTGGTCTTTGCTTTTGTCATCGTTTCTATCACAATACCTGTTATTATAAGAGTAGCGATGGAAAAGCACCTGATGGAAGAACCCAACGGAAGAAGCTCTCATGTCCAGAAAACTCCTAATTTTGGGGGTATCGCTATTTTTGCCTCAGTAGTAATGACATTTTTGCTGGCTACTCCTGAAAGTACTACCAGTGCCGTCAATATTCACCTTATTATTCCCTCATTGGTTATCCTTTTCTTTATTGGTTTAAAGGATGACATACTAGTCATTGACCCGTACAAGAAACTTCTTGCCCAGATACTGGCATCGGCACTGTTGATATATTTTACAGATATAAGAATCGGTCATCTATTCGGCATCTTAGGTACTTATGAAATCTCTTATGTGCCCAGCTTTGTCATTACTCTTTTTGTAATTGTAGTTATTGTTAACGCTTATAACCTTATTGATGGCATAGATGGTCTGGCTGCAGGCATTGGTATAGTAGCATCGCTTACTTTTGGTATCTATTTTTACCTGGCAGAAGTATACTGGGCGGCTGTATTGGCAGCAGTGTTAATAGGGTCTCTACTTGCTTTTATTCGTTTTAATTTCTCTGAAACCAATAAAATCTTCATGGGGGATAGCGGCTCGCTGATTGTTGGCTTTATCCTTGCGCTTTTCGCGATCAAATTTATCCAGCACAACGAAGTATTAAATAATGTATATATTCCTAATGCCCCAACCATCGCCATCCTGATTCTGGCAGTACCTTTATTTGATACGCTTAGGGTATTTACTCACCGCGTTGCCAGCGGCATAGGACCTTTTGTAGCCGACAGAAATCATATCCACCATTTTATCATAGACAATGGATTTAGCCATCTTAGAGCTACCATTCTGCTTTCTTTATGTAGCATCGCTGTAGTAAGTATCAGTTGTTATTTCTTTGCGCAGTCCTCTGTATCTTATTCCTTCACCGGGCTGATCGTTACATTTATTCTTTACTCACTCATTTTCAGAAGAGATGTAGTGGTGAAAAAGCCTTATCTTAATGAAGAGCTTCTCCGTAAAAAGCGGCGCAGTACAGTCCAATAAGAAAGATAATTGTAGTTAAATCCAGTTTTCAATCAATATTTTTCAGAGGGTACTATCCAACATTTTCCTCTCATAAGATCATAAGCCTGGAAATAAAAGAGGGACAAACTTTTCAGCATGCCCCTTCTTTGGTATGATCCTATATAATTTTTTAATGTTTGAAATGGCGGAAGCCAGTAAATACCATTGCCATGTCATGTGCATCGCAGTAGTCAATGGAATCCTGATCTTTGATAGAACCTCCTGGCTGAATCACCGCACTGATACCTTCCTGGTTAGCAATCTCTACGCAGTCAGGAAATGGGAAGAAGGCATCTGACGCCATAGCCGCACCATTAAGCTCAAAGCCAAAGTGCTTGGCTTTCTCAATAGCCTGTTTCAGCGCATCTACTCTGGAGGTCTGGCCTACTCCACTAGCCAGTAACTGGCCTTTATTAGCGAGTACGATGGTATTTGACTTAGTGTGCTTGCATATTTTGCTGGCAAACAACAGAGCTTCATTCTCTTCATCGGTAGTAGCGCGTTTGGTCACTACTTTCAAATCCTCTAAGCTATCTGTTTTCAGATCGCGATCCTGCTCAATCACTCCGTTCAGCAGCGTCTTGAATTGCTTTTTAGAAGATTTGTCTGATTTTTTCTTCAGCAATACTCTTTTCTTCTTTTTGCTCAGCAATTCCAGCGCTTCATCAGAAAATGAAGGTGCGATCAACACTTCAAAAAACAGGCTGTTCATCTCCTCAGCAGCAGCTTTATCTACCTCTGCATTGGTAATCAGCACCCCTCCGAAAGCAGAAACAGTATCTGCTGCAAACGCTTTCTGATAGGCTTCTTTTACACTGGCTCCGGTAGCACAGCCACAGGCGTTGGTATGTTTAAGAATGGCAAAAGCAGTCTCATCTTTAAACTCTTCTATCAGATCTACTGCCGCATCTATATCTACCAGATTATTAAACGATAACTCCTTACCATTCAACTGCTCCAGCATATCTTCCAGTTGGCCATAGAAGGCGGCTTCCTGATGAGGATTCTCTCCGTAGCGAAGAGATTTTACGGGCAATTTTGCTTTATCAAAGTTAGCTGCTGCGCTAGCTTCGCTATTGGTAGCACCACTAAAGTATTGGAAGATAGCAGTATCATAACGAGAGCTTTGGGAAAAAGCCTGCATCGCGAACTGGCGACGATCATCCAGATCAGTTTTACCTTCTTTTTCTTTAAGCAACTGCTCCAGGGCTCCGTACTGCTGGCGGGAAGAGACAATCAGTACATCTTTAAAGTTTTTAGCAGCGGCTCTGATCAGGGCAATGCCTCCGATATCAATTTTTTCAATAATCTCCGCTTCGGAAGCACCGGAAGTTACGGTTTCTTGAAAAGGATAGAGATCTACAATCACTAAGTCAATGGGAGGAATTTCGTACTCCTGGACCTGCTTTACATCGCCTTCATCATCTCTACGCGACAGGATACCACCAAACACTTTGGGGTGCAGCGTCTTTACTCTTCCTCCAAGGATAGAAGGATAACCGGTAAGGTCTTCTACCGCAGTTACTGCTGCTCCCTGCTCCTCTATAAACTTTTGCGTGCCTCCGGTGGAATATAGTTTTACACCATATTCATCCAGTAGCTTGACAATAGGGGCCAGATTTTCTTTATAAAATACTGAAATAAGGGCAGCATTAATCTTTTTGCTCATGATAGGTCAGGTTTGATTTGAGCTTGCAAAGGTAAGCTATTTTACAGCAGGGTAAAAGTTGGAAGTTGGTTTTTAGGACTTAGGCTTTAGGGTTTTGGTTTAGGACAATATTAAATTTGAAATTATCAATTTAACTGCATCACCAGTTCCTCCACCACCTCGGGATAATGCTGATGTTCCAGCTTCTGTACTTTGGCTGCCACATCCTCCGGGCTATCGCTTTCTGATACCTCACAACTCACCTGCAGGATCATTTTGCCCTCGTCGTAATGCTCATTGCACAAGTGGATAGATATGCCCGACTGCTTTTCTTTGGCAGCTACTACCGCTTCATGCACATGTCTGCCATACATACCTTTTCCTCCATACTTAGGCAGTAGCGCAGGATGGATGTTGACAATACGGTTAGGATAGGCTTTCAGAATATTGTCAGGAACCTTAAGCAGAAAGCCAGCCAAAACAATCAGATCTATCTCAGCTTCTTTCAGGGTAGTGACGATATCATCAGTATGAAAAAGTATGCTCTTATCAAATACACACACCTGAATGTTATACTTAGCAGCCCTTGCGATAACACCCGCTTTAGGATTGTTAGAAAACAAGAGGCGTACTCTGGCCTGAGGATGTTTTTGAAACTTCTCAAATATTTTTTCTGCATTGGTACCACTACCTGATGCAAAAACCGCTATATTTTTCATGCTGTAAATTTAGTGTTATAGTTCTTTGTGTTAAATTGTTATGATTGAAAGACGTGAATAACTACGACACTATCATACCCATACCTAAAACTTACTAAGTAAAGCTTCCAGGTCTACATTGCCTCCTGTCAGGATGATTCCTACTCTTTTGCCGGCAAATTTTTCTTTCTGCTGTAGTACTGCTGCCAGGGGCACTGCACAGGAAGGTTCCACAATAATTTTCATTCTCTCCCAGATCAGCCTCAAAGCCGCTATAATTTCCTCATCGCTTACTGTAATGATTTCCGACACCAATTCCTGAATGATGGGAAAAGTTTTGGTACCCAGGGAAGTCAGTAAGCCATCGGCTATGGTATTGGGTGATTCTGAAGGAAGAATTTTGCCCGCCTGTAGTGAACGATACGCATCATCGGCCCCTTTGGGTTCACCTGCAATCACCTGAGCCTGGGACAACATGGCTTTGGTTGTAATGGCGGTACCACTGAGCAGCCCACCACCACCTACCGGCGCCATCACAATATCCAGTTCACCCGTTTCTTCAATAAGCTCTAGTGCAGCAGTGCCTTGCCCACAGATAACCCGTTCATCATTATAGGGATGAATAAATTCTGCCCCGGTTCTTTTCACTACTTCGGCCAGGGTATCTTCCCGTGCCTGTAAAGTAGGCTTGCACATGATAATCTCTGCTCCGTAGCCTGCTACTGCCTTTTTCTTGACCGAAGGAGCAGTCTCCGGCATCACGATATAAGCTTTGATACCTCGACTTTGGGCAGCTTTTGCCAATGCCTGCCCATGATTACCTGAGGAGTGAGTGGCTACGCCTCGCTGCGCTTCTTGATCGTTCAGAGAAAGCACAGCATTTGCCGCGCCACGCATCTTAAAAGCCCCTGCTTTCTGGAAATTTTCGCACTTAAAGAAAAGCTGTACCCCGGCAATATGATTCACACTTTCGCTGCTCAATACGGGCGTACGGTGGATCAATGGGGCAATGCGTTGGGCAGCTTTTTGTATATCTTGAAATGTAGGTCGCATAAGAGGATTAATGAGCTTCCAGCCAGTTTTTAGCAATGTCGGCTTCTACCTCCATGGGTACTTCCAGGGGCAAAGCGTCTTTCATCAGTTCCACTACTTTGTCCTTTACCTTCTCCGTTTCGGACTGATGTACATCAAAAATAAGTTCGTCGTGCACCTGCATAATCATTCTGGACTTCAGCTTCTCCTGCTGCATCCAGCGATGAATGTTGACCATGGCAAGCTTGATCATGTCGGCGGCAGTACCCTGTATGGGAGCATTGATGGCGTTGCGCTCTGCATAGCCCCGCACGGTAGGGTTACGGGAATTGATATCGCGCAGGTAACGACGCCTTCCCATGACAGTTTCTACATACTCTTTTTCCCTCGCCTTTTTGATGGATTCATCCATATAATTTTTGACACTGGGAAACTCCTTGAAGTAAGCCTTGATAATTTCCGAAGCTTCGCCACGAGGAATGCTGAGTTGCTGCGCCAAGCCAAATGCTGATACGCCGTAGATAATCCCAAAATTGGCTGTCTTGGCTTTGCGCCTCATGTCAGAAGTTACTTCTTCCAACTCGACATCAAAAATCTTGGCGGCAGTAGTGGCATGGATGTCTCTACCCAGCCGAAAAGCTTCTATCATACTTTCATCTTTGGAGAAAGAAGCCATGATACGCAACTCTACCTGTGAATAGTCAGCAGACATCATCAGATAATCATCATTGCGGGGCACAAAGGCCTTACGGATAAGCTGGCCTTTAGGCGTGCGGATAGGAATATTTTGCAGATTTGGATTAGTAGAACTTAACCTTCCGGTAGAGGTCACCGCCTGATTATAAGAAGTATGGATACGTCCATCGTAATCGCTGATCAGCTTGGGCAGTGCATCCACATAAGTGTTTTTTAATTTAAGTACTTCTCTAAAATCCAGTATGCGGCGGGCGATCTCGTGCTCAGTAGCCAGTGCTGAAAGTATATTCTCGCCAGTAGCATACTGCCCCGACTTGGTCTTTTTAGGCTTATCTACCAGCTTCATCTTATCAAAAAGAATTTCTCCCAGCTGTTTGGGTGAGCCGATGTTAAACTCTGTACCAGCCACTTCAAAAATCTCTTTCTCTATTTCAACCAGTTCTTTAGTAAGATCTGCTGAAAGCTCTTCCAGTGCAGAAGTATCAATACGTACACCTTCATATTCCATAGCAGCCAGTACCGGAATGAGAGGCAGTTCCATCTCATAAAAAAGCTCCCTGAGCTTACTGTCTTTTTCAATTTCTTTGCTGAAAGTCTCTTTGAGCTGCAAGGTAATATCCGCATCTTCCCCGGCATATTCAGTCACATCTTCCAGCGGAATATCCCGCATGTTGCCCTGGTTTTTACCTTTTTTCCCAATCAGGCTTTCTATAGAGACTGGCTTATACTTCAGGTAATTTTCTGCCATTACGTCCATACTGTGACCGGTTTCAGGATCAAGCAAGTAGTGAGCAATCATGGTATCAAAAATGGCACCCTGAATCTCAACATCGTATTTCCGAAGCACCAGCATATCAAACTTAAGATTCTGGGCAATCTTTAGCTTTTTTTGATCTTCAAGCAAAGGCTTAAATTCATGGACAATCGCTTTGGCTTCCTCCTGATTTTCGGGTATAGCAACATAAAAAGCGGTTCCTTTTTTGTAAGAGAAAGCCAGCCCAACCAGATTTGTTGTCAGCGCATCCAGACTATCGGTCTCTGTATCAAAGCAGAAAGCATCCTGTTTTTCCAGTTCCTTGAGCAGTTCCTTTCTTTTATCCGCCGTATCTACCAGTTGATAGTCATGCTTTACTTCGGTGATACTTTGTAAGTCTGTGGGCTGCTCGGCTATGGTTTGTGCCGCTTCTTCAAAGAGATTGGTTTGCCCGTTATTGCCAGTGGCCTCCTCGGCCGGATCGCCTAATACCCTACGGGTAAGCGCTCTGAACTCCAGTTCCTGAAAAATTTTGCGTACTGCCTCTTCATTGGGACCATTATAACAAAATGTATCAGGATCAAAATTTACAGGAACATCTGTTTTAATAGTAGCCAGCTCTTTTGAAAGTATACCTTGCTGCCCAAACTCAATTACCTTCTCTTTTTGCTTACCTTTGAGCTGATCTGCATTTTCCACCACTCCTTCTACCGAGCCAAATTCTTTTAATAATTTAACAGCCGTTTTGGCTCCAACCCCTGGGATTCCGGGAATATTATCCACCGAATCACCTTGCAAACCTAAGACATCAGTAACCTGCTCTACCCGTTCAATATCAAATTTTTTCAATACTTCGGGTACGCCCAGAATCTCTACGCCATTGCCCATAAAAGCAGGTTTGTAAAGAAAGATACAGTCTTCCACCAATTGGGCATAGTCCTTATCGGGCGTCATCATGTAGACCGTAAATTCTTCGCAGGAGGCTCTTTTGGCAATGGTACCAATAATGTCGTCAGCCTCATAGCCATCCAATTCTAATACCGGAATATCAAATGCTCTTACGATATCTTTAACAATAGGAATGGCTACCCGTATATCTTCCGGCTGTTCCTGACGATTAGCCTTATATGCTTCAAACTGCTTATGCCTGAAAGTAGGAGCGCTGGTATCAAAAGCTACTGCAATATGCGTTGGCTTTTCTTTGGTAAGCACCTCAAGTAGCGTATTGGTAAAACCAAAAGCAGCGCTGGTATTAAGACCTTTTGAATTGATGCGCGGATTTTTACTGAAGGCAAAGTGGGCACGATAAATAAGTGCCATAGCGTCCAGTAAAAAAAGTTTCTTTTTGCTTGAATTCATAGCGTCAAAGTAACAAAGAATGCTCAACTATTACCACTTTGGCACATAAGATAATTTTAAAGATGAATCGTACCTTGAACAACTTAGATGAGTTAAAATGAGCTTAAGAAAGTACAACCCAACTGCTGTAATTTTATAAGATAACCGGGCATATTTCAATACTCTATGCTAATAGTTAAGCTACTGCTGAGTAAGAAAAATGTAAGTATTTACCAATCTTAGCAGGTTTGGCTTATTATTTGACTGTCAGCACAATATAAGCTGCTCAGATAAGCGTTAGTGTTCAGCAAGTAAAAGAAATTGAGGTTTGTTAGATATAGGCAATATTCATAGCTTTGCGCCGTATTGGGGAGAGCTATCATTGCATTTATTACACAGGGTATGTCATTAAAAATAATTCTTTCAGGTGTTATCATCTGTTTACTCTACACCATTCAACCAGCATTAGCACAAAGTAACCTACTGGAGCAGGACCTTAGCAAGGTAAAGGTGGACCAGCTGTCTGATGCACAAATCAAACAACTTATTAATGCCGCTGAAGAGCGGAATTTATCAGACCAGCAGATTGAAACTACTGCTGTCATTCGGGGGATGCCTCGGGCTGAGGTGAGTAAGCTCATGAGTAGGCTCCGCTCTGTACGATTAAGTACAGAATCGCAGAGCAGACAGAATAATAGAGGAATTACTGCTGGAAGCAATGTACAGGACAGCACCAATATGGATACCAGCCAGAATAGGCCAGTAAGTTCAATGCTCACGAAAGAAGAGCGAAAGGTATTTGGTATGGAACTCTTCAACAATCAAAACATCACGTTTGAGCCTAATATTAACATTGCTACCCCAAAAAATTATCAGTTAGGTACTGGTGATGAGTTGATGGTTAACATATGGGGAGCCTCTCGCCAAAATTATGTGCTAGAAGTGAGCCGAGAAGGCACAGTAACCATCGATAACCTTGGCCCTATCTATGTCAATGGCCTTACGGTTGAAGAAGCCTCTGAGAGAATTATCAACCGACTTACAGAAATATATTCAGGTTTACGCTCTTTTGGAGAAAGAGGGCCAAATACTTTTGCCGAAGTTTCTTTAGGAAGAGTGAGAAGTATCAAAGTAACCATTGTAGGAGAAGTACGCAAACCAGGAACTTATACCCTACCTTCTTTAGCTTCAGCTTTTAATGCACTTTATCTTTCTGGAGGCCCTTCTTTTATTGGATCTTTCAGAGACATTGAGGTTGTTAGAAATAATAAAATAGTGGCTATACTGGATGTATATGATTACCTCGTAAAAGGAGAGGATGCCAATACCATTCTTTTACAGGATCAGGATATTATCCGGGTAGTTCCTTACGATACTCGCATAGAGCTACAAGGTGAAGTGAAGCGAAGCGGTTATTACGAAATGAAAAATGATGAGTCCTTAGCAGAGGCTATTCGCTTTAGCGGAGGCTTTACTGATAAAGCCTATACTCATCGCCTTAAAGTAGTGCGTAAAACAGACCGCGCTAAAAGAATTGAAGATATTAATGGAGATAAGATAAGCAACTTTATTCCCAAAAATGGTGACCTGGTAGAGGTAGACTCTATTCTGGATCGGTTTGAAAACCGGGTAGAAATCGTAGGTGCAGTTTTCCGCACTGGTACTTACGCTCTTGAAGAAGGTATGACTTTAAAAGAGCTCATCCAAAAAGCAGAAGGACTAAGAGAAGATGCTTTCACCAGCCGTTCCCTCATTTACCGTAAGGGAGAAGACCTCACCTCAGAAGTAATTTCCGTAAGCCTGAGAGATGTACTTACTGACCGATCTCCTGATGTTACACTTCAGAGAGAAGATCTGGTTAGGGTATTCTCTATTTTTGACTTAGAGGAAGAATTTAATGTCAATATTAATGGTGAAGTACAGGCTCCCGGTGAATTCAGCTATATGCGTGATATGACATTAGAAGACCTCATCGCAATGGCAGGTGGGTTAAAAGAGTCCGCTTCTCAGGCCAGAGTAGAAGTAGCTCGCCGAATCACATCAAAAGAAGTACTGGACGAAAAAAATCCTATAGTATCTGAAAATGTGCAGATGGCGAATATTTTTCAGTTTTATGTGGATAAAGATTTAAGCCTATCTCCTGAAAACGCAAGTTTTGAACTAATGCCCTTTGATCAGGTGTTTGTCAGGAAATCACCTGATTATGAGATACAAGAGAGCGTAGTTTTAAAAGGAGAGGTTATGTACCCTGGTCAGTATGTGATTACAAATAAGAATGAAAGAATTTCAAACTTGATCAATAGGGCAGGAGGACTGACCAGCTTCGCTTATCTCGACGGTGCTCGTCTAATTAGACAAAATCCTGAATATTATAAAGAACTCAATCAAAAGAGAGAGGAAGTTATTGATTCTTTGCAGCGAGCACAAATCAACGCAGAGATTAATACTACTTCATCAAATCGTAATTCAACTAATCAAAAGCCTAGAGAAATAGTTAATTTACAGACGATAGACCCTGATCTACTCAATTCGTTAGCAGCAGCTAAAGTAGAAGTATCTGAGACTAATGCTATTGGGATTGAGTTACAGAAAATATTAGAAGATCCGAAGTCAAAATACGATTTGATTCTTTTACAGGGAGACACGCTTGAGGTACCTAAAGAATTACAAACAGTGCAAATGAATGGGCAGTTGCTATACCCCTCTTCCACCAGGTATGATCGTTCGAAAGGCTTCAAGCACTATATATCTGAGGCAGGTGGCTTTACCAAACAAGCGGATAAAAAAAGAGCATATGTTATTTATGCTAATGGATCTGTGGATAAAACGGGAAGCTTCTTATTTTTTAAAGACTATCCTGAGGTAAAACCAGGGGCTGAAATTATTGTACCGCAAAAGCAGGGAGGGTTATCAACACAAGCCTGGGTAGGGATTGGTTCAACGCTCGCTAGTATTGCCCTTACGATCGTTACAGTAATCAATGTAGCTAACCGTAATTAATGCACTCAAGCGATATTATTAAAATATTAAACACTTAAGTGTTGGAAACGCAAGAAAAATATTATCAGGAAAAGGATGCAAAAAAAGAGGAGTCTACTAATGGAGCTACAGCTCATCATGAGTATAAAGTAGCGGATGATGAAATAGATTTAGCGCTTCTTTTTAAGGAGATCTGGAGACGAAAAAAGCTCCTTCTTTATACTGTATTAGCAGCGCTAGTAATAGGAATATTTGTTGCTATCGTTAGTCCTGAAGAATACACTACTAGCATTGTATTAATGCCTCAGTCAGAGAGTAACGCAGGGAGTCCATCTGGTGTTCTGCGACAAATTGGAGGTTTTGCTGGAGTAAATATGGGGGGAAGCAGTGCTGGCCTCAATAAAAACCTTTATCCTGATATTACTAAAAGTACTCCCTTCAATATCTCAGTCATGGAGGAGGAGCAGTACTTTCCTTCATTAGATACTACCATGAGCTTATATCATTATTTTACAGAAGTAAGTACCCCTCCATTAACTGACTATTTAAAAAATTACACTATAGGTTTACCTCGTATGTTACTTAATTTGCCTATGGCAATAGTAAGCCTGTTTGAGAAAGATGAAGGTTCCTCTACTGACAACATTCAGAAGAAGCTCAATAATCCAGCTAATTCAGTAGATACTCTTGAAGCTAAGGATGAAACTAAACTTGAAAAAGAGTACAACCCTATTGCCTTAAGCAACAAGCAAATAAGAGTAATGTCACAATTAAAAAATAGAATCTCTACCACAATAGAGACAAACGGTACCGTCACGGTATCTGCTATCATGCCTGACCCTTTAGTGGCTGCAAAAACTACTGAGTTAGCAGTAGCTTACTTAACTAGATATATAACTGAATACAGGACTGAAAAAGTACAAGAAGATTTAGACTTTATTGAAAAGCAGTATAAAGAGAAAGAAGCCAGGTATAATAAAGCTCAGCAAAAACTAGCACATTTACGAGATCGCAATTTAAATATTGCAACAGAGAGTGCCAGAATAGCATTAGAGCAGGCCCAAACAGACTATAATTTATCTTATAGCTTGTACCAGGGGGTGTCTCAGCAACTTGAACAAGCCAGAATAAAAGTTCAGGAAGAAACCCCTGTGTTTAAGGTTTTGGAACCTATACAAATTCCATTGAAGAAAAGTGAGCCTAACCGAGAACTGATTATCACATTATCATTATTTGCTGGTATTGCGGTAGGACTAGGTATCATTGTCATACAGGTAATTTTTTCAAATATTAAAAGCAAGTTTTAGTGGATCTGGATGCTTATCCCAATAATACTCGAATATCCATCATTGGCCTAGGGTATGTAGGCTTACCACTTGCTATTGAGTTTGGGAAGAAATATAAAGTGATAGGTTTTGATATCAATCATAAAAGAATTCTGGAACTACAGGAGGAGAAAGATGGTACAGGTGAGGTAGAGCCAGAAGAGTTTAAACAAGCTACTGGACTTACTTTTACTGATCAACTTGAAGACATCAAGAATTGTAATATTTACATAGTCACGGTACCTACGCCTATTGACCAATACAAAAAACCTGATCTCACTCCTCTTCGCAGAGCAAGTGAGACGGTAGGAAAAATACTAAAGCAAGGTGATATCGTAATCTACGAATCTACAGTATATCCCGGCTGTACTGAGGAGGATTGTGTTCCCATTCTCGAGCAGCAAAGTGGTTTAGTTTATAATAACGATTTTTACTGTGGTTACTCTCCCGAGCGAATCAATCCCGGGGATAAAGAACATAGGGTTTATTCTATCAAAAAAGTAACCAGTGGTAGTACACCTGAGATCGCTGAAAAAGTAGATCAGCTTTATCAGAGTATCATTACTGCCGGTACCCATAAAGCTTCTTCTATCAGAGTAGCTGAAGCCGCTAAAGTCATTGAAAATGCTCAGCGTGATATCAATATTGCCTTCGTAAATGAGTTGGCCCTGATCTTTGACCGTATGCAGATTGATACTCAGGAAGTATTGGAAGCTGCCGGTACCAAATGGAATTTCCTTCCCTTTAGGCCTGGACTGGTAGGTGGACATTGCATTGGTGTAGACCCTTATTATCTTACACACAAGGCTGAAAGCATTGGTTATCATCCACAGGTAATTCTTGCTGGAAGGAGAATTAATGATAACATGGGTAGTTTTATAGCCAGTAAGGTGGTCAAATTACTCAGCCAGAAGGGACATGCCATCAAAGGAGCTAAAGTACTTATGTTGGGTATTACTTTTAAAGAAAATTGCCCTGATATTAGAAACAGTAGAGTCATTGATATTATCAGAGAGCTTCAGGATTTTGGAGTAGAGGTAGAGGTCTTTGATCCTTTGGCCGATGCTGAAGAAGTATATGAAGAATATGGTATATCTTTACTCCCTGAACTTACTCAAACTTATGATGGCATAGTAATGGCCGTAGGTCACAAACATTTTCTCCAACTTGACTTAAAAAAAGTAAGAAAAGAAAATGGGGTTATTTATGACGTTAAAAGTATACTTGATAAAAAATTGGTAGACGGTAAGCTGTAATTTTTTTATGAACCAAACAAAAAAAGTGTTAGTCACCGGCGCTGCTGGTTTTATTGGTTTTCACCTTTCTCAAAAACTTTGCCAGCAAGGTTTTGAGGTAGTGGGAATAGATAATCTTAACGATTATTATGATCCCAATCTTAAAAATAGTCGTCTTGATATATTAAAGAGGTTGAGCACCTTTTCTTTTTATAAAATAGACCTTTTAGAAAAAGAGCGTATAGATCAGCTTTTTGAAGCAGAAAAGTTTCAATATGTAGTAAATCTAGCAGCCCAGGCTGGTGTTCGTTACTCATTAGTTAATCCTTATGCTTATATAGAAGCCAATATTACCGGCTTTCTGAATATACTGGAAGCCTGTCGTCATTATCCGGTAGAACATTTGATTTACGCCTCCTCAAGTTCGGTGTATGGAGCCAATACGAAGATGCCTTTTTCTGTACATCATAATGTAGATCACCCGGTATCTTTGTATGCAGCTACTAAGAAATCCAATGAATTGATGGCGCATACTTATTCCAACTTATACAACATACCCACAACTGGTCTGCGCTTCTTTACAGTTTACGGCCCATACGGACGTCCGGATATGGCACTTTTTCTTTTTACAAAGGCCATTTTGGAAAATAAGCCTATTGATGTTTACAACAATGGCGAAATGAAGCGAGATTTCACTTATGTGGACGATATTGTAGAAGGAGTCATCAAACTGTTGCCCCATGTAGCATCACCTAATCCAGCTTGGGATGGAAATCATCCTGACTCAGCCAGCAGCTTTGCTCCTTATGCCATTTATAACATTGGTAATAACAATCCGGTTAAATTATTAGACTTTATCCACACTTTGGAACAAGCTTTGGGCAAAGAGGCTCAGAAAAATATGATGCCTATACAGGACGGGGATGTACCCGCTACCTTTGCTGATGTAGATGATCTCATTAAGGATGTAGGCTTTAAACCAGCTACCCCATTGCATAAAGGCATACAGGATTTTGTAGATTGGTACAGAGGATATTATAAGTGATAAAGAGCATTAATTTTTTATTCTAATGAAAAAAGTTCTAGTAACTGGAGCCGATGGATTTATAGGAAGCCACCTGGTGGAACATCTTATAGATGAAGGGTATCATGTCAAGGCATTTGTGTATTACAACTCTTTTAACTCCTGGGGATGGCTGGATACTTTGCCCAAAAAAAAACTAGATCAGATTGAGGTTTTCAGCGGAGACGTGAGAGATCCTAATGGCGTAAGAACAGCCATGGAGGGGGTAGATATCGTTTTTCATCTCGCTGCGCTTATTGCTATACCCTATAGCTATCACTCCCCCGATAGCTATGTGGATACAAATGTCAAAGGCACATTGAACATATTACAAGCAGCCCGCTCTATGAATGTTGAAAGAGTGCTGGTAACCTCTACTTCAGAAGTGTATGGCACTGCTTTGTATGTACCTATTGATGAAAAACATCCGCGACAGGGTCAATCTCCCTACTCCGCTACTAAAATAGGAGCAGACCACATGGCTGAGTCCTTTTACAGGAGTTTTGATCTGCCTGTTACTATTGTGAGGCCTTTTAATACTTACGGCCCACGCCAATCTGCCAGAGCAGTAATTCCTACTATTATCACGCAACTATTAAGCGGGTTTACCGAAATTAAGTTGGGGGCACTTTCTCCTACCCGGGATTTGCTATTTGTGAAAGATACTACCCTCGGCTTTGCTGAAATTGCTAAATGCAACTCACTCATTGGAGAAGAAGTTAACCTTGCCACCCAGGATGAAATTAGTATAGGAGATCTCGCACAGAACATTATTGACCTGATTAATCCAAAGGCTCAAATAAGAACAGATGAGCAGCGACTAAGACCTCAGAAGAGTGAAGTGGAGAGGTTATTAGGCGCTAATGGAAAAATCATGAAACATACCTCCTGGAAGCCCCGGTTTACGGTAAAGGAAGGCTTAGCCGAAACGATCAGGTGGTTCAGGGAAGATGCAAATTTAAAACGTTACAAAGCGGATATTTACAATGTTTGAGCAGTTTGTTTCCTTTGTGCAGCAACTTTATGCTGCCACTCCCGGGGAATTTGTTCCTCTGCATGTTCCGCGTTTTAGAGGTAACGAAAAAAAATATCTACTGGATTGTATAGATTCTACTTTTGTATCTTCAGTAGGAGAATACGTAAATCGTTTTGAACAGCTAATGGCTGAAATTACCGGTACCAAGTATGCCATAGCAGTAGTAAACGGCACCAATGCGCTACATGTGGCTTTGCGCATTGCAGGGGTAAAACAGAACGATCTAGTCATTAGCCAACCTCTGAGTTTTATTGCTACCTGCAATGCTATTCGATACCAGGGAGCTGAGCCACTTTTTGTGGATGTAGATAGTGAAACATTAGGACTCTCTCCTGTAAAATTACAAGAATTTCTTGAGCATGAAGCTTATGTCAATGAGAAGGGGGAAAGTATCCATAAGACCAGTGGGCAAAGAATTGCTGCCTGTGTGCCTATGCATACTTTTGGACATTCAGCTAAGATAGAGGAAATAGTAACGGTATGCCAAAAATATCACATACCAGTGATAGAAGATGCCGCCGAATCTTTGGGAAGCTATTATAAAGATAAACATACAGGTACTTTTGGTAGAGCTGGGGTTATTAGTTTTAATGGAAATAAGACAGTAACCAGCGGCGGCGGAGGAGCTATTCTAACCAATGACGCTGATTTTGCTCACAAAGCCAAACATCTAACCACGCAGGCTAAACAACCTCATGCATGGGAGTATGTACACGATGAAATAGGCTACAATTACCGAATGCCCAACCTTAATGCTGCTCTCGCTTGTGCTCAGCTTGAACAGCTACCTGTTTTTTTGCAAAGCAAGAGGAAGATAGCAAAAGACTACGCTCATTTCTTTGAAAGTTATGAGCAAACTTTTATAGCAGAACCTGTAAACTCTGAATCTAACTTTTGGTTAAATACTGTTTTGATGAAGAACTTGGAAGAAAGAGATGCTTTTCTTCAATATACCAATAGCCATGGAGTGATGACTCGCCCAGCATGGAAGCTTATGCACCAACTCCCCATGTTTTTAAATTGTATCAGAGGAGATCTTACTATTGCAGAATCATTGGCTAGCCGATTGGTGAATATTCCAAGTAGTGTCATATGATTCCTTTTAGCCTAAAAATACCTGATGAATATGAAAGATAATGGAGTAACTATCATCGCGGAAGCTGGCGTCAACCATAACGGTGACATTGAACTTGCTAAAAAGTTGATAGATGTTGCCGCTGATGCAGGTGCTGACTTTGTTAAATTTCAGTCTTTCAATGCTGATAAGTTAGTATCTAAACAAGCAAAGAAAGCAGCTTACCAAGCCACTAATACAGCCGACTCCAAAGATGATGGACAGTATAACATGCTGAAAAGTCTGGAACTGAGTTATGAGATGCATCTTCAACTTATCCATTACTGCAAGCAGGCAGGTATCCAATTCCTTTCTACACCCTTTGATGAAGAACGTGCGGATATGCTGGAAAAGCTAGATATTGCTCTATTCAAAATTCCTTCTGGTGAGCTCACCAACAAACCCTTTCTACAGCATCTGGCAAGCAAGAAAAAACCTATAATCCTCTCTACAGGAATGAGTACATTGGCTGATATACAAGATGCCATAATAGTACTAAACGAGGCTGGTTTACCTTTGGAACTATTGCATATTCTTCACTGTAATACCCAATATCCAACCTCTATGGAGGATGTAAATCTTAAGGCCATGAATACGATTGAGCAGGCATTTGGTGTAAAAATAGGCTACTCAGATCATACCCTTGGAATTGAAGTACCTATTGCAGCAGTAGCTATGGGAGCCAAAGTAATTGAAAAACATTTTACATTAGATAGAAATATGCCAGGGCCTGACCATAAAGCATCTTTAGAGCCAGAGGAGCTAAAAAATATGGTTCACAGTATTCGTAATATTGAAAAAGCTTTGGGTTCACCCTTAAAAAAGCCTTCACCTTCTGAGGTTCCTAATATTCAAATTGCTAGAAAAAGCATTCACCTTAGTATTGATAAAAAAGCCGGGGAAATCATTAAATTTTCTGATCTGATAATGTTAAGACCCGGGGATGGTATTTCGCCTATGCAGATAGAACATGTTATCAACAGGAAGATAGGTAGGGACCTGCCTGCCGGACATAAACTGGATTGGAAGAATTTCTCCTGAAAAGTTTTACAACAGCTTATATCGTCACCACTTTTTTGGCGACAACTTTGGAAGAGTCATCAGCATTATGCTCTTTTTTAACATTCAATTTCATCTTTAAATAATGAGCAACGATAACATTAAAGTTACAGTTTACTCACCTGAATCCAACATTAGGCACCCAGGTAAATTACTGAGCGAAATGATCAGCGAATTAAAACCTTCGCATGAATTAGGTGTAAGACTGGCTAACCGCAATATTAAAGCATTATATCGACAATCTTTCTTAGGTTATTTTTGGTCAATAGCACCTCCACTCATTACTTCTTTGGTCTGGATTTTCCTCAGAGATAGTGCGGTAATCAATATAGAAGATCCTGGAGTTCCTTATCCTTTATTTGTATTGCTGGGAACCATGCTATGGCAAATCTTTACGGAAAGCGTACAGGCTCCTTTAAAAGCAGTAACCTCCAGTAGGTCAATGCTCACGAAAATCAACTTTCCCAGAACTGCACTCGTTCTGTCTGGTTTGTATGAAACGTTTTTTAATACACTGATAAAGATAGTCTTGATCATTTCATTTCTTATTTTTTTCCAGTACATGCCTGACTATCACGGCATTCTTTCATTATTGGGAATATTAGCATTAATTGTCTTAGGCAGTTGTATTGGATTATTACTGACTCCAATCGGTATGTTGTACCAGGATATTCAAAGAGGTATTGCTGTCATTCTCCAATTTGCCATATACCTCACACCCGTTATTTATCCAGGGCCAAAATCTGGTATTGCAGCTACACTGATGCAGTTTAACCCCGTAGCTCCTATACTTACTACCACAAGAAATATGATTTTAGGCCAGGAGCTAACAAGTATAAGTGAATTTATTACCGTCAGCATCATTGCTTTTGTTTTTTTTATTGTTGGTTTGTTTTTATACCGCTTAGCAATGCCTATTATCATTGAAAGGGTAGGAAGTTAAAAAGTGCTTATAGATATTTTTTATGTAAACTTTTTAGCAAGTAAGCTATACCAGATATAAGAGAATAAAATTAAATTATCCTTATACTCACAACTCTACTAAAGAATACTAGATGGCATCTCCAGTATACTTCTATTGTAGTGAAGGTCTGTGTCAGAGTTAGGCATACATACTGCTTGCTATTCTTGTGAATGGGATTTCAAAACATGATTAACAGAAGAAAAATATGTGTAGTCACTGGCACTAGGGCCGAATATGGATTATTGTATTGGGTAATTAAGAATCTATATGAAGATGCAGATGTCGATTTACAATTAATCGTCACTGGAATGCATTTGAGCCCTGAATTTGGGCTTACTTATCAAGAAATAGAAAAAGACGGATTTCCTATCAGTAAAAAACTGGAAATACTATTGTCTTCTGACACCCCTGCTGGTATCTCCAAAGCTATTGGATTAGGAAACATTGCTTTTGCAGATGCATTTGCTGAGCTCAAACCCGACATTGTACTTCTATTAGGCGATAGATTTGAAATACTAGCAGCGGCTACTGCTGCCCTGGTGTCAAGAATTCCTATAGCTCACTGCCATGGAGGAGAGTTAACAACGGGAGCAATGGATGATGCTTTCAGGCATGCTATTACTAAAATGTCTCATATACATTTTACAGCTACCGAAGTTTATAGAGCCCGTGTAGTCCGACTAGGCGAACAACCTACTGCTGTGCATAATGTGGGAGGACTCGGCATTGAGAATGTTCATAGGTTAAAGCTTTTAAACAAAAGGGAATTTGAAGAATCTATTTCTTTCAAACTTAAAGAAAGAAATTTATTAATTACTTTTCATCCCGTTACCTTAGAGCATGCAACTGCAGGGCAGCAACTCAGAGACTTGCTCCGGGTGTTAGATGAATTACCGAAGACAGGCCTGATTTTTACGATGCCTAATGCTGACACAGACGGTAGAGTAATTATTACAATGATTCAGGAGTATGTACAAAAACACCCCGAAAAAGCAGTTGCATTCAAAAGTTTAGGCCAACTACGCTATCTTTCTGCTTTAAAATATGTTGATGCTGTTGTAGGTAATTCATCAAGTGGATTATTAGAGGCGCCTTCGTTCAAAGTTGGTACTATTAATATCGGGGACCGGCAAGAGGGTAGAGTTAAAGCAGATAGTGTCATAAACTGTGCTCCTGATTATCAATCATTGAAAAAAGCTTTTGATAAACTATACAGCGCTGATTTTCAGACCTTATTGACACAAGTAACTAACCCTTATGATCAGGGAAATGCCTCTGGAAAAATATGCCACATATTGAAATACCTTAAGTTGGATAGCTTATTGAAAAAAGTATTTTATGACGGGTAAATTAAAAAGTAGTTTTTAGCATTATGCAAAAAGATATAAGAAAATTCTTGATCGGAGAAAACCAGTCTATTTTTGAGGCTCTTGATAGGCTTAACCAATTGTTGACCGACCTAAACCTTTTTGTAGTGAATGAAGAGGACAAACTTTTGGGCAGTATTACGGATGGAGATATCCGAAGAGGGCTTCTGAAGGGCATAAAATTAGAAGAAGCCGTAACGAAAGTTATGCATTCATCCTGCAAATATCTGAATGAGCATGAGATAGATCTTGATAAGGTAGTTGAGTATCGTAAAAAAGATCTAAAAATCTTACCGATCATCAATCAGCAGAGAAAAATAGTTGGCCTGCTTAACTTTAATAAAGTTCACACTTTATTGCCCATAGATGCAGTAATTATGGCCGGGGGAAAAGGAACCCGCTTACTTCCCCTAACTCAAGAAAAACCTAAACCTATGCTTGAGGTAGGCAATAAGCCTATTCTCGCTTACAATCTGGAGAGGCTGCAAAAATTTGGCATCAGAAATATCACTATTACAGTTAACTACCTCAAAGAGCAAATTGAAGAGTATGTTGATAAATTACCAAAATCTGGTAATCGTATTACTTGTATTACTGAAACTCAACCTTTAGGTACTATAGGGGCATTATCTCTTATTGAAAATTGGCAAAATGATTACATCCTGCTCACAAATTCTGACTTATTGACCAATATTGATTATGAAGATTTCTTTCTAGAATTTATAAAATCAGGTGCAGATATGATGGTAGCTTCTTTGCCCTATCATATTAAAGTACCTTATGCCATTCTTGAAACTGACCATAATAAAATTAAGGCTTTTAAAGAAAAGCCTGAGTATACGTATTATGCAAACACTGGAATTTACCTGTTTAAGAAAGAACTGTTATCGTTTATTCCTAAAAACAGCTTTTTTAATGCTACTGACTTGATGGAAGGTGTGATAGAAAATAATAAAATGTTGTGCTATTACCCTATGCTTAATTATTGGTTAGATATTGGCAAACATGATGATTTTAAGAAGGCACAGGAAGACATAAAACATCTAAGAATTTGAAAGAAGATATATTGGTAGTGATACCTGCCAGAGGTGGGTCTAAAGGTCTGCCTGGTAAAAATATAAAAGAATTAGCAGGTAAGCCTCTAATCCACTATTCTATAGAAGTAGCCAGACAGCTATTCCCAGATCAGTATATATGTGTAAGTACTGACGATGAACAGATAAAAAAAATAGCGGAGCAAACTGGTTTGAAAGTACCTTTTCTGAGACCTGCAACTTTGGCAACGGATATTTCATCTACACAGGATGTGATTTTACATGCAGTAGGCTTTTATGAAAAAAGTTCTAAAAGAGAATTTAACAAAGTAGTCCTTTTACAGCCTACTAGTCCTTTAAGAACAGCTAACCATATAGAAGAGGCCCTAACTATGTATAATAAAGAAGTAGATATGGTGGTTTCAGTAAAAGAAACAAAAGCCAATCCCTACTTTAATTTATTTGAGAGTGCTGGAAACGATTGGATTGTAAAATCAAAAAAAGCTTATTTTACCAATAGGCAAAATTGTCCAAAGGTATATGAATTAAATGGGTCTATTTATATAATGAACTTAACCAGTTTAAAAACAAAAAGCATTAGCGAGTTTGAGAAAATAAAAGCCTTTGTCATGGATTCTAAATATTCGGTAGACATTGACAATGAATTAGATTGGAAGATTGCAGAACTGATTTTATCAAATGAGTTGATATAACAATACTTTATAGACCAGTATATATGAAAAACGAAGTACTGATAAACGTAGAAGGCGTATCTAAAAAATTTTGCAGGGACTTAAAAAGGTCATTGTATTATGGCGTTAGCGATATTACTTCTGAGTTTTTAGGTAAGAAAAAGCAGGAAGTGCTCAGAAAAGACGAGTTTTGGTCAGTAAATAATGTAAGCTTTGAATTGAAGAGAGGTGAATGTATGGGTTTAATAGGCCATAACGGAGCCGGAAAATCTACCTTATTAAAGATTCTAAATGGACTGATAAAGCCTGACAAAGGAAAGGTAACAATGAGAGGAAGAATTGCAGCACTGATAGAGCTGGGAGCAGGCTTTAATCCTATACTAACGGGTAGGGAAAATATCTATGTCAATGGTTCAGTATTAGGGTTTAGCAAAAAGGAAATTGATCAAAAATTTGATGCTATTGTAGAGTTCTCTGAAATAAGTGATTTTATAGATACTCCGGTGCAAAACTACAGTTCAGGTATGAAAGTGAGGCTGGGATTTGCAGTAGCTTCACAATTAGAGCCGGATGTTTTATTGATTGATGAAGTGCTGGCTGTGGGTGATGCTGGTTTTAAAATAAAATCTTATAATAAAATTGCGGAGCTTATGCAAACCTCTGCAGTCGTATTTGTAAGCCATTCTATGCCAGTTATCTCCAGAGTTTGTAATCAGCTCACATTAATGGACCGTGGAGCAGCTCAGAATTATGGTAGTGACATAAGTAGTGGCATTGAAGAATATTTCAGCTTGTTTTCAGGAGAAAAATCTTTCATTGAGTACAATGAGTTTGCAAAAATTAATGCTATCACTTTCTCACATCAAGAAGATGATGTAACAGATCATGATTTTATCACCTATGGTAAAGATTTTTTTATTAACATATCTGTATCAGTAGCCTCACAGTTTAAAAATTTTGAAGTGATCCTACAGTTTACAGACAGGGATTTGAAAGTCGTAGGGCAGTATTATTCTTTTGTGGGAGATGGAGGAACTATCGAGAATAAGCCTCCTAAACAAGATATCAAAATCAAGCTGGAGCGCTTCAACTTATCAGATGGAGAGTATGCACTAACCATATTTTTATCCTCAAAGGACAATCCAAGTGGTAACCCTCAACATCTGGCCTGTTATCGAAATTATAAAAAGTTTGCAGTAAGAGGACTTAAGCAAAATATATATGCTCCTATCCATTTTTTAGGAGAAGTAAAGCATTAATTATCACAGGAACTTTCTGAATTTTTTGTAAGATAAAAATTTACAGTAATGCTAATTAGACCTATCAAAGAGGTACTAAAAAATCCCTACTATTTTTTGCTCATCCGCATTTACCGTTATTTATATGGACTCAAAATTAGTAGAGAAAATATTGTCCACATCAAACAATTAGAAGAGACCGTTCATCAGAAAAATGATCTTTACAAAAAAGGAGGCTTACCTGCTGCAGATTTTCAAAACCTGATTAACTACAAAAATTCGGATACTCTTTTTGTACTTGGAAGTGGTGCTACTGTAAATAACTTAAGTACTGAAGATTGGGATACAGTAAGAAATTTTGACAGTCTTGCTCTTAATTTTTTTCTGGCACATCCACATACTCCTACTTTTCTTCAGATAGAGTTGGGTGGCCCACATTTTAGCTACTTCAAAGATCTATATCTAAAAAAAGAAAGTACTTTTAAAAAAGTACCCATTATCATTAGCTTGTACGAAAAGCTTAAAGAGTTTCCGTTTCATTATTTGGACTATATTAAAAATCCTTTTATCTCTTCCCCACGTCGTTTTAACTATTTCTCAGAAAATGATTTAAGAGAAATCTTTAGTTGGTATGAAAAATTCAAAAGAGAAAAGGATTTTTTATTCCATTATAGAGGTTCGCTTATAACAGCCATTTCTCTGGGTACAATGCTCAATTACAAGCGCATTATATTGTTAGGTATCGATCTTAACTCTACAGAATACTTTTATGACCATCCGATGTATCATAGTAAAGAGGTGCTTAATTTAATTTCATACCGTAAAGCTCAAGAGAAAGAGCGATACTTGGCTATTGCAAATCAGTTAGAGGAAATACACCCTACAGCCAATAAAAACTGGGTTAAAGAAAATATGACTATTGATGAAATTATCAAAGTCTATAAAGAAGAAGTTTTGGACAAGAGAAACATAGAACTTTATGTCACTAATAAAAAGTCATTACTTTATCCTGCCTTGGATTATATAGATATCAAAGCATTAAATAAATACAGCTAAATTAAATAGCTAAAAGTTACTTTTTTGTTATAGTCACATTTTCACCTCAACAAATTAGCCATTGAAACCTGACAATTTTATTAGTATTCCTTTTACGACAAAAAACCTTGACGTCTATGTCGTTAGGAAAACAATTTTAAATGCTATAAAAGAAAACTTACCTAAGTTTCAAGGGCAATTGCTGGACGTAGGTTGTGGCAAGATGCCTTATCGTAAATATATTCTTGAACACTCGGGGACTCAAAAATATGTTGGCCTTGATCTAGACAATGCACACATCTATAGTGAGGAGGTACGCCCTGACTATAGATGGGATGGCGTACACATGCCCTTTGAAAATAATTCATTTGACTGTGTCTTTGCAACTGAAGTGCTGGAACATTGTCCGGAACCGGAGATCATGTTAAATGAGATACACAGAGTACTCAAAGAGGAAGGCATTCTCTTTTTCACTACTCCTTTTTTCTGGACTCTACATGAAGTCCCCAACGATCAATACCGATATACACCTTTTTCTCTTCAAAGGCATCTGGAAAACTGTGGGTTCAAACAGATTGAAATAAAAGCCGGTGGCGGCTGGAATGCCAGTCTTGCACAAATGCTAGGATTGTGGGTCAACAGATCTCCTCTTTCCAAGCGAAGAAAAAAGTTATTTGCCAGAATAATAAAACCTGTTATCCATTATCTATTAAAGAAAGATGAAATTCCGGTGCAGTTCAATAGTTCTCAGATGATTACTACTCTCTACGGAACGGCCTCAAAGAAATGAGCATGGTTCATTAATGTTTTTTTAACCTTTACATTAAGTTAGCAATGATCAATGTAGCTATCATTAACCCTTCTCCTAACGCATACTCTCAAACTTTTATCAATGCGCACATACAGAATATCAACGCCAATAAGTTTGTATTGAAAAACGGATACCTACCTAGCAAGGATCATTTAGATAATGACATTTATAATCCTTCATTCCCGGTGAAAATGTTTCACAAGATATTAACACGCGCTAAAATTATAAGTGAAAGTGAACTACACTTAAGGAAATTAGCCAGATACCTTAAGAAAAATAAAATTGATGTTGTATTAGCTGAATTTGGCCCAACAGGTGCCGCTGTATATAAAGCTTGCGAAATCACTAATATTCCTCTCATTGTTCACTTCCATGGAGCAGATGCCTATTGGGATAAATACCTCAATAAGTTAAAAGGTGAGTATAGGAAGATGTTTAAAGTTGCCCAGTATATATTTGTAGTCTCAAGACATATGCATAGGCAATTGATAAACTTGGGAGCTCCCGAAGAGAAACTTGTGATTAATACTTATGGCCCGGCAGATTTGTTTTATGACCTTAGCCCATCTATGAACAAGCTGAACCTAATTTCAGTAGGACGATTTGTGGATAAAAAAGCACCTTATTTAACCTTATTAGCTTTCAAAAAAGTATTAGAGCAATTTCCTAACGCTCATTTGAACATGGTGGGAGATGGTCCCTTGCAATTTTTATGTGAGAACATAGTAAAGAGCCTAAAGATAGAAGAATCAGTCCATTTTCTTGGGGTCAAAAAACCTCATGAAATTGCCAGCTTATTTGAAGATTCATACTGCTATGTTCAACATTCATTAGTGAGTTATGATAATGATACCGAAGGAACGCCCGTTTCCATATTAGAAGCATCAGCTTCTGGCCTACCCGTAATATCTACACGGCATGCAGGTATTCCAGATGTGATTATACATGAAAAGTCGGGATATATTGTAGAAGAAAGAGATATAGAAAGAATGGCTGATTACATGATACGCTTGCTTAAAAATCATTCATTAGCTAAAGATATGGGTTCTTGGGGAAAAGAAAATATTAGGGCTAACTTTTCCATGACTAAACACATTAGTTTGTTAAATGAAATTTTGTTGAAAGCTTGTCATGAAGGTAAGAAATAAAGTTGCTGTATATACTGCTATATTTGGAAACTATGATACTTTAAAAGATCCTCTCTATCCTGAGGTCAAAGAAGAAGCAGACTTTTACTGTTTTACTGATAATGAGGATTTAATCTCGAGTACGTTTAATATCATCATTTCTCATCCTCCACATAATAACCCTCGTAAAAATGCCCGTTTTTATAAAACATATGGGGACGCCATTCTACAGAACTATGAATATGTGATTTGGTGTGATGGTGCAGTACAAATCATAGCTAAGTCTCTGAAAGAAATATTGGCAATGTTGGATGGGCATGACTTTGGCATATTTAAACATCCTGATAGAATTTGTGCTTACGAAGAGAGTAAAATTTGCATGGAACGGCATTTAGATTCTCCCAAAATCATATACCACCAAATAGCAAATTACTGTAAAAGAGGGTTCCCCAGAAACTATGGATTACTGGAGTCATCAGCTTATGTGAAACGAGTAAATGAAAAAACTACTGAGTTTTCAAAAAGATGGTGGAAAGAGATAGATACAATGAGCATTAGAGACCAACTATCCTTCGACTACCTCAGATGGAGCTTACAACCCAAAGTTGTATATTTTGAAGGAACTTTTAAGACCAGTACATTTTTCAGAAGCCGCGGGCATTCTGGAAAAAAAAAGGGCGTAATACGTAAGAATATAATTCAGAAGATCTTGAGTCGCTTCCTTAAAATCTATAAAAACTTTAAGATTAGGATATACCAAAAAAGAATTGATCAGTTAGCATGTTAAACAGACTTTATGCTTAGAGTATTATATCGTATTTCTGATGGGGGAAATCTTAAAGACAAATTACCCCATGCCTACAAATTTTACTGCCTCCAAAATTGTATCAATGCTTTTGGCTCTGAAGGTTTTTATGTTTTTGCGGATAATTGTAAAGAACAAACGTTAGCAGATCTAAGTCAGCTTGATGTTCAACTTTTACAAACTTCTTTAGGCAATGCAGCTTCCTGGCGCAATATAGTACAATTTGCCATTGATAACTTCGGGCCAAACGATGAGGTTTATTTGGTTGAAGATGATTACTTACACCTCCCCGATGCCAGAAAAGTATTACTTGAAGGTATACAAATTGCCGATTACGCTACATTATATGATCACCCTGATAAGTATTTAAATCCCCAGCACGGAGGAAACCCTCTGGTGAAAAATGGGGGAGAATATAGCCGGGTGTTGTTAACATATTCTTCGCATTGGAAAATTACTAACTCTACCACTATGACGTTTGGTACTACCGTAAAAATCTTAAAAGAAGACCAAAATATCTGGTGGAAGTATACGGCAAAAAAAACTCCTCAGGACTTCAAAGCATTTGCCGAACTCTGTGGCCATAGCTATTTAAAAAACAAAGTAAGTTCTCCTAAGCGAAAATTAATCAGCTGCCTGCCGGCCAGAGCCACCCATACAGAACTAAAGCATCTGGCTCCTTTGATAGATTGGTATAAAGTTTAAATTGAGTTATGGAAGATCAAGCATCGGAGCCTTTGGTATACGCTGTTATTTTAAACTGGAATAGTTACAAAGAAACACTTGAGTTGGTTGAGCAGCTTAAAAGTATAACATATACTAATCTTAGGATACTTGTAGTAGATAATCACTCGACCAAAGATGGGTCTGCCGAGCATCTCAACAATACTGCTCCCGACTCTTTTGAGTTGATATGTAACCATGATAACCTTGGCTATGCAGGAGGTAACAACGTAGGAATCAATGCATCTATAGACAGAGGCGCTAATTTTGTCTGGATACTCAATCCGGATATAAGAATAAATGAGAACATGCTAAATTTTATGGTATCTACTATTACTTCTTCGGATAATATAGCTGCTGTGGGCTCACGCATTTGTTTTAGAAACGATCCGCAACTGATTTATACCGATGGAGGAATAGTATACCCTGAACGCGGTTATCAGGTGATGCATTTGCATAACCAGCAGCGCCTTCCTTTGCGTGAAGAGCAAGAGATATATGAAGTAGACTATGCTAACGGGAGTTCTATGTTACTTAACGTAAAAACTGTAAAGGCACTCGGAACATTGAGAGAAGAGTTTTTTTTGTACTTTGAAGAAGCTGAATGGTGCCTAAGAGCTAAAAAGCATAATTGGCGGATTTTAGTTAACACTAGAGCTGTAGCTTATCACTCCCCTAGCCAGAAAGGAGTTAATTATCATTATTACATGTCTCGTAATAGAATATGGTTAGCAAAACTAATGGGCAAACATAAAAGAGCTGCTTTGAAGCTCGAGCTCCAAAGAACTACTACCTATTTTAGAAGAATGATACTTGGTACGATTCTTCATAGAAGTAAAATATTATTTGCAAAATTTCGTGGTATTACCCATGGCTTATTTAGAACAATAAAATAGGGAGATTGAAAGTATTATTTGCATTACCTCTAAGCTCAAATCCTTTTATTGAAGAACTAAGAAATAGTATTTGCCTCAAAAGTACAGAAGTAGAAATTGGGATTCATAATTTCTGGGATACTCAAAAAACATATGATATAATTCATATTCACTGGCCTGAGGCACTTCTTGATTGGAAGGAACCTACTCAAGCTTCATTACAAGCACTTGAGCAAAAACTTTTGTATTGGAAACAGCATAGCAAGATCGTAGTTACCCGCCATAATATTCTTCCCCATAACAATCGTAGCTCGCTATATCAAGATTTGTATTATGTAACCTACAAGTATGCTGCTGCCATTATTCATATGGGGCAAAGCAGTTTAGATGACTACATAAAGAGATATAAACAAAGTGATGAGCTACAGGTCACAAAACAGCAAGTTATACCTCATGGCTTATACACTAGCTATCCTAATGAAATAACGAAAACCGAAGCACGCCTTAAATTAGGCATAGGTAATGAACGTTTTGTAGTACTAATATTCGGAAGAGTACGAAATAGAGAAGAAGCGAAGTTTGCTTTAAATACTTTTCAAAGTATTCAAATAAAAAATAAATTGTTACTTGCCACTCAGTGGTACTTTTCATCAAACTGGTGGACAAATAAAGCTGAAAGGTTTATAAACAAGTATCACCCGCATTACTATTTAAGGACAGAAAGAGTTGAGGTTGAACAGGTACAAACATATTTTAATGCAGCTGATGTAGTGTTTATTCCCAGGCTTAATAATTTAAACTCAGGTAACCTAATCTTAGGTTTTGCTTTTCATAAAGTTGTAGTAGGACCTGACTTTGGCGTAGTGGGAGAAATTCTACATACAACCCACAACCCATATTTCAAAACTGGTGATTTCAGAAGTGCTGCAGATGCACTTACTGTTGGAGCAAACTTAGCTCAGACTGACCAAGGAGAAAAAAACTTTTGTTTTGCCCAGAAAAACTGGAATTGGAATTTGGTAGGAGAAAAACATCTTTCGTTGTATGAGTCTTTATTTAGCTAATGCCAATACTATAAAGTTTGTTAAAAAATAAAATGGTGGATTCGCTCATCGTATTAATTGCAACTGCAGGAGGAGAAACACACCTTAAGGAGACTCTTAAAAGTTTGTCCGCTTGTGTCAAGCCTTCTGAATACAAAAAAACTATTATTGTTGAGAACGGTCCGAGGGGAAACGTAGAAACATTGGTATATAGCTACAAAGATACCTTACATACAGAATACTTCTATTCTGCCATTCCTAATAAAAGCGCTGCACTTAACTTCGGCCTACAATATATTCCTGAGCAAACTTTGGTTTTTTTTACTGACGACGATGTTATTTTTTCTGAGCAACTCCTTGTAGAATATATTCAAGCAGCAAATAAACTAGACAATAACAATAGATACTTTTTTGGAGGTCCTACTTTTCCAAAATACGAAAAGGAGCCCCCGAAATGGATAAAATCCAGCCTTCCTCCTTCTGCGAGAGGCTATACTTACCAAAAAGCCAAATTCAAAGAATCTCTCTTCCTTGGTTTTAATTGGGCAGCATACGCCAGAGATATCAAGGAGTTAGGTGGATTCGATCCTAACTTTGGTCCTGGAACAGTACCCAAGCGTACAGGCCAAGAAACAGATATGCAGAATCGCTTGTTGAATAAGGGTTTAAAAGAAATCTATGTACCTCATGCTGAGATATGGCATTATGTGCCTGCTGAAAGAATAAAATTAAAATGGCTACTTAAAAGAAAATTACAAGGAGGTATAAGCCGTGGTCTGCGTCAGTACCCTAATAGTAAGAGTAAACTCATTCCTTTTGCATTTTTTAGAGAACTACTTGTTAATTTGATCTACCTTTTTTTTTCAATTTTCTCTTCAAGAGAAAAAAAAGTTATAGCATTAAGTGATGTAGTAGTTTCTATTGGAAAAATAAAGGGGTTTTATTCATATAAATCCTTTATGACTTACAATGAAAATACTGATTATCAATAGACATATAGAAGATGTTATTGGAGGTAGCGAAATACAGTGCGATCTTATAGCAAACTCGCTCCACAATTTTGGGCATTCAATATTTTATTTGGCTGTTAACGCAAAGTCCAACAATTATTCAGCCTCTTATCAGGTAATTCCTCAACGAAAAAACTTTGTGAAGGATGTAAAAAATGCTTTAGAGTTTGTCCGCCCCAGTATTGTATATTGGAGGTATAACAAGAAAAACTTATTGTTATCTGCCTTCTATTGCAAATTGTATGGCGCAAAAGTAGTTTTCTCTATTTCCTCTTTCGGTGATACTCAAAGGTTTATATGGACAGGCTCCCGTCCCTTTGAGAACTTACGCAATAACTTCAGTAAAAGTAATTCTTTACTGCGTAAAGTTTATAGTTTAAGGTTCATTAGAGACCCTATCAAAAGTTACTTCAATTTTCTTGGTTTTTATTTTGTGGATGGTATCGTAGGCATACAAAAAAAGTTAACAGGAATTGCTCCTGTTAAAAAACAAATTGCCATATACAATTCAATGGTACCTAACTTCGGAGAGGGCTATGCACACAATAAACCTTATGTGGTATGGGTAGCAAATATTAAATCAAGAAAAAATCCTGAAGCTTACATTTCTTTAGCACAACAGTTACAGGACGAACACATAGACTTCTTTATGATTGGCGAAATTCAGCAAGAGACTTATAAAGAAGTACTGCAAAAAGATAACTTACCTGAGAACTTAATATTTCTTGGCCCTAAGTCTATAGCAGAAGTAGACAATATTCTTAAGTCATCTTTATTTCTTGTGCATACTTGTGATCCAGAAGGTTTTGGCAATAATTTTATACAGGCTTGGTTTCAGTCCAAACCCACTATTACTTTGTACTTTGACCCTGATGATATCATAAAAACTTATCATCTAGGATATCACTCTGGAAGTATTTTACAAATGGTAAAAGATGCTAAAGAACTGATACAAAGACCTGAACTACGGAATGAAATAGGGGAGCGAGCAAAAGAATTTGCAGTCAAAAACTTTACGCTTGAACAAAATGCTCATAAGTTTGAGTCTTTCTTTCTAAAAATAGCTGGTAAGTAATGTCTCCATTATATAACTGAATAGACATATACACTTCATTAGCTTTTCCAACATTATTAGTATGTTATGAAATCTTCATCTCTAAGTAATCTCAATTCATTCTTACAACTTGGTTATTTTTTAGATTTTAAGCCTAAAGATGAATTATTTCAAGACTTTGATGTGGATAAAAGCCGATATGAATCCTCTTCACACCATGAGTTGGTTCATTTAGGAAGTAGCCTTATTCTCTCCGCTATTGAAAAAAACTTCGCATATAATCAAAAACATCTGGTGCCAATAAGTGGAGGAATGGATAGTAGAGCAATACTTGCAGCCTTATTGCAATTTACAGAGGCTGAAAACATTTATACCTATACTTTTGGTACTCCTAATACTTTAGATTATGATATTGGTAATGAAATAGCCGAGCATGTGGGTACTAAGCATAATGCTTTTAATCTACTAAAATATCAGTATACTTTAAATGAGCTTCTAGATATCTCTAGCAGAGTTCAGAAACAGACTGTACTTTTTCATCACCCTCCAATCCATATTATTGACAGCACGTATCCAGATCATATAATCTGGTCAGGGTTTATGGGAGATCCTATTACTGGTTCCCACTTGCCGACTTTACCTGCGAGCAGTTTAGAAAAAGCGAAAGAAAGTTTTATTGCAAAAAACATTTATGTAAAGTCGGTAGATTTAAGAGAGCATACAGAAAGTTACTTTTTTGACTTGATTGATTATTATGGGATACAAGATATTAGTTTAGAAGAGACCTTAGACTTTCTAAACCGTCAAACCAAATTTATTGCTCCCCACGTGCTTATGAAAGGTTATCAATATAAGCTTCCGTTTTTAGACAGAGATTTTGTTAATTTCTTTTTGAGTGTACCTTCTAATTTTAGGAAAAATCAAAGCTTGTACATTGATATTTTGCTTAATAAATTTCCTGAATTATTTTCTTTAAGAACCAAAAATAATTTGGGGCTCCCTTTGAGAGCAAGCAAAAACCGTATTTTAAGAAAAAGAATTAGTAATAAAGCAAAATCATTAATTCGCCATTTGTGGGCTTCTCCTCCCAACCTTAATATTAACTATCTGGATTTTAATCGGGCTATTCGGGAGAAAACTGATCTTAAGTTACTTATAATCACATGTATCAAAGAGTTACAACACAGAAAATTAATCCCTTGGCTCAACCTCGAAGACTTACTTAATGCTCATCTAAATAAAGAAAAAGATATTGCAGATGCATTATTAGTACTTACTTCTTTGGAGATACATTTAAAAGCAGGAAAGAAAATATGAAGATCGTTTATATTGCTTTTTCATTTATTCCTTCTCGTACTGCCAATAGCTTACACGTAATGAAGATGTGCCAAGCGTTCTCCAAGAATGGCCATGAAGTATACTTACTAGTGCCTGATAATAAAGAAGAGTATGAAAAAAATATAACAGATATTTTTGAATTTTATCAAGTTGAACCTGTATTTAAAGTAATAAAACTTCCCTTTTTAAAACTAAAGGGCAAAATACTAGTATTTTGGCTCTTTCTAATATATGAATTAGTTAAGATTCGGCCTGATCTTGTATATAGCCGTTATGTAAGTGGTGTTTTTTTTGCTTCTAAATTAGGTTTCAATTGTACTTTTGAAGCTCATAATGTGATATGGGATGAGGCATCAAGAGATATTTTGCATTTCAATAAGCTTATTCAAAGTAAACACTTTAAATACCTGGTGGTGATTTCAGAAAAACTGAAAGAAGCATATTTACAAAAAAACTTAATAGATGAGTCAAAAGTAATTGTAGCTCATGATGGTGCTGACCCAGCCCCTCCTCACTCTGATTTAGAAAATTGGCCAGGGCGTAAAGGAGTATTACAAGTTGGGTATGTGGGGCATCTCTATCAAGGAAAGGGGATGGAAATTGTTTATGCAATTGCTCCAGCGTTACCGAACATGGATTTTCATATAATAGGAGGGTACGATCAAGACATTGTTTATTGGAAATCAAAAATACCTCATCAAAATGTGCATTTTCATGGTTTTGTTTCCCAAGATAGATTGAGTGCCTATTTACATCAACTAGATATCTGCCTTTTGCCAAATCAGAAAAAGGTAAATACGCATGGATTATTAAAAAAAGATATCGGACATTATACTTCTCCACTTAAAATGTTTGATTATATGGCACATAAAAAGACAATCGTTGCCTCAGACTTACCTGTGCTAAGAGAAGTATTACAACATGAAAAAAATGCTTGGCTGTGCCCACCCGCTAAGCCTCAAGCCTGGATTAAAAGTTTAGACTTTCTTGAAAAAAATGAAGTACTTAGGACGAAACTTGCAGAATGCGCATGGCAAGATTTTATGACCCATTACACTTGGAAGCAAAGAGCAATAAAAGTTTTATCATGATCGAATCTACTCCCCACTTCAAGTTCACATTCTTTATTCTTCTAATTTTTACTATACACAGCTTACATGCTCAAATACCAGCCTTCCCGGGAGCTGAGGGCTTCGGAGCTAATACCATTGGTGGGCGAGAGGGAAGGGTAGTCAAAGTAACTAATTTAAATGACCATGGTCCCGGTAGCTTACGAGAAGCTATTGAACTCAATGAACCTAGAATAATCATCTTTACAGTATCTGGTATTATCAATCTAGAAACCAAGCTAATTATAAGTAATCCATTTTTAACCATTGCCGGTCAATCTGCACCAGGTGAAGGAATTTGTATAAGAGGAGAAAGCGTGCAAATAAGGTCTCATGATATTGTCATACGTTTTTTAAGATTTCGTCCTGGTGATATAAACTTTGGAGAACCTAATCAATGGAGTGGCGTGGATGGTATATCTATCGGAGGAAGCGCTGATGAAACATATAATGTGGTTATCGACCACTGTTCAATCAGTTGGGCAGTAGATGAAAATGTTGGTATGTGGGGAGAACCTCATAATATCACTATCCAAAATTGCATCATTAGTGAGGCCCTCCATAAAAGCATACATCCCAAAGGTGATCACGGAATGGGAATGCTTATCGGAGGAAAAGCAACAAACTTGTCAATCCATCATAATTTATTTGCACACAATAATGACCGTAATCCTCATATAAACGGAAGGTCAAAAGTTGACTTTAGAAACAACATTATTTACAATCCTGGAGGTAAAGCAATTGATCTGAGCGGTACTCCTAAACAATATATTAACCTTGTTAATAATTATATTATCAAAGGACCTTATACAGATACTAGATCAAATATCTTACTTAGAGATACTGTTTCTACTCCTAAATTATTCATAGAAGGAAATGTTGGAATTAATCAAAAATCTCCACCATTAAACAATTGGGTACTCGTGAGAAATTTAGATAATAGAATACCTAATAGTAAGATGAGGCTAAATGAAGAAGTGCCTCATCCTAACATCACTACCTACTCAGCTATAGAAGCTTACTCATTCGTTTTAAACAATGCAGGAGCAATACTACCTATCAGAGATGCAGTAGACCGGAAGGTTATATATGATATGGAAAACCGCAAGGGAAGTTTAGTAAACTCTAAGAATCATTTATTAGAATGGCCTACACTCAGAGAAGGAATCCCCTTTATTGATAGTGACGAAGATGGTATGCCCGACCATTGGGAAGAGAGCTTTAATCTTAACGCACTAGAAGATGACAGCTTTCTAGATAATGATAATGATGGCTATGTAAATATTGAGGAGTACTTGAACAAGACCAATCCCAATAGTAATGAAGATACTATTTCAAGCATATCACTCTTATCCGAGTCTACAGAATATAATAATTATTACTCTAATTTAGTTTTTGGTATAGACAAATTATATCCTAACCCTCTTATGGATACAGATACTACTACTATGGAGTTTACCATTAATAAACCCTCTAAAGTAGCTCTAAAAGTTTTTGATGAAGATGGAAGGGAGATAGCTGAGCTCGTAGAGGGTTTTTTATATGAGGGTAAATATGTAATTGGCTGGGATACTACAGGTCTGGAACCAGGAATGTATATTGTTAGTCTTATCTCCAAAGAAGAAGCTAAAAGTATTAAAGCTATCATTAATCAATGAAAATATGCTTTCTTGTTCCAAGTCTAGTAGCAGGAGGGGCTGAGCATGTAATGAGTCACATGGCTAATTTTTGGGCAAATAAGAGTTATTCTGTCAGTATCATTACTTTAAATCACCCTCAAGAAACACCTTTTTATCCATTGGAAGAGGGCGTAGATCTGATTCAACTCAATCTTTTAGAAAAAGGTAACAGCTTTCAAAAGGCTGTGTTATTCTTCAAGCAATGGAATGCTATTCGTAGAGAAATTAACATAATTAAGCCGAATGTATTGATCGCATTTTTAGATATCACTATTCTTTTAGCATTGACTGTTCGTCCTTTTATACAAGCTAAAGTAATTGTTTCTGAGCGTAACAATCCTTATTTAAATGAGACTAACCCCCTTTTAAAAAAAATTAACCATTTTTTATACAGGTTTAGTGACCAACTTGTACTTCAAACAAATCAAATTGCCCATACTTTTCCGCACCACCTGCAAAATAAAATCCGAATTATTCCAAACCCAGTCCTCCCTCCTTCTCATAAGCTACAGGACAAAAGTCAAGAACAATCCACCCATACTATCATCAGCATGGGAAGGCTCAAATGGCAAAAAGGTTATGATATTCTTATTAAAGCTTTCGCCCCTTTGGCAAAAGCACATAAAGAATGGTCTCTTGTCATTATTGGAGAAGGAGATGAGCGCCATCATTTAGAATCATTATGCAGGCAAGAAGGAGTATCAGAACAAGTACAATTAGTAGGAAGAAGGTATAATCCATACGACATGTTAAAGGAAGCTTCAGTTTTTGTGCTTTCTTCTCGTTTTGAAGGCTTTCCCAATGCGCTTTGTGAGGCAATGGCAATTGGTTTACCTTGTGTTGCTACACAATGCCAGTTTGGCCCAGAAGAAATTATAGAGCATAACGTTAACGGAATATTAGTAAAGGTAAATGACGAGATAGCATTGCGAAATGCACTGGAGTTGTTGATAGAATCCTCAACACTAAGAAAAAAGCTAGGAGAACATGCTTTAAAAATCACTGAGCGATTTGCATTAGCAAAAGTTATGAATCAGTGGGAACTCCTTATTGAAAACACATAAGCATTATTATGAAAATTGCATTGCTCACATCCTCATATCACCCCTATTACAAAGGAGGAGGTGAGTACTCTATAAAACGTCTTGCTGAAGGCTTACTGAGTCATAATCTGGACGTATTTGTAATAACAGCATTTCAGCAAGAAAAGCAAGAGAAAATTAATGGATTAGAAGTATTTAGAATAAAGCATCCAAATATTTACTGGTCATTTGAGTCCGAGCATAAACCTGTCTACCAAAAGTTAGTATGGCATGCAGTTGAAGCTTATAATCCTAGCGTTGCTCCTCCTTTGATTCAGATTCTAAATAAAGAAAAACCGGATGTTTTGCATATTCGCAATGTTGAAGATTTTTCACCTTATGCCTGTAAAGTAGCAAAAAAGTTAGGCATACCAGTAGTAGTGACGTTGAATAGCTATACATGGTTATGCCCCAAAGCAACCATGTTCAGAAATGGAAAGAATTGCCCTCAACAATGTATAGATTGTAAGCTGATTACTTATCCTAAAAAGCAACTGAGCAAGTATGTAGATTTCGTAGTTGGCGTCAGTCAATTTATGATTGATATACATACTTCCTACCAATACTTTCCAAATGCTCAAAAAGAAGTTGTTTATACCTCTTCCAACTTAGATATCCTAAATCTTCCTATACATCAAAATGGGTATACTACTTTTGGTTACATAGGTAGGCTTCACCCTACTAAAGGAGTAGAACAGATTATTGAGGCTTTTATTAGCTCCTCTTCCACACAAAGTAAGTTGTTTGTAGCAGGTGAAGGTCCTGAAGAATACGTTAAACAATGCAAGGAACTTGCAGCAGGCCATGAGAATATTGTCTTTTTGGGTAAGTATGATGCAAAAGAGTTTTATGAAAAAGTAGATGTTGTAATTATCAGTTCAATATGGCATGAACCTTTTCCCAGAGTATTAGTTGAATCATACTCTTTTGGCAGACCTGTAATAGCTTCTAACACTGGAGGTACTCATGAAATGGTGGTTGATGATAAAACCGGGCTAGTATTTGATCCACAACTCCCCAACCAATTAGTTAATTGCTTAGTAAAGTTTTCACAAATGAATGAGGTGCAACTGCAAATTATGCAGGAAAACATTTCCGTATTTTTCCAGGATAATTTTAAAGATGAAAACGAAAGGTATATAAGTATTTATCGTTCTTTAATTTCTTAACCATGCAAACAGTCAATGTCAAAGAATTTGGAGCGTTAGGAAATGCTGAAACTGATGATTCTGAGGCTATAAAAAGAGCTGTCCAATCACTAAAAAATAATAATACTCTCTACTTTCCGAAAGGTACATATTTAGTGGAGCAGGAAGGTACTCTTGTAGAAATAGAAAAGCTTTCTGATATCAAAGTAATATTTGATCAAGATGCTATGTTACTCATGGATAATCTAGACGAAGCAGGGGAAGGTACAGGACATGCATTTTACTTTAAAGGGCCTGGTCAAAACCTTCATCTCTCTGGAATAAATGTTAAATGGAAGTACCTACCCAATTCCCGAAGCATGGGGGATGGTATCATGATTGATGGACCTTACAACGGCAATGGACCAAGCGCTATTTATACCTTTAAGAATATCATTATTAAGAATTGCAGTTTTGAAAATACTCCTCAGACCGGTATAATTCTTATGGGCTGCTCTAATATTATGATAAAAAATATTACTCTTCAAAATACTCTAGCAGACGGAGTACATTTAAATGCCTGTCAGTATTATACAATTGATGGAATAACAGGAAAAAATGTAGGGGATGATAATGTGGCATTAGTGACTTACTACAAATCAGCAAACGCATCACTTTACTTAAAAAAAAATGGCCCTTATGCTCGTGCTGATTTGGGAGAATGGTCAAATTATGAAGGTTCTATTAACAATATAGACTCCACTGATAACAGTGGAGCGAATGGTATCAGAATTGCAGGTGCCTATAAAGTTTCAGTGAGTAATGTAAAAGCTGAAGGCCGAAAAGCGGGAATTATCATTGATGCTGGTAAAAAAGGAGGTACATTTGGATGGGAATACCAAGCTTCTAAGGACATAAAGATTAATAATGTGGTTGCTGAAGCCTGTCATGTAGGTATACACTTTATGAGCTTCAATGTAAGTTTCAAGGAAACAAGATTCTGGAATTTTGATGTCTTACTTAATAATGTACAAGTAACAAATTGCAAACACGATAACCTGCTTGTTGAGAAATGTAGTGGGATTGGCTGTAGTAATATTACTTCTTATGGCAAACGTAGCCGAATAATTAACCTCAATAACTTTTCACTTACTAACTTTATTAGCCACAACGGAAGTGTAATTATCCATGGATTAAATGCACTTGCACAAAAATTAGGTCTGACTGAGGTACCTGATAGTAATATTAGTATTGATAGTTTATCGGTTTATGGCGGCAACATCCAAATTGAAAATGCAAAAGGAGTAGACGCTGGCTATTTATATTGTTACAAGAGTTCTAAAGATAATGGTATAATACTTAATAATTTACAACAAACTCAGTTTGCTACTATCATCAGTAAGTTATCTAAGTCTAGAGGAATTTTGATTAGTAATTGTCAGCATATGTCAGTTGTTTCTGCTTTTATAGAATCAGAGCGTAAAGAGTTCACTTCTATTGAAATTGGGGGGGGGGATCAATCTTCAAGAAGCGATGATATTTCTATCATCACAGCAGCTTATAAAAACGAAAGTAACCAAAATGACGTAGTGCTGCAAAAAGGAGAAGTAGGCCCCAAAAATATCTCTATAAATTTATCTTATACTACTAATAATAAGCAACAGAAATGGAAATACTTCATGTTGAACCCCTAGCTAAACTGTCTGAAATGAAGCAAAATATTTTAGAGTTAGCAGCTAAATCCGGTATATATCTTTTCAACCGCATTATTTCTTTATCTTAAAATGTCTCCTTATAAATATATCCCTCCATCAATACATATTACAATTTACTTGATCTCCATTTTTTTCTTAGTAGTAGGCTGTTCTGATGAACAGGTAGAAAAGTCAGCAAAGGTACAAGAGGTAGTAGATATCATGCGAAAGGTCAGTGACTGGCAACTTAATAATCCTGTAGAAAGAATAAATGATGCCTCTGAAACTTGGGAGAGAGCTGTTTTTTACATCGGCCTTATGGCAACTTATCATACCACTCAAGATGAAATGTACAAGAATATTGTTCTTGACTGGTGTCTTTCTAATAATTATAAACTTGGCCCTCGCAGAACCCATGGAGATGACCATGTGATAGGGCAAATATATCTGGAATTGTATGAAGAATATCGGGACCCTGCAATGATTGAGGATGTAGTTTCTGTGTTTGACTATATGATGACGTATAGTTGGAAGGGCCGCCGAGTTTGGAATTGGTGTGATGGTTTATTTATGGCTCCACCTGTGCTTTCTCATCTGGCCAAACTTACCCACCAAGACCAATATCTTACTTATATGGATTCTCTATGGTGGGATACCTACGAAGAGTTATATGATACAGAAGATCAATTGTTTTACCGAGATAACAGATACATTGATACACTTGATATCAATAATAAAAAAATTTTCTGGTCTCGAGGGAATGGATGGGTCATAGCGGGCATAGTACGCTTACTTAACCATCTCCCTAGAACACATCCAACTTACGAGAAGTATCTTGATGTATATTTAAGATTGGCTAATTCAATTGCTCTTCGACAAGGAGATGATGGGCTCTGGAAAAGTAACCTTTTAGATTCCACCAGGTATCCTATCTCCGAAACTAGCGGAACTGCTTTTTTCACTTACGCGTTTGCATGGGGAGTCAATAAAGGTTATCTAAATAAAAACATTTATTTACCCATTATTGAAAACTCCTGGCAAGGCCTGTTGGCATCAATCAATGAAGAGGGACGTTTAGGCTATGTACAGCAACCTTGGGATCAGCCTGGTCCAGTTTATGTGGATGGTCATCAGGAATATGGCACAGGAGCGTTTTTACTAGCAGCAAGTGAATATATCAAATTAGCTTCAAGGGAGTAATAGAACATAATGAGTAGTTTGATCATTAAAAAGACACAGGAAGGTTTAGCACAAAGCTTTTTAAATACTTTACTCAAACCTCATTGGATTGTGTTCTTTACAGTATCGGTAAGTGCATTGGCTTGGCTCACTCCTGATTTTTTTGGTTACTACAAAGGGTTTAAAGTAGCCGAAAGTATGAATTTGCTAAGCCTTTTATTTATCTTTACTTGGTATTTCTTAGCAATTTTTATTTGTTGGGTAGGATTTTCATTAGGAAATAAATTCCCTAAAATTAAAGAAGCAGATCAGTATGCTAGCCTGGATAAAGCGCATATTTACAGATGGTATTCTGTTATTGCTCTAATAGGTATTTTCTACACAATATATGTTACTTTTAAAGTTCTTGGTTTTTACGGTTTTTTTTATGCTATAATAACTTTTACAACTAATAAAATAGCTTATGCTATCTATCAAGATTACTCGGCAGGTATCTTTTCACTTAGATATGTTATAATTATTGCTTTTGGATGGGCATTATACCGGGTAATAATTCTTAAAAAAATTCAATTAATTGATATCCTGAATATAGGAGTTTTTATATTTTACATCGCTTTTTTTGGTAGAAGGTTACAATTGGTTTGTAGCATACTGGTCTTTTTGACATTAGCAAATCGTTATAATAGCCTTTTCAAAAAAGTAAAATTAAACCGTTTTTATTGGCTAGTTTTTTTTGGATTTATTATGTTATCGGTAGCTACATTACTGCGCAACTATGGCTCTTATGCTGAAATGGGATACAGCAATCCTTTATCTGCTGTATTAGCTAATGTGATTGCGTACCTAGCAGCTCCTTTTCAAGTTTCTTTAGGAGTAGGAAATAATGTACTCGATGCATTCAGTGGAGTGGGCTATAGAAGTTTTACGGAAGTAGACACCACCCTCACTGCCAATTCTGCCTTTGCAGAAATGGTAACTTCTCAGGGTACTCGAGCAATTATGAAAGTGAACGCTTGGGCTTTGTTTTTTGGCTTTATGAGTGGTTGGTTATATAAAAATAAAGAGAATTATTTGTATACAGGTTATCCGATAATTCTTTATGCCTTTGCTGAACTCTGGAGAATTGACTTATTTGATAAGGGAATATTTTATACACTTTTGATAGCTGCAATAGGAATTCCTATAATACATACATTCGTTATGTTTATGTTCACATCAAAAAAACAATAATATTTGTTTACCACTGCTTTACCAAAGCTCAATACTTGCAGCAAATTTTTGAAAAAATTTGCTCTTTTATTTTGAATCAGAATATTTGCAGATAAAGCTTTTGTATGAAAGATTATAAAGTGATTAGAAATGAGAGTTTTCAAAACCCTTATACTCTTAGCCAAGAACTAATAAGTATAGCATCTACGGAAAAAACACATCGTTTTCTTACCAACCATTCTTCCTTATTGATTTATACTTTCTTAGTAGATTATGTTATGCAATTTTCCCATTATTGGTTTGGAGATAAAAAAATAAAAATCTTAGATTGGGGCTGTGGAAAGGGTCATATTACATTTTTACTTAAGGAAGCATTTAAAGCTTACGAAAGAGATGCACAGATTGATAGTTGTGATATTTCCTTAGACAAAGTAACAAATGTAGATTCTAGTTTTCGTCAGAAAACTCCTATTCTTGAAAAAAGTAAAATAAACGTAATCCCTCTTAATCACCCCTATAAGCTGCCATTTGAGAACCAAGCCTATGATGTCATCTTAAGTTTTGGAGTACTAGAACACGTACCTCATGATCAAGAATCTTTGAATGAGATTCAAAGAGTACTGAAGCCAAATGGACTTTTTTTCTGCTTCTTTCTTCCTTATTATTTGTCTTGGACTCAGCGCATAGCTCATTTAAGGGGTAATTATTATCATGATAGGTTATATAGTAAACATGATGCTAAACGTATGACTCATAATGCTGGCTTACAATTACTTGATATCTGGCATCGTCAACTCTTGCCAAAGAATAATGTACATTATGAAAATTACCGTTTTTTTGAAAAAGTTGATCAAGCACTTTGTCGCTACACTTTCCTTAAATATTTAGCGACTAACATAGAGTTCGTTGCTAAGAAAGTCTAAAATCATTTTGCTGAATTTAATATTAATAGGAGTATGTTGAAACTCTGTATAGACGTACGCATGCTTTACTCCTCTGGCATAGGGACTTATTTGCAAAATCTACTTCCACCTCTGGCTAAAAAATATGCATTAATACTAATTGGTGATGCTCAAGAGGTTTCTCCTTATCAAGCTAAAAGCATTGCTAGTAATATTTCAATATACTCTGTACAAGAAATTATTAAACTTCCTTCTTTGATCCCTAAGTGTGATATCTTTTGGTCCCCTCATTATAATGTACCTGTATTACCCATTAAGGCCAAAAAGAGGTTGGTTACTATACATGATGTATATCATTTGGCTTATCTTCAATCATTATCTTTAAAGCAAAAGCTTTATGCAAAAATAATGATGCAAGCTGCCGTGAAAAAAAGCCATCATATTATTACTGTATCCCAATTTTCAAAAAAGGAAATTGTCAAATATACTCATTGTTCACCCGATAAGATAAGTGTAATTAGTAACGGTATCAATCATAATCATTTTAGTTCTATTAGGGATAATAGTTTACTTCAGACTGTAAGAGAAAAATATATATTACCGGATAACTTTATTTTATTCGTAGGTAACGTCAAACCTCATAAGAACCTAATCTCCCTTATTAATGCTTTTGCGTTAGTAAAGTCTCAACTTCCTCATTACTCATTGGTCATCGTGGGAAAAAAAGAGGGCTTCATTACCAACGATAATAATATATTTGAGCGTTTATCACATGACAAAAGCTTAGAACAAAGTATACATTTTACGGGCTATATAGCTGATGAGGACTTACCTGCAATTTACAATCTCGCTAGCTTGTTTGTTTTTCCTTCATTATATGAAGGGTTTGGCCTTCCACCCTTAGAAGCAATGGCTTGTGGATGTCCGGTGCTGGTTTCTAACTATGCGAGTATGCCAGAAATTTGTGGCCCAGACATTCATTATACTGACCCTATGGATATTAATCAGATGGGAATGGATATTTACAAACTACTAACCTACCCTCAAGCCCAGAAAGACAAAATGATAAATAAAGGCCTTCAGCAGGCTGCTTCATACACTTGGGACCAATCCATCCGAAAGCATATCAAACTCCTTGATAGCTTATAATTTTTTACGCTGTTAAACACTATGATGCAAAAACCCAAAATTGCGATTGTTCACGAATGGTTTGTAGACCATTCAGGTTCAGAAAAGGTGCTAGAACAAATTCTAAATGTCTTTCCTCATGCTGATCTTTTTAGCGTAGTTGAGTTTTTGCCTGATGAGTTAAAATACTTTATACAAAACAAACCTGTCAAAACTACTTTTATACAGAAACTACCTTTTGCGAAAACCAAGTATAGAAACTATTTACCCCTAATGCCTTTGGCTATTGAGCAACTCAATGTGTCTTTTTATGACATAGTGATCTCTAATAGCCATGCAGTATCTAAAGGAATAATTACCAACAGTAATCAACTCCATATCTGCTATTGTCATTCACCTATGCGATATGCATGGGACTTATATCATCAGTATTTAAGAGAATCCGGTTTACATAAAGGAGTCAAAGGCTTCTTTGCAAAGTTATTTTTACATTATCTTAGACAATGGGATCTTAGTACGATAAATAGAATAGACCATTTTATTGCCAACTCCAATTATATTGCTGCCAGAATTAACAAGGTATATAAACGAGATGCTCAAGTAATTTATCCACCTGTGCATGTAGAGACTTTCGAGCTTCATACAAAAAAGGAAAACTTTTTCCTCACTGCTTCTCGTTTTGTACCCTACAAAAAAATAGATGTTATTGTAGAGGCATTTTCTAATATGCCTGAAGAAAAGTTAATAGTTATTGGAGACGGTCCTGATAGTAAAAAAATAAGAGAGAAAGCTTTCAATTGTGAAAATATATCTTTCCTGGGATTTCAGGACCAGAAAACACTTATCTCTCATATGCAAAGAGCTAAAGCATTTGTTTTTGCTGCTGATGAGGATTTTGGTATTATTCCTGTGGAAGCTCAAGCCTGTGGGACTCCCGTAATTGCTTTTGGAAAAGGAGGCTCTCTGGAAACTGTAAGAGAAGGAATTACGGGACTATTTTTCTACCAGCAAAGCGCAGATTCTATTATTAGAGCACTCAAAAAGTTTAAGGAAGAGTACAAACAATACGATCCCCTAGTAATTAGAAAACATGCTGAAAGTTTTTCAGCACTTCGATTTCAACAAGAGGTTAAACAGTTCGTTTTATCCAAGTTGGCAGATTATCAACAAAATGAAGCTTACCCTATTTAAAGGTTTTTTACTGTTATCTTTTTATTTCCAGATTACAGCAAGCTATGCTCAACAGGCTCAGAACAGAGATACTGTTACTTATAGCCTTGGTGTTTTTCAGACTTTGACTCAAAAGGACTATTTACCGCATTACATAGCTTCTAATAGATTTGGGGTTTTTGATTTGCAAGACAACCTCTCTACTCTACTCAGAGCAAACGCATTTTCCAAATTTCATTTTTTCCAGAAAGGGACTTTATCTATAGGAATAGATATGTTCTCAAAAACAAGTTTTCAAAAGCCTGTCTCCTCCTCCGTATTTCTTCAACAGGCTTATACAGGATTTCAATACGACTTCCTAAAACTTACAATAGGAAAAAAAGAACGCACAGTTGGTACACATGCAGAAGACTTATCTAGTGGTTCATTGGCAATAAGTCAGAACGCTCCCCCTTTACCATTAATTTTACTTGAAGTTCCTGAGTATACAAATGTTCCCTTTACTAAAGGATTCGTACAGTTTAAAGGAACTTTTGCACATGGATGGTTTGACGATGAACGCTTCATTGACACCCCTTTTCTTCATGAAAAAACTTTTTATCTCCGTTTTGGTGGCAAAAATAAATTCAATATTTATACAGGACTTGTTCATTTTGTTGTTTGGGGAGGAGAGCATCCTGCTGAAGGGAAAATTCCAGCTAGCTTTAAGGATTACTTGCGTGTTATTGCTGCAAAAAGTGCAGAAGGTGTACCTACTAGTAATAACACCATTGTAGGAGAACAACTAAATGCATTGGGAGATAATTTAGGTATTTATGACATTGGCACAAGTCTATCACTTCCTTCTTTAGATTTAGAAGTCTACTATCAGGTGCCTTATGAAGATTGGTCTGGAATTCGTATCTGGAAGAATAAAGATCGCCTATTGGGACTTACTATTAAAAATAAGACCAAATCAATATACATCTCTAAACTCAATTATGAATATATAAATACATTATATCAAAGTGGGCCTGGACTTACAGATGCTCGTTCTAATGACTTTGACAATTTTGGCTATTCATATGGGGGACGAGATAATTACTACAATAATTATCTATATAGAACAGGATGGACTTATAAAGGACATATCATAGGAACGCCTCTATTTTTTACTAATGAAAGGGCTCAAACTTATATAGATAACTTCTCAGATCCAGACAAAGGCAAATTTGATTTCAACATTGTAAATAATAGAATTGTAGCACATCATATAGGACTGAAAGGTAGAGTTATTCCACAACTTGAGTACAAACTGCTCATGACAACTACTTTAAACTACGGTACTTACGGTGGGCTGAATGGTGGAATTCAGGAATGGGGTAGTAGAACCAATCCAAACCTAACATATGAGTTTGCCCCTCCATTAAGACAACACTACATGCTTTTGGAAGCCCTTTTTAAATTAAATAATAATCTCAACGCGAGCATAATCTATGCTATGGATACTGGAGAGCTCTCAAAAAACATAGGCATTATGTTGGGTATTAAGTGGTCAGGTGATACCTTAATCAACTTAGATAAGCCATAAATTAGATATACGGAGCTTTGATTTTTGACATTTTGATCAGGCAATTGTATAAAGAAGAGTTGAAGTATAAATCTAAACTAAACTGCTTTTAATTTCATATTTTTAATGGCATACCTTTTTTTCTGAATTTTTAATGAATTAGCTTTGCTCCCGCTAAAAATTTATAAGAATCTGAACAGATTCAATCCGTTTATTACATCATACAAAGATTCAATAATAAGGGCTTGGCATATCCTTTTATAAACTTAAACTTTGCGGAGCTTTAGATAATCCTGTTACAACTATCTAATCTTCTTATGTGTCAAGGGAGGTAACCCTGGCATGATAAATGTTTAATATGCTTAAACGAAACTTTGATAGTTGATTAAGTTAAGAGAATAGCACATGAACCACCGTTTCTCTAAAAATATAAGGACGATACACGTAGGAGTAGACTTATTGCTCCTCAACTTATCCTTTTTAGCTTCTTATCTTTTTGTATTTGAGGGAGTTAGCACCTTATTTAATTCTCCTTATTCAGGACTTTTATTTTTCATTAATATTTCTTGGATACTATCTATACTGATAATCAAACCCTATAGAATTTCCAGGGTTTCTTCAACCATACCTAACATACTAGTTAAGCATTATACTTCAATATTATTACATGCTCTAATAGTAGCTGTGTTTTTCATGGCTTTCAAAGCTTTTTACTATTCAAGAGAACATTTAATCATATCATATCTGCTTCTGTTTTTTATGGTTTCGCTTTGGAAAGCGGTGTTTACTTATTTTTTAAGACAATACAGATTACAAGGATATAATAACAGAAAAATTGTAATAGCCGGGTATGGTGAAATCGCTGAAGAATTAACAAGCTTCTTTAGTCGGCATAGAGAATATGGATATAGATTTTTGGGGTATTTTGATGATAAAGCTTCTGATGGAAAGCAAATTTTGGGAGGAATAGATAAATTGCGGGACTTTGTGCTTAAAAATGAAGTTGATGAAATTTACTGTTGCACTCCCTATCTGGAGCATGAAACTGTTCAGCAGATTCTCAACTTCGGAGAACGTTTTAGAAGAAAAACAAAAGTAATTACTGATTATCGTGCTTATGCCTATAGGGGAGTTACCCTGGAAAGGTATGACAACATTCCTGTACTTAACATTACCGATGCTTCTACGGAAGATGTAAAGGCTATTATTTTTAAACGGGCCTTTGATATTACATTTTCTTTAGCTGTGATTACGTTAGGGCTGCCAGTATTTCTTTTAGTAGCATTGCTTACTATGTTCACTTCAAAAGGTCCTGTACTCTTTTCACAAGAGAGAATTGGTAAAGGCGGAAAGCCTTTTCTGATCTATAAGTTTAGAAGTATGTATACTAATGCAGAATGCAAAGGTCCATGCCTAGCTTATGACAACGACCCTAGAATCACCCCTTGGGGAAGGCTGATGAGAAAGTTAAGACTGGATGAAATTCCTCAGTTCTTTAATGTATTGAAGGGAGATATGTCTATTGTAGGTCCTAGGCCTGAGAGAAGATATTATATTGATCAAATTGTAGAGGTTGCACCGCAATACAAATATTTACAACATGTAAAGCCTGGCATTACATCAATTGGTCAAATTAAGTTTGGGTATGCTGAGAATATTGATGAAATGGTCAAAAGATTACGATATGACCTTTTATATCTTAAAAATGTATCTTTCTCATTAGACCTGAAGATTATATTAATGACTATTATGGTGATCTTCAAAGCTGAAGGAAAGTAAAAAAGTAAATAAACTTCAACATATATAATATTTTGATAACCCTTCTTTAGAAGGGTTATTCTTTATAGCAGGAAACCTGCACCTAAACCTGCCAAGATGATTAAAGGAGCGGGTATGGGTGTGAATTTTAAGAGTAGAAAAGTACCCAAGATAAACGCTGTATTTACCCAATCTGCGGAGATAGGTTCCATTAACAGGAAAGCAGCGGCTATTACCATCCCCGAACTTGCCGCAGTCACACCTTCCAGAGAGGCTTTAATTACACGATACTTTTTCAGCTCATCCCAAAACCTGATCATAAAAAAGATAAGAAAGGTCCCGGGTAGAAATATCCCTGCTGACGCCACAATTCCACCCAATATTTCCCCACTCATACCATACTCTCTCATGGCTAATGCACCTATATACGCACTGAATGAAAAGGTAGGTCCTGGTACTGCCTGCACCATAGCGTATCCTGAGAGAAATTCTTCTGAACTGAGATATCCAAGAAAGTCTACAAATTCGGTATACAACAAAGGAATCAATACCTGCCCTCCTCCAAAGATCAGACTTCCGTTCCGATAAAAATTCTCAAACAAACGAATAGGTAGAGTCTGTGTAACTCCTCCCACAATTGCTGCAATTATTAACACACTTATCCACAGTATGAGATTACCCCACTTAATAGATAATTTCTGTTTTTGCTCCCTGGGATGTTTTTTCCATTTGATGGAGGTAGCAAAACCAGCCAGGAATAAAAGCAGCGGATAAATAAAGGGCTTACGGATAAAGAAGGACACTACTGCTGCCAAAAGCATAATAATAATTCCTGTTCTGGTGCTTACTACCTTTTTGCTGATCGTATAAGAAGCATATGCTACAAAGCCAACTGCCATAGGCTGGATAAAACGTGTAAACGCTAATGAAATCTCCTGTCGTTGAAAGTGTGAAACTACGATAGCCAATGTGGTCATAATAGTTACCGCTGGAAAAGCCCAAACCATCAGGGTAAGAAAAGCTAGTTTTGCCCCTCCTATCCTATAGCCTATCGCAGTAATGGTTTGAGTAGAAGTTGGCCCTGGTAGAATCTGGCAAAGTGCATAAAGCTCAATCAGTTCTTTTTCGTTTAAATAACGCCTCTTCTCAACCATCATCCGTAAAAGCAAAGTCATGTGGGCCTGCGGCCCTCCAAAGGCGCTGATCGTAAGCAGGAATACATCCTTCAGAAAAATAATATGACGAACACGCCTGACCACTTGAATTAGCCTTTACAAGATTAAATTATTACTATCATCATTACTTTTTCAGACCTATTTCAGCCAGTCTTTCATCCAAAAACTCTCCTGCGGTCATATCTTTATACTGCTTAGGATGATCCGCACTCACACAATTTTCAAGGCAGGTAAGATCCATCTCTGAGCGCGGGTGCAGAAAGAAAGGAATTGAATAACGAGAAGTCTTCATTTTTTCCTTAGGTGGATTTACTACCCTGTGTATCGTAGATTTAAGTCTGTCATTGGTGAGTCGGGCCAGCATATCTCCTACATTTACCACAATCTGTTCTGGCAGTGCTGTTACTGGAAACCATTTGTCATCTCGTCGCTGAATCTCCAGCCCCTCGGCACTTGCCCCCATAAGCAAGGTAATCAAGTTGATATCACCGTGTTCAGCAGCCCTCACTGCATCTTCTGGGATGGAGTCAGGATCTTCAATAGGAAAATAGTGAATAGCTCTCAAAATACTATTACCATTGTGTACTTTATCATCAAAATAGTTTTCTGGCAGGTCCAGATACAAAGCCACAGCTTTGAGTATATCCTGGCCAGCGTTTTCCAGGGTTTTAAAAGCCTGAGTAGCGTACTTTTCCATAGCTGGTAGCTCGGAAGGCCATATGTTATCAGGATAAATTGCTTTCACCGGATCATCATCTTCCACGATCTGACCAATCTGATAAAATTCTTTCAAGTCACCCGTAGTACGTCCTTTTGCATGTTCTTTACCTTTGCTGGTATATCCACGTTGCCCGTGAAGTTCCGGCTTATCATACTGCTTCTTTACATTTTCCGGTAAGCTGAAGAACTCCTGAATAGCCTGATAAAGCTTGTTTCTCAGGTCATCGCTAAGACCATGATTTTTGATGGCTACAAAACCAACATTATTAAATGCATTTCCAAGCTCAGCGACAAACTTTGTTCTCTCTTCTTTGTTACCACTTCTGAAGTCGTCTAAATTCAGGGAAGGTATATTGTCAAATGATGCATCTGCCATCTTTATACTTTTTTATTAAAACTTCTCTAACTGGACAATAAGGCAAAATTTGTAATAACTTTGCACTTCATCAAACTAAAAAAAACTGTGCTATGAAAAACTTATTTTTATCTTTTATTTCTTTATTTTTTCTATTTGCCGTTGCCTCATGCGGATCTACCGGTACTCAGGAAGAAGAAGGCTCTGATATGAGCGATACTTCAGGCGATATGCAGCAAGAGAGTATGTCAGAAGTAACATTATCTCCTGCACCTGCTTCAGTAGATTATCCTGATGCTATTTTGGAAATCAGCTCTCCTTCTGAAGGGGAAACCATCAATGGCAATACTGTATCATTTAACTATGATGTAACCAATTATGAGCTTGGCGTACAAACTGCCGATGCTGACCAAAAGCCGCTGGCTAATTCTGCCGACGGACAACATATTCACCTGATTTTAAATAACAATCCTTATTATGCTATTTATGAGCCTACGCATGAGATGGAGTTGGACAATGGCCATTATGTAGCACTTTCATTCCTTTCAAGATCTTATCACGAAAGTGTAAAGCAACCTGAGGCTTTTACTGTTTCTCAATTTACCGTAGGTGAGGGAGAAGGCGAAGAAGTGGACCTTTCTGCTCCGATGCTTTTCTACAGCCGTCCTAAAGGTACCTACTCGGGCGCTGATACAGAGACTGTACTTTTTGACTTCTATTTAGTTAATACTGAAATTGGCACTAACGGAAATCAGGTAAGGGTTACCGTAAATGGTGATCAGGAATTTATGGTAGACGAGTGGGCGCCTATGGTACTTGAAGGTTTACCAATGGGTGAGAATACTGTTAAAATTGAATTGGTAGATAGCCAGGGTAATCTGGTAGAGAGCCCTTTCAATAGTGAAGAAAGGACTTTTACCCTGGAAGCCGGTGAAGAACCTGCCTCTTAATCTTGATCAAAAAGAACCACATTGTAAAATAACATTAGCGGGATAATCTCCCGCTTTTTTTATTCCATAAGCTCCCTAAGTACAGCAGTAGATTTCAGATCACTGAAGCCTTCTACATGCAGTTGATAAAACTTGATCAGGTCATCTAACAAAATACGTCTGGTAGTATTGCTACTTTTTATATGTTGGGTAAAAGGAACATCAATCAATTGGCTAAGCACCATTTCTTCTTCCCCGGATACCTGTGGCTTCCCGATGTGCTCATATACCTGTTCAAACACATCATCTGAGGAGCGAGGGGCAAAGCCCAGATAGCGGCTTAGCTTGAGCATAAATTGCAGGTGGAAATTTTCATAGCCTTCCGGCAAATGATCAAATACCAGCAGTGCGTTGTATAAAAATTCAAACAAAGCTTCGTTTCCTTCTTCTTCTTTCAAACACTTGTTCAAAACTTCGGTAATGAAAAGTGCCATACCTGACTTCTTAAAGTCGTAAGGAATGGACTGATAGGGTTCAAAACATTTGAGCTCAGATATGCGGTTGAGCCCGGCAGATTTTTTATAGTATACGACCAACTCCAGCAGCGTAAGCGGCTGAAACAGGGAGATTTTTCCTTTACTTTTTTTTCCTCCCCCTCTTACACTGTTGACAATATAAGATTGTAAACCAAAAGCCTCAGTGTAGATTCTGGTTACAATGGATGTCTCCCTATACTTGATAAAGTTCAGTACTATGCCTTTCGTCTTGTGTAGCATCTCAATTAATAACAGCTACTTTAGCGATAAATGTTTGAGAACCATCTGCTGAAGCACTAAATACCAGATAAACTCCGGTACCTACTCTGCTTCCGTTGTAGTCTCTTATATCCCATACCGCAGTACCTCCTTCCGCTTCCAGTTCTCTCACCAACGTACCCGAAATCGTGGTGATCTTCACATTTGCATCGGTTACCAGGCCTTCTATGCCTACCTGTCCATCAAAAGTCGCCGGAACAGGGTTAGGGAAGATTTTTACGGTTTGCTGAGTTTCTGCTCCCTGAGTAGAAGTTCCCCGATAGGAGACTATGCCTTTATCTGTTAAAAAGAAGACTTCACCACTTTTATCATCCACACTAATATCCAGCACATTGTCTGAAGGGAGCGGGCTACTTTCTGATGCAAAATGATGAATGAGTTCTTCTCCTGTTTCGTTAAAAAGCCAGGCTCCATCTCGGGTACCTATCCACTTGCGATTACCTCCATCTACGGCTATGCTCGTAATGTACTCTCCAAAAAGCAAAAACTGATTTTCAAATACAGGCTTAATAGCGCTGGGGAAAGAAAAAATATCACCGGGCGCAGGAAAATAAGTTACGCCTTCATTTCCGGTCAGCCATACCTGCCCTGCTCTATCTACTACCATATCTGTAAACTCGCCACCGGGCAAGTCAGCTGTAGATATGACCGAGCGTATTGACAAGCTAGTGTTTTCGCCTGCATCATACGCTATAAGCTCCGAGCCTATACGAGCCTGCGCACTATCACGATTGCTTAGAAACCAAACCAAATTATTTTGAGGAAGCACTATTTCTACCGGAAATTGACTTGCCTGCCCACTTGGTGCAAAAGCTTGCCAGTTATTTTCCTCAGCATTATAAAGATGGAGAGAAAGCAAAGCTTCATAATTGCTCAGCCACAGCTGGCTGTTTTCTGCCAGTACACTGCTTACTTCATTATTTGCAAGACTATTATCTCCTGAGGAAGAAGTAATTGTAGAAAAGGTATTGTCCTCATCCCAACGAATCAAGCCATTACCCAGAGAAGCGAAATAGTAAGCCTGCTCCGCAGGAAGATAATCCACATCTGCTAATCGGGCAGGAGAGGGTTGAGCTAAACTCTCGGCTAGTCTTTCAGGAGAACAATTATTCCATTTTCCTTCCTTGAAAATAGCAAAGCCTGCCTCCGTACTATCCAGCAATAAAAACATACTTTCATTGGCATAATGTAAACTGTAAATATCATCACTCAGCGGGCCAGAAGGCAGAAGTTGTTCCTGCCCAGCCTGATCAATTTTGATTAAACCCTGAGTTGCATCAGCTACCCACAAAACACCTTCATTATCTATTATTGCCTCAGAAGGATTAGGGGTGTTTAATTTTGAAAGTGCATTGTCTAAAATATGGATCTGACCATCTACCACCGCTACTAATTGCTCTGCTGTAGCATTCAGGCTTAAAAAAGAACCATCTACAACGAGTTCGGTCAGTTGCCAATTTTCATCTGTTAATGCATACACACCTTCCTGATCTACTGCCGCCAATACATTTTCTCCATTTTCCTCTACATATCGAGTAGCTTGTTGGGGTAAGTTATCTTCAGAACCAAACCTTTTCCAACTGGCGAAGTCTTGTCGGTTCACATTCGCATCCAGTGTATTGGCAATAATTCCCTCTTCTGTTGCCAGAAAAATACTGTCCCTTAGTATGGCAACATCATAGATGGGAAGAGGCTCACCCTCATTGCTTAGGCGAGTATAAGATTCACGAATTCTAATATCTATTTCTCCTTCCTTAGCAATTTCCAATACTCTTACCCCCAGGCTGGTAGCCAGGTAGGCTAGATTGTCATTTAGCAAAACTGCGTTGATCTGTTCATTATCTCCGGATTCTTGTAAAAGGCTAAAGCTGACTATTCTTTCAGACGAGAGTACATCCACCAGACTACTTTTATAGGCAAGAATCAAAAGGTCTCCTGCCTCCTGATAATCCATAGCGGCAACGCCTGCATCACTTAAGCCATCCAACTTAGATAGTACGTTAAGGGAGGAAGTTTCCTGATCGTAAAAGAAAAGGCCGTTCTGAGTAGCACAATACACTCTTTCTCCCGCCAAACATACTAACCTACCCTCCTGATAAGAAAAATGGGTGCGCCAGGTACCAATTGGAATAGCTGATTGCGCAAAAAGCAAATGAGAAAAATAAAATAGGAAAATTATACATCCTATTGCCTTGAGGTTACTGAGTGATTTGCATTTCATTATCCTCCCTTCTTGGCATCCTGCTGTTGGCTCTGTTTCTTTTTCTCCTCCATTCCCTGATAAAAATGAAGGCGGCTTCGGGCTTCATATTGTTCTTTGGCTCCCAGCATCATTGTTTCTTTTTCCTCTCCAAGGCGAAACGAAAAGGAGGCAGGAGCACCTGATATGGCACAGATCGCATGTACTTTGGTCACATATTCAGCAATAGCCATCAGGTAAGGCATAGGTCCAAAAGGCTTTCCTTCATAGTCCATATCCAGCCCGGCCACTATCACCCGCTTTCCTTGATTGGCAAGGGTGTTACAGACTTCTATAATGCTATCATCAAAAAACTGGGCTTCGTCGATACCTACTACTTTGCATTCACCTGCTTTATCCAGTATATCTTCTGCTTTTTCTACCACAGTCGACGCTATACGATTTTGGTTATGCGATACCACCTCTTCGGTATGGTAGCGGGTATCTAAAGAAGGTTTAAATATCTCAACATGCTGTTTGGCTATAATAGCTCTGTTGAGCCTGCGGATCAGTTCTTCTGTCTTGCCAGAAAACATGCATCCACAGATTACTTCTATCCATCCAGCCTGTATGTTATCGTAGTGTGCACCACCCATCTGCGGTTCTATAAACATGAATCTTGAGGAATTAATGGTGAAGTGAAAGCTTTGCCTTGCTACGCTTTAATAATATGATTTACTTTAGCAAGCAAAAGACTCAAAGTGCTTTCGTACAAAAGAAATAAATATCCCTATGGAGAGCAAATTAAAAGAAGAAGCAGTAAGCCATTATAGCAGCGCATTTAGTGACAAGATGCAAAGACAGGCTTTTCAATATAAGGAAAAGCTTAATGGACAGGATATTCTGGGCCTTACCCCTCTCAAACAAATTAACTTATTTGTTATTAAAGAGCTTTTTTTTCACTGGAAAAGTGAGATTGAGCAGCTCAAGAGTCCTTATTTCAACTATCAGTCTGAGGAGGTCAAATCTGCGCTGGCTGGTTTTATGGATGTTGTTTCTCAAAACATTCTGATTGATGAGTATCATTTACGTCCACTATTAGAAAAAGCTACCAAAGATACGCTTTACCTTATTCTCGCTCCTTACGATTACTTCTATCTTTTACTTACCCATAACCAAAAGCAATCCTGGACAGTATCAGAATTAGAAGACATATTGAAGTATGTGAGAATTAACCGTTCACTTTTAGGAAGCCTGTTGGATAAATGCCGTCACGAGACGCTCCATATGATCAGTACAGAGCGAATTTCTGAGCTATTCAACCAGGTATTTGAACAGCTACAGGAGCCCCCCGAAGATACAGAGCCTTATCTTCAGCAGCTTAGTCAGGAAGTCCCTTTGCAAACTGAGACATTATTTTCTAATACTACTACTTCTTATTCTTCTCCCCAGGTCAATGAATCAATTCCTTCGCAGGAAGAAGCTACCAGAGAAGAAAAAAAAGAAGAAGGCCCTCGTACCCTTAACGACTATCTGAATAAGCCTGACCGCTCAACGCTGGCTGATATGCATCAGCAAAGGAAAATTGAAAGCCTTTCACGGCACCTTAGTGTCAACCAAAAGTTCATGTTTGTAAGAGAGCTCTTTAACAATGATAATGAGGCATTTCGACAGGCATTGGAAAAAATAGATGCTCAAAACACCTATGCGGAAGCAGTAGGACTTGTCAGACGAGATCTAGCCTCTCAATACCACTGGAAAATGGACTCTGAAGAAGTAATGGAGTTTATGGAACTATTGTCCAAAAGGTTCTAAGAACGTGTCAGGATCTGCATGCGGTGAGCATCCAGTTTTACCAGAATAAATAGCAGAATGGTAAAAGCCCACAGGGAAGAACCTCCATAACTGAAGAAAGGCAGCGGTATACCAATCACCGGAAACAGACCGATGGTCATCCCAATGTTTACTGCAAAGTGGAAAAAGAGTATTCCTGCCACGCTATAGCCATAGACTCTGGCGAATGTTGCCTTTTGCCTTTCAGCGATGGCTGTTACTTTGATGAGTAAAAGAGAAAACAATACAATCAGGAGGAGGCTGCCGAACCAACCATGCTCCTCTCCAATGGTACAAAAGATAAAGTCAGTGCTCTGCTCAGGTACAAAGTCAAACTTAGTTTGTGTACCTTCCAGAAAACCTTTGCCCCACATACCACCGGAGCCTATTGCAATTTTGGACTGAGTCACGTTCCAGCCATAGCCTAACGGATCAGCTTCCGGGTTAATCAATGCTTTGATACGGTTCTGCTGGTGAGGTTTCAGTACATCTGAAACAATAAAGTCGACACTAAAGATTACCCCCATAATCGCTACTGCAGACACGGCAATTACCATGATTCGCCTGGTTTTTCTTGCATTGACACCTATCAATAAGAAGGCAGTTACAATCACAGCAATCATCAGGTATAGCTGAGGCACAAACAGCGTCAATATAAAAAGTATAGCTGCTGCGATGCCTATTCCTAATAACACAGGAGAAAAACCTTCACGGTAGAAAGCCACCAGAAATGCACTGAATACCATTGCTGTGCCTGTATCTCCCTGGAGCATAATCAACACAGCTGGCAAGCCAATAATAACGAATAAGGTAAGTTGCGGTCTTAAGTTGTTAAAAGTTTTATTGTCAGAACTGATAAACTTAGCTACCGCCAATGCTGTGGCGAATTTTGCAAATTCAGAAGGTTGTAAACGAAAACTTCCAATAGAAAACCAGGACTTAGAGCCTGCTACTTCTGTACCAAAAAGCAATACGAAGGTTAGAATCAGGATCATCCCTCCATAAATGAAATAGGCGAAAGAATCATAGAAGCGAAAGTCAGTCAACATAATCACAAAGATGATGACTGCTGCAGTGGCTATCCATATCAGCTGTCTTCCTGAGTTTATGTCCATATCAAATATACTCAGGTCAGGATTCTGGGCATCGTATACCACGGCGAATATGTTAAGCCATCCCAAGCCTACCAGTAAGAAATACAGGAGAATTACTCCCCAGTCAATACGGTTTACTAAATTGTTGTTTTCTCTCACCTTAGTAAATAAAGTCTCCTTTCAAAATATAATCTTCCATCTGGTATCTATCTGTACAGCCTTTAAGATATTTTTCAATCATCAGACCGGAAATACCTGCCGCAGCACGTGCTCCCTGCCCGGCGTTTTCTACATATACTGCAATCGCTATCTGAGGATCGTCTTTGGGAGCAAAGGCGATAAATACTGAGTGGTCTTCTCCTTGGCTATTTTGTACAGTTCCCGTTTTACCACACACTTCAATATCCTTAAGCTTGGCACGATATGATCCGGTACCTCTTTCTACCACATCATACATAGCTTCTACCACCACATCAAAATGCTGAGGGTCTACAGTAGTGTAATTTTTCTCCTGGTACTTTTCTAATGGTCTTCCATCTTCTCCAATAGATTTGATGAGGTGAGGCGTTACGTAATAACCTCTATTTGCTATGATTGCTGCCAGATTTGCCATTTGAAGAGGCACAATCTGTAACTCTCCCTGACCAATGGCATTGGAGTAAATTGTAGAAAACTTCCAGCGATCATCCCCATAAATCTTGTCATACAAGGTAGGAGCTGGCACATAGCCTCCTCTTTCGTTAGGTAAGTCTATTCCAAGAGGTTGGCCCATCCCAAAGCTCATCACATGTTTGCGCCAATTTTCCAGCCCAATTTCAGTATCTTTAAAAGTATTATCAGATACCCCCTGATTCAGAATTCGTTTATAAGTATTCCAAAAGTAAGGATTACAGGAAACTTCAATTGCGCCCTTAAGGTCTTCATGAGAATGAGGGCCATGACACGCGATGATACTTCTGTCACAATAGAAACGGGTTTGGGGTGTAATGACACCTTCTTGTAGGCCTACCAGTGCCTGCACAGTTTTAAAGATTGAACCTGGCATAAAAGCTCCCATCAAGGGGCGGTTGTACAAGGGCTTGGCAGTATCACCTAATAGGGTTGAGAAGTTTTTGCTGTACTCCCTTCCGGAAAGCATATTAGGATCGTATGAAGGGGCAGTTACAAAAGTAAGTACTTCACCCGTTTTGGGCTCAAGCGCTACTACACTGCCTCTTTTTCCCATCATAAGGGTCTCAGCATACTCCTGTAAATCTATGTCTACTGTACTCTGAAGATTTTCACCAGGAATAGAGAGGGTATCTAAAGCACCATCTTTGAATGAGCCTTTTTCAACCCCTCTTACGTTTACCATTTTGTATTTGACGCCCCGTTTTCCTCGTAACTGCTCTTCGTACATAGACTCAATGCCACTGATGCCGATATAGTCTCCCTGACGGTAATAATTAACAGAGTCTCTTTCTAATTGATATTTACTAATTTCTCCAATGTAACCCAGAGCGTTAGCCAGGCTACGATGTGTATATGCGCGATTGGTTCTGGCCTGAATACGAAAACCGGGATAGTTGATTAGGTAATCCTGTACGGTTGCGAAAGTTTTATTGGAGATTTGCTTAATAAAAACAGAAGGTTTTACATAAGAATATTGCTTGGCTTTCTGCAATTTCTCCACAAAGTCTTCCTTTGTAATATCAAAAAGCTCACAAAAGGCCAAGGTGTCTGTCAGATCAACCTCTTTAGGAATCACCTCAAGATCGTAAACAGGGGCATTGAAAACAATTAGTTTACCATTTCGGTCGTACACCAAGCCGCGAAAAGGGTAGCGGATCTCTTTTTCCACAATATTACTTTCCGCCTTATTCCGATAATCGGTGCTAAGGACCTGTATTGAAAATAACTTGATAACGAAAACTACCGCTATGAGCACTACAGCTCCACGGATAATGTATTTTCGGTTACTATTCTTCATAGAACAGTTCTTCTGGGCGTATGTATAATGTACTGAATTACCGTAACTAAAATAAAGGTAAACGCCGTACTGGCCAATGCTTTTATTAGCGTATAATAAAATAAGCTGAAACCACCTATCTCAACAAAAAACACGGTGGCATGATGCACGAAAATCAGAGGGATAGCGTAAGTGATAAACCACCTAAGTCCCATCGCTCGGGGACTGGGTGTCATACCGATATCATAACCTCCTCTAGGGGTAAGTGCACTGATCCAGTAGCGCCTTATATACATGATAAACACACAGGCAGCCGCATGAATTCCAAAAGTGTTGTAAAATATGTCAACTACCAACCCTGTGGCAAAACCCAACAGCATACAGGTAACAGCAGCAGCCTCAATGGGTAACAAAAGCAAAAAAGCAATGTAAACGAAGCAAAAAGCTACATCAAAAAGCACAAGGTTTCTGACAATAAATACCTGGAGTAAAATATATACTACAAAATTAATGGCTTGTGGTATAAGATAGCGGCTATTCATCGGCTGTTATTATATTTTCCAATGAATCCTGCTCATTGCGTAGCAGGTTCTTTACCACATATACATAAGATAACTTGTAAAAATCATTGGAAAGGTTAATGTCTATATCATAAAATGCTGCATCTTCTTCAGGCCTTACTTCTGCCACTGTTCCAATCATGGTGTTGGGCGGATAGATACCGCTATACCCTGAGGTAACAATGGTATCACCATTAATGATATTGATATGGATAGGAATATTATCCAGATTTACCAGACGAGGGTTAGTACCCGCCCATACAATAGAACCTAAGGTAGTTGAGCGCTTTACCAAAGCTGACACGTACATATCCGTATGTAAAACCGAGGTAATTACTGCAAAGTGGTCAGATACATCTTTTACCTTACCTACTACTCCGTCAGGACTAATCACTCCCATATCCGGCTCTATGCCATCCAGCCTTCCTTTGTTGATGGTAACATAGTTTTTGGCCCGATGCACGGTATTATCCACTACTTTTGCGGGAACAAAAGCAAACTGCTTCATCCGAACGCTATCGCTCTTACTTCTGACTTCGGGCAATACAAATACAGAATCTTCAGCCAGAGCTTCCAGGGCTAATGAATCTCTAAGCAGCAAATCGTTTGCATTGCTTGGTTCTCCACTTACCATTAACTCATGCAGGCGAGCATTTTCTGCTGCCAGTCTTTGGTTAACTTCTTTAAGCGAAAAATATTCTGAAACAGAGTTAGTAGTCGTCATAACCGAAGCTACTAGTCTGTTAGATGAGTTCAGAACCGCCGCCTGATGGTAAGCGTTATTATTGACAATAAAGAAAATGCTTAGGACTTCTAACAGAATAAATAAGAATGAGGACCTGTAATTGTACAGAAATGTTAATAAACTATGCATCTACTTTTTTAGGTCATCAATACTGATTTAAAAGAATCAAATTTTTTCAGGGCAACGCCAGTACCTCTTACTACCGCACGTAACGGATCATCGGCCACATGTACCGGTAATTTGGTTTTAAGTGCCAGACGCTTGTCCAGTCCTCTCAACAATGCTCCGCCTCCGGTCAGGTGAATCCCATTGTCATAGATATCGGCAGAAAGTTCGGGTGGAGAAATCTCCAGCGCTTTCAGCACTGCTTCTTCAATTTTTGAGATAGACTTGTCTAATGCGAAAGCGATTTCAGAATAAGAAACCTTTATCACTTTAGGAATACCTGTCATCAGGTCACGCCCTCTGATTTCATAATCATCTGGCTCGTCGTCGAGTTCCGTTAAAGCCGATCCTACCTCAACTTTTACTTTTTCAGCAGAGCGCTCCCCGATGAGTAAGTTATGCTGACGACGCATGTAGTCCAGAATATCTTTGTTAAAAGTATCTCCGGCAGTTCTGATTGACTGGTCACAAACAATTCCTGAAAGGGCGATAACAGCAATCTCGGTAGTACCCCCTCCGATGTCTACTACCATTGAGCCAACAGGCTGGTCAATGTCTATTCCGATACCAATAGCAGCAGCGATAGGCTCATGAATCATATACACTTCCTTGGCACCGGCGTGCTCCGCAGAGTCTCTTACGGCTCTTTTTTCTACTTCGGTGATGCCAGAAGGTATGCAGATAATCATACGATGAGAAGAGGGGATATAACGACTGCCCATGTCAATCATTTTGATCATACCCCGGATCATGTGTTCGGCAGCGTGGAAGTCGGCTATAACACCATCTTTCAGCGGACGAATCGTTTTGATGTTCTCATGGGTCTTTTCATGCATCTGCATTGCCTGTCTTCCAATCGCCAGCACTTTGTTAGTAGTACGATCAATGGCGATGATGGAAGGCTCATCTACTACTATCTTCTCCTTATTGATAATTAATGTATTAGCTGTGCCCAGGTCAATAGCTATATCACTGGAGAAAAAGTCGAACAATCCCATGTCTTAGTAAATAATGTGGTTTGAGTTATACTAATGAAACGCATTTGAAATTATGCAAATTTGTATTAAGTAGAAGCTTTTTTAAAGCTTTATTTCGCATTGGCTTATAGTAAGTAAGATATTTTTCAATTCTGCACCAAACATAATTTGTCAGCACTTAGGTATATAAACTATATGTCTTTTTAGCAAAATTAGAATGATTTTTTTTATGCAGCATCTTTCGTGCTAAAGTTGTTTCACACTGTCCGCAATCCTATGTTTCTGTTAGTACTGTAAGAGTTGCTCACATTCAGAAGATCTTAGAAAAATAATACATCCTGATTTTCAGGCAGGTAGGTAATCATACTATAAATCCAAAGTTCCCTTGCTCTTATTCTTCTGATATTCCCAGGTCTTTATTCTTTTCTATGCTATTGAGTACACTCAGGCTATCAACTACCGCACTATATATTTCATGCATTTTTTCCATATCTGCCAGATAGTACTCGTAGCTCCGGTAATAAGCTGAATCGTTTATCTGATGTTTTTCAAACAAAGCTTTCTCGTAGTTTCTAAAAATGATTTCCAAAGAATCTCTATCATTCACCTGAACGTAACCCATTTTAGCTTCTGCGATGTGCATATCTACCAGGAATGAAATCATCTTCTCTTCCGGCACTAGTCCGTTTGGCTTTTGAATCATTTCTTCCTGCTGACAAGCTGATAATATCAGCAATACTCCTAAGCACATCAGTAATTTCTTTATCATACTTCTGTTCATTATTTATATGATGGCTCCAGCCTTGGGGTCACAAAGCTAACACAAAAATGATGTAAAAAGAGCCTTTCGTATCATGAAAGCCTGATTACAGCGTTATACCTCCTACAAACCTTATAATTTGCTATGCAGGCTGCTATTAAAGATGCTACTATCCATATGGGTACCTCTGTAGGTAAGCAACTCCTGGAGGATATTCATTCTGCCCGACAAGAAGTTACTGTACTCTCTCCTTTCCTTAATGAAGAACAAATGCATTTGCTCCTTAAGCTTCATGAGCAAAATATACGCATTACACTCATCACTACTCTTTGCCACAATATGATCGGAAACCTCCGGGCTTATGACTTTCGTGAAAAGCTTATTAAACAACACAAGCGGAAAGATCCGGATGCGGAGCATAAAAAAGAGTCGCTCAAAGGACTGATTACTTTTTTATACATTGCTTTTATTGCTTTCGTACTGGGCTGCATATATACCTATTTTTACTATTACACTTACGCCCAGGTCTGTATGCTTCTTCTAACCATCCTTACCTTGATTGTGCTTTTTGCAGCAGCATCCGAGCTGCGCAACACCTCTGTTTACCGATATTCCTATAAAACGCTCTTTCCTCTCAAGATATTTATTGACCCTAGCAACCGAAGCATCAAAAATAGTAGCAAACACTTTATTCATGCCAAGGCATTCATCATAGATCAAAAAATTGCTTATCTGGGATCAGCTGATTTTACCTGCTTGTCACTTAGTAGCAATTATGAGTCTATCATACGCATAGAAGACAGAGAAGCTATTCAGGAGTTACATTCCGAAGTCATGCGTCTGTACAAAAGTACTTCAGAAGATATGGATTTTGTCAATGTAGAAGAATGGGGAAAAATGATTTATGATGAATCGCTAAAGTAAATCCTCTTTAAAGCACATTCAATACCTGCTCTTTAATCTTTTCCAACTCTTCCTTCATGCCTACTACTGAATGCTGTATGGTAGAATCATTGGCTTTGGAGCCTATAGTATTGATCTCCCGCCCCATCTCCTGAGAGATAAACCCCAGCTTTTTACCGTGAACGTCAGTGCTACTGAGCACTTCTTCAAAATAATTCAGATGGTTGGTCAGACGCACAATCTCTTCGTTCACATCCAGTTTTTCTATATAATAAATGAGCTCCTGTTCAAAACGATTCTGGTCTACAATATCTTTGGCAAAAGACTCTTCTAATTGCGTTTGTAATTTCTGCCTCAATCGCTGATCACGAACCGGAGCCTGTTTTTTTACTTCTTCCAGCGCCGTTCTGATATTAGCTGAGCAAAGGGCAAAATCTTTCATCAATGCATCTCCTTCCTGCTTTCTAAACTGGTCACATTGAATCAAAGCCTCTTTCAGCACCGACTTGACCGCGTTCCACACTTCTTCATCAGCATTTTCCTGTACCAGGGGTTGCAGCACATCCGGTGACTGCACTGCCAGCCGAAACAAGTCATGCTCAGAGGCCTGTAGCTCATTAGCAGTCTCTTTGTATAAGTAGTAGTAAGCTTTAAGTAACTCCTGGTTTACCGCCGGATCGCCCCCCATCTGACCTTTACCTCTGAAATCTACCAGTAAGGACACCTTGCCCCGCTGTAATTTTTCGGAGACCAATTGCCTCACTTCTATCTCACGATCTCCAAAGAGCCTGGGTAGTTTGAGGTTAACATCCAGATATTTTGAGTTGAGGGTTTTTACTTCAACAGTAATATCAAAGAGCGAAGACTCCTGATAGGCCTTACCGTAGCCAGTCATTGACTTAATCATAAATCTAAATTAATATGACAAAACGATCATGGAAACTACCTCCTTGAGGCGAACTGCCTCACAAATAAATTTTGTTTAGAAGTAGCTCCATGCCACCCAAATACGTGCAGTAAATAATATAAAAATTCAAAGATGAATGAACAGCAGCTTATTTAGAAGAAGAAGCCAACTCACCTTTCTGCACAAATTCCTCATAGTAATGCTGCGCCTGCTCCAGCGTATCTTCCAACTGATCGTTGACCAGTGTTACATCAAAATATTTTTCATACTGAAGTTCTTCCTCTGCTTTGGAGATACGTTGCGCTAAGCTTTCCATAGATTCAGTATTTCTGGAAGCAAGTCTCTCTTTCAGTTTTTCTACTGAGGGCACTTTTACGAAAACTGCTAGCGCACGATTGCCAAAATATTTTTTGAGATTTACTCCCCCCTGTACATCTACATCAAATACTACATGTTTACCTTGTTGCCAGATACGTTCAATTTCAGACTTAAGCGTACCATAATACTTTCCTTCATATACTTCTTCCCATTCTATGAAGGCCTTCTCTTCTATGCGTGCTCTAAAGTCTGCAGGAGTCATAAAATAATAATCCCGACCATCAACCTCATTGGGTCTTTTTGATCGGGTACATGCTGAAATTGAGAAGCTCAGATCTGTATTATGTTCTAGTAAGTACTTTACGATAGTAGTTTTGCCTGAGCCAGAAGGGGCCGAGAAAATAAATGCTTTTCCTTGCTGCATTTAAGAAGCTTGTTTGATTCGGTTGCGTATGCTGCTGAGCAATTCTTCAGGAGCAGATAAGCTACCTAATTTTTGTTTAATAGCCACCCGGAAAGCAGTTTCCTTTTCATAGCATTCCAGAACCTCAGGCCAGAATTTTGCATGTTGATGGAAAAAATCCGTATCCTCTAAGTTAGCTTCACGATCTAATACCAAGGGCAAAAGCTCCATGCAACGCTTGTACTGTGGACTTTCTCTAGATAAGGTCTCCATATTTGCAAGGTTAAAAATTCTATAAATCTAGGTTGTAACTGTTGTTAAAAAAATAATTAATAGCCCATAGAGTCGGCGTATGATTTGAGCTTTTCTTTAAGAAGATTTCTTGCCCTATGCAATCTCGACCTAACTGTACCTATGGGAATATCCAAAATTTTAGCCATCTCTTCATAAGTAAACCCTTCCAGGTCACAAAGAATAATGACAGTTCTAAAATCTACCGCCAGTGAGTTTAAAGCTGTGGATACCTCATCACCGATCATATCCTGTACAGATTCAACCCTTAGGTCAGTAGTGATGCTTTCATCAACTCCTTCAGAATTGTAATAAGTTTCTACCTCCTGGTAATCTACCTTGGAAGGTTGCTTACTCTTTTTCCTGAAATCATTAATGAAGCTGTTTTTTAAAATCCGAAACAACCATGCCTTGGCGTTAGTTCCGCGTTGAAATGAATCAATGAAACGAAAGGCCTTGAGGTACGTCTCCTGTACCAGGTCTTTGGCATCATCTTCATCATAGGTCAGCCGATAGGCGAAATTATACATCGAGTCTATTTGTGGCAGAAATTCATTGTCAAAAATTTCAACTTTTTCCCGCTCACTATATTTTGGACGTTGATCTTCGGAACTTTGCACGTTCTCTTGCTGCTTGTTAGCTTCAGAGTTATTAGCAATATCTTTTTGATCAACTTTTTTATCTTTATTATCAGCCATAGTGCTAATTATTTTTTCTTTTCAAATTCAACGGTCACGAAGAGATGAATAGTATCCATTTACTTCGTCCGCTATACATTAAACTTCTGTAAATGAATAAAGTTATAGCAAATCTTAATATCTTCGTGCCGAATTGCATAACCTGTATATTTACGTAAAAATTACAATATTGATATCGAATTACCTGAGCTATGTTACAAAGAATACAATCAATTTTTTTACTGGGAGTAGGAATTTGCATGGGCCTGATGCTGATTTTTGACATATGGCAGGAGACAGATCTCGAAGAAGGAGAGCAGGTAGTATTGAATGCTTACTACCTCACGGTAACTGAGTCTGCCGAAGGTGCTGCAAACCAAATTACTGTGGAGCAGGGCACCTGGGTAATCGCCATCCTGGCAGTGCTGGCTACAATTACCGCATTCTATGAAATCTTTCAATACCATAATCGTCTGACCCAGATAAAGCTGGGAGCACTGAACAGTCTTTTTATGGCGGGAGCACTGGGCGCTTCAGTCTGGTACAGTTTTGAGGGAGAAAAAATTGTAAATGAAGCCACTCGCGGCAGTTACGATATTGGCTTCATCCTGCCCTGTATCGCGCTCTTGCTAAATGTAATGGCCAACCGTTTCATCCGCCGTGACGAAAAACTGGTGCGTTCTGTAGACCGCCTGCGCTAAACTTTTTGAGTTTAGGACATGGAGGATAGCCCCTATGTATTTGTAGAACACGATGATATCAGCTATCAAACTCGTTTGAAGGGAGTAAACTTTTCAAACGAATGGCTACAGATCAGAGAGGATGGGCAAATCATAGTTTTGGGTTCTAACCCTGAATGCAATGGCTATGCCTGGGATGGCTGTTCTCCCAAGTTTTTCTTTTTAGATGTCTACTTTGGCACACCTGATGGTATTATTAACAGGGAGACGCGTAAGCCACTCACCTACTTTGCTTCTCTTGTCCATGATGTGTTGTACCAGTTTCGTGATGAGTACAGAGATCAGGTTTCTCGTAAAATTATCGATCAGATTTTTCTGGATGAGCTCCGCCGGCAGCGTTTTCGCCTCGGTGGTTTGTATTTCTGGGTAGTCAGGATTTTTGGCTGGATCTACTGGCAGGATATCATGCGCAAATATTCCTGGACCAAGTATATTTTCCTGCTCATCTTCCTTGCTTTACTTTGGTTAATCTTTTTTGCTTTTACCTCAGCGGTCCAGTGGTTATATGGCTGGCTAAGTGCTCTGTTTTAATATTCAGCTCTCAAGCCACACTCTGAAAGGCTTGGCTTTACTTTTACTCACCACCACATCTTCATCAGAGGCGGGGGTTACCAGTAGTTTGTAACGGTTGCTGAAATAAGTATGAATCTGCGAGATGGCTTCCAGTTGAATAATGTACTGCCGATTAATACGGAAAAATTTGGTAGGAGAAAGCAAGTTTTCCAGTTGTTCCAAAGTATAATCCACCACATACTTTTTTCCTTCCCGCGTGAACAGAAAAACAATTTCATGCTCTGTACGAAAATAGGCGATATCTTCATCACTGATGGGAAGTATCTGCTCCCCTTTTTTCACCAGAAATCGCTTTTTATAGCCCTGCTTTCCACTGTGATTTAAGCTGTCCAGCAACTGTTCCAGCTTATGTACATGTTCAGTATCTGAAAACTCATGTTTCAGCTGTTTGTATTTTTCAATCGCCTGGCTGAGTTCAGTGAGTTTGATCGGCTTCAGCAGATAGTCTATACTCTTGACCTTAAAAGCTTTGATGGCATATTCGTCATAAGAAGTGGTGAACACAATGGGAGCTTTGACGATAGTGTTCTCATAAATTTCAAAGCTCAGGCCATCCGAAAGCTGAATATCGGATAAGATAAGGTCAGGAGCGGGATTTTGGTCAAACCATTTGAGAGCAGTTTCCACGCTGTCCAGCACTTCTACAACTTCAATAGATTCGGGCAAATCCTGCAGCAATCTTTGCAGTCTTTCAGCCGCTGGGTACTCATCTTCTATGATCAGAATTTTCATGGGCAGTATATCAGGAAGTAATCAAAGGTAAGCGGACAGAAAATAAATCGGCAGTGCTGCTGATTTCTACCTGTTTTACAGTCAGCAGCGCGTAGCGGTTGACAATATTTTCCAGGCCGGTCTTGGTAGATTTTTCCAGTATATTTTTCTTCTGGATATTGTTTTCCACCACCACGTAGCCGTGCCGGTCAACCGCAATGCTGAGTGTAAGCGGTTTATCTTTGGAAATGATGTTATGCTTCAGCGCGTTTTCTACTAATATCTGCAAGCTCAAGGGTGCTACCCGCTGTTCCATGCTTTCTTCCGGAATATCGTTTTGCACCAGCAGGTTGTCACGGTAACGCGTTTTGTTGAGGTAAATGTAAGCATGCACAAACTCCAACTCTTCTCTCAGGCTCACGGTTTCCTTTTGTTTGCTGAGCAATACATAGCGATACACATCCGAAAGCTGCTCCAGATAATGCTGCGCATCTTTGTTCTGAGGGTCAATCAGAGCCGACAGCGTATTAAGACTATTGAAGAGGAAATGCGGGTCAACCTGGCTTTTTAGTACTTCAAATTGCGAGCGTATATTTTCTTTGGCCAGAGATTCTGAGCGCTGAAAGTTCTTTTTCCATTCTTCAAAAAAATAGGCTCCTTCATAAATAGAAAGGATAAAAACGGTAGGGATCAAATTAGAGAGAGCCATGAGGTGCCACTCTCCGGGATGGCATACCGCTATATCAAACTGGGCAAAAAAATAGGCTATCAATAAGGTAACGGCAAAAGTATATCCAATACCAATAGGGATCTGGATCATCAGACGACGGGTAGTTTGCTCATTGTATGGATATAGCTTGCGCATTTTCATTACAATCGTTCGGTTTCCTTCCCACAAAGTGAAAGTGAATGAAAAGGAAACAAGAAATTCTCGCAGCACTGCCTGCCAGCTGGTGAGCTGATGATCATCATACAATAGCATGAAAAATATGCTCAAGAGTGGAATACCTATTAATCTGAGCGTTCTCTCTTTCATAAGGATCTGAGGTAAGGGAAGAAAGGCTATGTCAAAGCCTTTCCTCAATTTAGGTTTTTTCCCTGACATTTTTTTACAGAATTTTAGAAGAGTATTCTATACTGTGGTACAGGGAAAAAACCGATCTGGTACTGTGTCTGTACGCTGTTGGTGCGGGGGTTATAGACTCTGGCAAACTCATTCTGATTGTTGCTAATATTTTGTAGATCTATGCCAAACTCATGGGTTACCTTAGGCGCATTGATGCGGTAGGAGATTTTTAGGTCGGCCCGCAGATAATCATTCAATTGTTCTGAATATGCTTTCTCATCCTGAAGTATCTCATAGCCTGCATCTGCCGATGCTTCAAAGTCTATTGGAGTAATCCTGTTACCTCCCGAAGCGGTCATCTTTACATCAATGTTTAATGTATTGTTCTTTCTGCCAATCTTAAATTCCTTTCCGCCCAATAGGTTAGCAATGTAGTTTCCACTGAAAGCGGTATTGCGCCATACGCCATCGCTCCCTTTGTACTCCGACTGATAGAGCGAAGTAGTGAGCAGAAAGTAATAACCCCGGCTATAGTATTTCTCCAAAGTCAGTTCCAGCCCGTAGTTTCTGCCCCTGCCAGCATTGACCAGAAAAGTTTCATCTATTGGGGCAAAGTCCGCACCGGCATTGAGCATAGAGAACGAAGAAGGAGTACTGCTTACCGGAGCATTACTGATGTCTTGATAATAGGTTTCTACTTTGAACATCATATCCTGGGCAAGGCTATTGCTGTAAGAGAGCACATAGTGATCGCTATGGGTGAAATCTAAATCTTTGTTGGATTCCACAAAGCTGCCATCCGCCAACATGGATTGGGTAAAGTACACTTCCAGGGGCTGAATCTGGCTGTGCCTGCCGTAGCCTATGCCGATGGTCTGGCGAGGATTAAGTTCGTACTGGAGTCCGGCTCTGGGTCCGACTGCCTGACTGCCACTTACTTCAAACTGCTGATAGTTAATACCTGTATTCAAGGTCAGCTTATCGCTAAATCTGTGCTGCCACTGAGCGTAAACCTGGGTGAGTAAACTTTGTCCTTCGGTATTTCTTAATGACTGCTCATCACCAGGCACCAGACGGGAATTTACCAGGTCAAAGTCATAAAGGTCCAGGATGGCTCCGGCAGAAACATTGTTTCTGGCATTAAACTTTTTGTTGAGCATCAGGTGGGTAGAGTACTTGTTGTTGATAAAGTCAGCACTCTCCAGCGGTATGGGACTGCGATCTTCAATGCTTAGAGAGTCACTGTAAAAATGCTCTTCCTGACGAGAGGCCGCTACTGATAATTTGTAATACGTATTCTTATTAAAATAATACAGATGCGATAATCCTACGATTCCGGTTCGGTAATCCACGTAAGAGTCTTCATTCTCACTGCCATACAAATTGTCGGAAGATTCCAGGTCTTCTTCGCTACCCAATAAGTCTATATTACTTCTACCACCAATACCGAAGAGGGTAAAGCGGCCTGCTTTGGCAGTGGGCACATCTACTTTGAAAGTCAGATCCTGATATTCGGGGGTAGCGGAACCTGTACCAAAGTCAATGCCCAGCGCCTGAAAGGCACCCAAGGTAGAATAACGATAATTGGCAAGGTATGAAGCTTTGGAGTTTTTGGTAAATGGCCCTTCAGCACCCAGTTCAAAGCCATTGAAACCGACCTGACCCAGATATTCTCTCTTCTCATTATTTCCGCTGCGAAGCTGCAAATCAAATACGCCGGCCAGGGCATTGCCATATTCAGCCGGAAAAGCAGCGGTCAGGAAATCGGATTTGTCCAGGGTATTGTAGTTGAGCAGACTTACCGGCCCGCCCGAGGCACTCAATGAACCATAGTGGCTGGGATTAGGAATATTGATCCCTTCCAGCCTCCACAGCAAACCACTGGGAGAATTACCCCGAATGATGATGTCGTTGCGGTCATCATTGTTGGCGGCTACTCCGGCAAAGTTAGCGGCCATACGGGCCGGATCGTTTCGGCTACCTGCATAACGCCCGGTTTCTTCCAGGTTAAAAGAACGGGCACTTACGGTAGTCAGCTCATTATTGGTGGTGGTCTTTTCCGGAGCGGCAGTAATGACGATTTCTTCGCCCATCAGGATTTTTTCCTCCAGCTTGATATTGATGAAAGCTTCTTTACCTGATGTAACGACTACATTAGGAATCACCTGCTCCTCATATCCCATAAAACTGATCCTGAGCGTTTGCCGACCTACGGATACATTAGTAAGCCGGTAGTAGCCTTGCTCATCGGTGGCAGTACCAATGAGTGGAGAAGTTTCAGCCACAATAACATTTACACCCACCAGGGGAAAATCGGACTGTGCATCCACAATGCGTCCGCGAATACTTTGGGTAACCTCCTGCGCCCAAAGCGAAACAGTCATAAAGCTTATGATCAGGGTAAAGAGTATCTTTTTCATGATGTGATTGGTTAGATAGTTCTGAATACTACTTTCCAAATTTGTATCAATACCTACTGACAAAAATTTTTTTCGGGGTGAGCGGGAAGAATAAGAGGATGAGTGGAATATATAGATGGGCTGACAGGATTCTCATATTATCTGACAAGCTGTCAGCAAAATCGGCGAAACCACCTTTATTTTTAGGGTGGAATAACTTTTGACCCTCGCTTAAAAAACTAACATCTAATTTCCTAAAACCTATAATATTATGGTAGAAGAAAAAGGTACGATATCCATTAATACCGAGAATATATTTCCCATTATTAAGAAATATCTGTACTCGGATCATGAAATTTTCCTGCGTGAGCTGGTTTCCAACGCAGTGGATGCCACTCAGAAACTGCGCCGCCTGGCCTCAATGGGCGAGTACAAAAAAGATCTGGGCGATCAGAAAATCAAAGTTTCTGTCAATAAGGAGCTGAAAACCATCACCATCAGCGACCATGGAATTGGTATGACCGCCGAAGAGGTGAAGAAATACATTAACCAGATCGCTTTTTCCGGTGCTACTGAGTTTATTGAAAAGTACAAAGACAAAGGAGAGGATAAGCAGATCATTGGTCACTTCGGACTCGGTTTTTATTCCTCTTTTATGGTGGCTGATAAGGTAGAGATCTTCACCAAATCTTATCAGGAAGATACCGAAGCGGTACGCTGGGTTTGTGATGGAAGCACGCAGTTTGAAATTGAACCCACCGTGAAGAAAGAGAGCGGAACCGACATTGTACTGCACCTCAATGAAGATTCAGAAGAGTTTCTAGAGAAGCCTCGCCTGCAGGGCATTCTTGACAAGTACTGTAAATTCCTGCCGGTAGAGATTGAGTTTGATGAGAAAGTCATTAATAATCCTAATCCCCTCTGGACGAAAGCACCTGCCGACCTGACGGATGAGGATTATCTTAAATTTTACAAAGAACTTTACCCATTTGCGGAAGATCCATTATTCTGGATTCACCTCAATGTAGATTATCCTTTCAACCTGACAGGGATTCTTTATTTCCCCAAGATCAAAAATGAGCTGGAGCTGAACCGCAACAAAATTCAGCTGTACTCTCGCCAGGTGTTCATCACCGATGAGGTGAAAGATGTAGTGCCCGAGTTTTTGATGCTGCTCCACGGTGTAATTGACTCACCTGACATTCCACTCAACGTTTCGCGTAGCTATTTGCAATCTGACAGTAATGTGAAGAAGATCAACAACCACATTACCAAGAAAGTGGCGGATAAATTACAGGAGCTGTTCAAGAAAGACCGTAAGGCTTATGAAGAGAAATTTGACAACATCGGTCTCTTCGTCAAATATGGCATGATCTCCGAAGATAAATTTTATGACAAAGCCGTAAAATTTGCCTTGTTTAAAAACACTGAAGGAGAATTCTACACCTTTGACGAATATCGTGAGAAAGTGGCAGCCAACCAGACAGACAAAAACGGTAGCGTAACTTATCTGTACACCAACGATACAGACAAGCAGCATGCTTTTGTAGAGTCGGCAAAAAATAAGTCTTACGATGTATTGGAGCTGGATGGTCCGCTGGACAATCACTTTATCAATATGCTGGAGCAAAAGCTGGAGAAAACTACGATGAAGCGGGTGGATGCCGATACAGCTGATAAACTGGTAGAGAAAGATGAGAAGATAGAAAGTGTACTCTCTGAAAAAGAGCAGGAAACTGTAAAGAGCATCTTTGAAAAAGCTATTAACAACAAGGCAATGACCGTAACGGTAGAGTCTATGTCACCGGATGAACTGCCGGTGGTAATCACCTTGCCAGAATTTATGCGCCGTATGAAAGACATGGCAGCGATGGGTGGCGGCATGGCTATGATGGGCAATATGCCTGACCAGTATTCGGTGGCTGTCAACGGCAACCACCCATTGGTAGATAAAATCCTGAAAGCTGAAACAGAAGAAAAGAAAGAGCAAATCGCCAAGCAGGCTGTGGATTTAGCCAAACTTTCGCAAAATATGCTGAGCGGAGCGGAGCTGACGCACTTCATCAAGCGCAGCCTGAATGTGATGGCTGAATAAGCATACGAGTAGCTTTATAATGAGGAAGCCCACTAATAAAGTGGGCTTCCTCATTTTATATATAATAGGTAAACCTTTTAAATATTAATCGCAGTTTCTGCCTCTTTCATTTTTTTCAGGTTCTCCAGCATATCAGCTGACATGGCTTGTAAATCAAACTGAGGTTTCCAGTTCCAGTCTTCTTGTGCTTTGGTGTCATCTATGCTGTTGGGCCAGCTATCGGCAATCTTCTGACGAAAATCAGGCTGGTAATCAATCTTAAAATCAGGCATACTTTGGCGGATTACCTCAGCAATGTCAGCAGGGGAACAACTGAAACCGGCCAGATTATAGCTTGAGCGTACGGTAATTTTTTCTGCATCAGCTTCCATCAGTTCTGTAGTAGCCCGCACAGCATCCGGCATGTACATGAGAGGCAAAATAGCATCTTCTTTCAGGAAGCAGTGATAAGTCACTTCTTCCAGCGCTTTGTGATAAATCTCTACCGCAAAATCTGTAGTTCCTCCCCCAGGCAATGCTTTGTAGCCTATCAGTCCGGGGTAACGCAGGCTACGCACATCTACTCCAAACTTCTGCGCATAGTAAGCACACAACCGCTCACCCGAAAGCTTGCTGATACCGTACATAGTGGTAGGCGAAGTGATGGTTTCCTGAGGCGTATTTTGCTTAGGAGTAGTACTGCCAAATACTGCAATAGAACTCGGCCAGAAGATTTTATTGATTTTGCCATCACGTGCCAGTTCCAGTACATGCATTAGTCCATCAATATTCACCTGCCAGGTGAGCATAGGGTTCTGCTCTCCTTTAGCTGATAGAATAGCTGCCAGCAGGTAGATGTCCGTAATTTTATATTTTTCTACCAAAGCATAAAGTCGATCTTTATCCAGTATGTCTAGGGGTTCAAAAAGGGCATGTTGCTTTTTCGGGGGGTGAATATCGGAGGTAATTACTTGCTCATAACCGTATTTTTCTTGGAGGGCCACTGTAAGTTCAGTTCCTAACTGTCCGTTGGCACCTATTACTAAAATCTTCGTTTGCTCTGTCATATCATGCTTGCCTGTCAGGCATTTATCTTAAGAAGGTCTCTTTAATTCAGGTTTTTCTAATTATTATTCAACAAACCACTTATTTTTGACCGCAAAACTACGAAATTTGCAAAGTCTCAATCAGCTGAGATATAAATTATTTTTTAATACATAACGATACTGAAGCAGTATAGTTAGTTAAGCAGAACTCAAATACCATACCTTATGTACGAAACACTAAAACCTGCCCTGGAAAAGGAACTGGCAGATATCAAAGAGGCCGGTCTATATAAAAATGAACGCGTGATTACTACTCCTCAGGGTGCAGTGATCAAAACTACCACCGGTAAGGAAGTCATTAACTTCTGTGCCAACAATTATCTCGGTCTTTCTGCCCATCCCAAGGTGATAGAAGCCGCCAAAAAAACCATAGATACTCATGGCTATGGCATGTCCTCAGTACGCTTCATCTGCGGTACACAGGACATTCATAAAACACTGGAGAAAAAGATTTCTGAATTTCTGGGCATGGAAGATACGATTCTTTATGCTGCTGCTTTTGATGCCAATGGGGGAGTTTTTGAGCCACTCTTAGGCCCAGAAGATGCCATCATTTCCGATGCACTCAACCATGCCTCTATTATTGATGGGGTGAGGTTGTGTAAAGCGCAGCGCTTCCGCTACCAGCATAATGATATGCAGGATCTGGAAGAAAAGCTGAAGGAAGCACAGAGTGCCCGTCATCGCATCGTCGTTACTGATGGTGTCTTCTCCATGGATGGTACCATTGCCCAATTAGATAAAATCTGTGACCTGGCAGATAAATACAAAGCCCTGGTAATGTCGGATGAATGTCATTCTACCGGCTTTATGGGGAAAACCGGCAGAGGTGTACATGAATATCATGATGTGATAGGCAGAGTAGATATCATTACCGGAACATTAGGTAAAGCACTGGGTGGAGCTTCCGGCGGATTTACCAGCGCCCGCAAAGAAATTGTGGATTTGCTACGTCAGCGCTCTCGTCCATATCTTTTCTCTAACACTTTGGCCCCTTCTATCACCGGAGCTTCCATTGCGGTAATTGACCTGCTTTCTGAGACTACTGAGCTGCGCGATAAGTTGGAAGAAAACACTACTTACTTCCGCAAGCAAATGACTTCCGCTGGCTTTGATATCAAACCCGGAACCCATGCCATCGTACCTATCATGCTGTACGATGCGCCGCTGGCGCAAAAGTTTGCAGAAAGATTACTAGAAAAAGGGATTTACGTGATCGGTTTCTACTATCCGGTAGTACCCAAAGGACAGGCTCGTATCCGGGTGCAGATATCCGCTGTACATGAAAAAGAACATCTGGACAGAGCCATACAGGCTTTCAAAGAAGTAGGCGAAGAGCTTAGTGTATTGAGTTAACTTACCTGTTCAAAAAATCTTTTTTCACCTCCTTGCCAGGCGATCTTGTCAAAGAGTCAGCTTCGGTGAGGGGGTGTTTTTATTTAATTTACTCTATATATGTAAGCATCTTCAATAAGAGTCCCATTAATTACATCACCTGAGAATCTAATTCCAGACATACTTTTACCCGTCTTGACCACACTACGTAAAAGCTGATTTAATTCATGCTTCGGACTAATTAAAGTAATTGCATCTAATGGAATATTTAGCGTACTCCTATTTCTATCAAGAACTCCCCAGATTTTTGCATAGGTTTTTTTACGTCCTTGAATATCAATACTAGGCATTGCAAGCATAAGCCTCCACTCTTCTACCTCAGCAAGATAAAACCAAAACGCGCTAGTAACCTCCAAACCTGACTTATCAAGCTCTTCAAGTACTTTTTTTCCTTCTTCTAAATCTATACCTACCAATATTTTCTTATCCATTGCATTATTCCATTTTTGCGATGAGTAACTGCGGAGTAAAGGTCTTCTGCCTCTAACTGAGAGTTTTTCTTGTATCTGCTTACTTCAGACCAATCCCTAACTACCTGCCAATTCAGCTTGAAATCATCATTTTCTTGCGATTGTTTATCTAATTCAATAGTCAAACCAGCTACCTTAACCAAAGTACTAACAGCATGAGTATGACTATCATTTACAACTTTCTTATCTGGAAAGTCATATTGTTTAACATTTCTTGCGATACAAGCCTTTAGGGCACACTCCACTGCATAACCACACAAATAGTAGGCTCCATCGGATAACTCATTATCTAACAAAATTTTAGCTTCCTTTAATCTTATCTTTGCTAAATCTTGTAAACCTTTTCTATTCATTCCATTTAATTTACAAAAAGCTTTTCATTTCTTATAAGCCTTTTCTCCAGCTCTTATAGAGATATCCAGTATATTTTCTTTGGGAGGTAGTGGGCAGCTATAGGTGGGATTGTAGGCACAATAAGGGTTATAAGCTTTGTTAAAATCCAGCTCTATACTTTTGCTGGTACGGGCAGGCATTTCAATATCCAGATAACGCCCTCCTCCATAGGTCTCTTCTCCACTGGTCGCATCCGCAAAGGGCACAAAAAGCTTTGTCTGTGAATCAAAAGGCTGCAATACCAGCAAGCGAGCCTGTTGCCCCTCTATTTCAAAATCTGCATAGGCATAGCGGATGTATTTCTCTTCCTCCCCGGTAGAGGTAGGCATTTGCAAAAGCTTCTGGCTTTGGATTGGTGTCAATCTTGCCCTTACTTTGTAGGCAGGATTAGGTTCATAAAAATCCAAACCATTAAAAGGAATATCTTCCGGGGCAAAAGGCGACTCATCAGAAGCGCGCATAAAGCGTTCTGTCCTTTGCCTTTCTTCAGCTATACGCTCCACATATTCCTCATCGGATTCACCACCCTGCAGGGCATAAATGATACTAACAGCAATAACTATAATAACAATAACAGGAATAACCTTTTTCATAACTTTACTAACCTACAAACAGAAAACACACTTTGTCTAATTGACAGCGCACTAAATTTATAAGCAAAAAGCAGTAAGACAATAATAAGTTCAAAGAAAACTTTCTCTACAAAATACCTTCGTCGGCAAAGCTGTAATAAGCATGGTCAGTAAAGATAAGATGGTCCAGCACAGGAAGGTCCAGGCTTTTGCCTGCCTCTTTGAGTTTACGGGTAAGCTGCATATCTGCCTGACTGGGAGTCAGATTACCGGAGGGGTGGTTATGCACCAGAATGATTGAGCTGGCTAATTTATCCAGTGCTTTCTTAAAGATTACTTTTGGGTCGGCTACTGTACCGGAAACGCCGCCCTCACTGATCATCTCCGGCTTGATCACCAGGTTGGCCCTGTTGAGCAGGATAATCCAGAATTGTTCTACTGACTGATCCATCAGGTAAGGCTGCATGACGCGATAAGCATCTTCTGAACTGGTAATTTTCTCTCGCTTTACTGGCTCTCCTGCTTTGCGACGTCTGCCCAGTTCCAGAGCACTGACAATGCTAATGGCTTTTGCCTCTCCAATACCATCAAATTTTTGCAGGTCCACCACCGAGAGCTTAGCCAGTTCATGAAGGTTATTATCCACACTGGCTAGGATTTCTTTGCTTAGATCAACTGCACTTTTCTTCCGGGTACCAGAGCCAATCAAAATAGCGATGAGTTCGGCATCGGTAAGCGCCGCTCTGCCTTTACTGAGTAGCTTTTCACGAGGGCGATCTTCCTCAGCCCAGCTTAGTATTCCAGTGTCACGAGAAGCGTAGCGGCTTGCCATTGTATTTGCTTTGATTTTGGAGGCTAAAGCAAATAAAAAAGCCTCACACTAAGAAAGCGTAAGGCGCTGTAATATCTTGATGTAAGAATTTACGCAAGTTGATTCACATGCTTGGCAAGTTTTGCCTTCTTATGCGCTGCGTTGCTCTTATGAATAATATTCTTTTTTGCCAGCTTGTCTAACATTGAAGAAACTTTCTTATACAACTCCTCAGCCTCAGACTTGTCTGTAGTATTTCTCAGCTTTTTCACAAAAGTACGAGTAGTCTTCAACTGATAACGGTTTCTCTCACGTCTGGTCTCAGAAGAACGAATACGTTTTAATGCAGATTTATGGTTTGCCATCGCTTAAATATATTTCTTTACTGTCTCTAACAGGAATTTTCTGCTCTTAGTTTAAAGAACTGCAAAGATATAGGTATTCTTTAAAATATCAAAAGTATCACTAAAAGTATGTGACAAATTTTTGCTCCATATTATTACGATACTGATTTTATTATCTTAACAGAACAAAATTACCTCTTCACTCTTTCTATTCGCATAAAAGCAACAAAAAAAATTGCGAAAAGGACACGGAGAAGAAATCTTTAGCCTTATATATTGTTGTTTTGTTTTACAACAAAAGAAGCTTCATCTTTGGCTTTTTAAGATGCTGATTTTTTGATGAATATGCACTAAATTGGCAGCTTCATATCTGAAGCCTGCGCCTGCCTTTCTTAATGAATAAGAGAGACTTATTGTAAATTGCACGGGAAAAACCTGAGACTTTATGAATTTTCTGGACAGCTTGAATGAACCGCAACGGAATGGGGTCACCAATACAGAAGGACCAACCATGATTATTGCCGGTGCAGGTTCCGGCAAAACAAGAGTACTAACCTATCGTATTGCTTACCTTATTAAGGAAAAAAATGTAGACCCATTTAACATACTTGCGCTTACTTTTACCAACAAAGCGGCCAAAGAGATGCGCGACCGTATTGAGAAAGTGGTTGGTACCGAAGCCCGCAACCTCTGGATGGGCACCTTTCATTCCATTTTTGCACGTATCCTCAGGGCTGAGGCAGCTAAGATTGGTTACCAAAGTAATTTTACGATTTACGATACTGACGACTCCAAGTCGCTGATCAAAAATATACTTAAAGAACTTAAACTGGATGATAAGGTATATAAGCCCGGTATGGTGCTCAACCGTATCTCCAGTGCCAAAAACCGACTGATCTCCTGGAGAGAGTACAACGATAATCCGATGATCCGGGCGGAAGACGAAAGCGCCGCCAAACCTCATATTGGTAAAATCTATAAAACCTATGTGCAACGCTGCTTTAAGTCGGATGCGATGGATTTTGACGATTTGCTCTTTAATACCAATGTACTCTTCAGAGAACACCCTGATATATTGAATAAATATCAGCACCGTTTTCATTATGTGCTGGTGGATGAGTTTCAGGACACCAACTTTTCTCAATACCTGATCACTAAAAAGCTGGCTGCTGTACGACGCAACATCTGCGTGGTGGGAGATGACGCACAAAGTATTTATGCTTTCCGTGGGGCTGATATTCAGAATATCCTCAATTTTGAAAAGGATTTTTCTGACCTTCAGGTATTTAAGCTGGAGCAGAATTATCGCTCTACCAAGAATATCATTGAGGCTGCCAACTCGGTGATCAGTAAAAACAAAGCACAGCTCAAAAAGCATATCTGGACCACCAATGAGGAAGGCACATTGGTAGAAATGATCAAGGCTACTTCTGACCAGGAAGAGGGGCGACTGGTAGCCTACTCTATTTTTGAGCAGAAAAATAATGATCACGCCCGCTACAGCGATTTTGCCATTCTCTACCGTACCAACAGTCAGTCCAGGGCGATGGAGGAAGCGCTGCGCAAAAGAAATATTAAGTATAAAATTATCGGCGGTTTATCCTTCTATCAGCGTAAAGAGATCAAAGATATCATCGCTTATATGCGTTTTGTAGTTAACCAAAGCGATGAGCAGGCTTTCCGCAGGATTGTGAACTTGCCCAAGCGAGGAATCGGTGCTACCACGGTAGACAAAGTCATCGTAACCGCTTACGAGCAGGACATTACGATATGGGAGGTATTAAACAATGCACATAAATTCTTTAGCGGACGTACCGCCAATGCACTCACAGCTTTCAAGGATATGATGAAAGGCTTTATGCTGGAAGCAGAAAAGAAAGATGCTTTTGATGCTGCTTCGCATATCGCTAAAGGTTCCGGCTTGTTGCGTGAGCTTTATGAAGATAAAACTATTGAAGGACTCAACCGCTACGAAAACGTGCAGGAACTCCTCAACGCGATCAAAGAGTTTGTGGATAATCCTGAGGTGGAGGACAAAAGTATGGGCGCTTTTTTACAGGAGGTAGCTTTGCTCACTTCAGTAGACCAGTCGGAAGATGATGGAGAAGACAGGGTTACCATGATGACCATCCACATGGCCAAGGGACTGGAGTTTCCTTATATCTATGTAGTGGGCATGGAAGAAGACCTCTTTCCATCTCAAATGATGCTGAGCAGCCGCAATGATCTGGAAGAAGAAAGAAGGCTATTCTACGTAGCCATTACCCGCTCCATGAAAAGGTTGGTACTTTCTTATGCTTTGTCCCGTTATCGCTTTGGTAGATTAAAAAACTGCGAGCCCAGCCGTTTTCTGGAAGAAATTGATCCTGCTTATGTGATGGTCAATAAAGCCATGGGAAGCCGCTCGGTGGTAGGCGATACGGAACATGCCCGAGTATTGCTAAAAAGTATCCAAAGAGACCGCAGCCGAAAAGCGATGCCCAACAACAATCGTAGCAGCTATAAACCTTCACCGGATTTTGCGCCAAGTGATACCAGCCGCCTGGAAGCAGGTATGAAGGTAGAGCATCCTAAGTTTGGATTTGGCGTAGTGAAAAACCTGGATGTGGAAGGTGCAAACCGCAAGGCCAAGGTTGAGTTTGATGATTTTGGTGAGAAAACCCTGCTGCTCAGCTTTGCCAAACTAAAAATTCACGATGAATAAAAATTATTTTTTACAAAAACCAATGTAAAATGTTTGAATATAACACAAGTAAGTCCAATGTCATCCTCAAAGAATACGGCAGAAATGTACAGAAACTTGCCGAGCATATCATGACCATTGAGGATCGTGATAAACGTACCCGATATGCGACCACTTTGGTAGAATTGATGCGCCAGCTCAATCCCAGCGTGCGTGAGAACAATGAAACTACTCAAAAACTTTGGGATGACCTTTTCATCATGACCAATTTTGAGCTAAATGTAGATGCTCCTTATCCCATGCCTGAGGTAGATATTCTTACCAAAAAACCAAAAAGACTCTCATATAATACAGACCCTGTTACCTATAAGCATTATGGCAAGAATATTGAAAAGCTCATAGACAAAGCTATCGCTACAGAAAGCGAAGAAGAGCGCAAGGGAGCCATCATCTATCTTGGTAAACTGATGAAAGGATTTTATCAGACCTGGAATAAAGAAAATGTAGATGATGCGGTTATTATCAAAAATATCAAAGAAATATCAGGTGGTAAGCTGGATATTTCGGTAGATGAAGTAAAAAATAATAACCTTTTTGATTCTCAGAAAGGAGGAGGAGGAGGAGGAAGCCGCTCAAAAGGCCGACGAGGCTCAGGAGGCAATAACAGACGAAAGAAATAAAGAATGGCAAGTTTCAAGATTGAAGGAGGTCACAAACTCCAGGGAGAAATTATACCACAAGGTGCAAAAAATGAAGCCCTACAAATCCTATGTGCGGTACTGCTAACTCCCGAGCAGGTTACTATTCACAAAATACCCAACATCCGTGATGTGATGAAGCTCATTGACTTACTAAAGTCCATGGGCGTAATGGTGGAGCAGATAGGAGAAGAATCTTACACTTTTAAAGCGGCTGATGTTAATATTAGCTACTTAGAATCAGATGACTTTTCTAAACAGGCCACTGCTTTGAGAGGGTCTATCATGATTCTCGGACCTTTGTTGGCCCGCTTTGGCAAAGGCCGCATCCCAATGCCAGGAGGAGATAAAATTGGTCGCCGCCGTTTGGACACACACTTCATTGGTCTGCAAAAACTCGGAGCCAGATTCCACTATGATGCTGCTAACAAATATTACAGTGTAGAAGGAGAACACCTTACTGGTTCTTATATGTTGCTGGACGAAGCCAGTGTAACGGGTACTGCCAATATTGTGATGGCTGCTGTGATGGCTGAAGGAACTACTACTATCTACAATGCTGCATGCGAACCCTATTTACAACAACTTTGTGCGATGCTCAATCGCATGGGCGCGAAGATCAATGGTGTAGGTTCTAACTTGCTCCGTATAGAAGGCGTATCTTCACTGGGAGGCACTGAGCATACTATGCTGCCCGATATGATTGAGATCGGAAGCTTCATCGGTATGGCTGCCATGACTAACTCTGACATTACCATTAAAGGTGCCAGAGTAGATATGCTGGGCATTATTCCTGATACTTTCCGTAAGTTGGGTATCCATTTTGACATTGAAGGAGACGACATTCATGTCTATAATAACGAAACTTACGAAATTGAAACCTTTATTGATGGTTCTATCATGACTATCGCTGATGCCATCTGGCCGGGTCTTACTCCTGACCTTTTGAGTATCATTCTGGTAGTGGCTACCCAGGCTAAAGGTACCGTCCTTATTCATCAAAAAATGTTTGAAAGTCGCCTCTTCTTTGTAGACAAACTGCTGGATATGGGCGCTCAGGTTATTCTTTGCGATCCGCACCGTGCTACAGTTATCGGTCTGGACAGAAAACAGTGCCTGAGAGGTATTTCTATGACTTCACCTGACATCCGTGCCGGAGTAGCATTACTCATTGCCGCTATGTCTGCTGAAGGAAAAAGCACGATTTACAATGTAGAGCAAATTGACCGAGGCTATCAGTACATTGATAAAAGACTTCAGGCTTTAGGCGCCCGCATTGAAAGAAATGACTAATGATGATTGATTAGTCAGTGTAAATTAAAAAAAGTATTGAAGGAGCTTATCGCTCCTTTTTTTATTCCATTGGTTTAATATCCCGAATCATCAGTTGTAGAGAAGTATTTCCGTTGTAGTGGTTTTCTTCTACATTATAAGCCATTTTAAAAGGTTTGCCTTCCAGTACCAATTCATAGAAGTGTGCCATTCCAAAACCAATAGCATTGTATATTTTCTGGCTACCCTCCTGGCGTACACTAAACTTTAAGTGCTGCTCTTTCAGAATCTGCGGATAGCCATACACCATCAGATGATCACTCATGAAAATGGGCCGCATATTACCTGGACCAAAAGGAGCAAACTGCTTGATAATATTAAAAAACTTGGGCGTTATATCCGCCAGATTTATCTGCACATCTATATTGACCAGAGGTATAAGCTGATCTGCACTAATGCTCTCAGAAACAATCTCCTCAAACTTTTTTTGAAACAAAGGTACATTTTCCAAAGGCAGCGTAAGTCCGGCAGCATATTTATGTCCGCCAAACTGATCCAACAGATCGGAACAGGCCTCAATAGCGGAGTATACATCAAACCCATCTACTGAACGGGCAGAACCAGAGGCTTTACCATGAGATTCTGTAAGAATAATAGTTGGACGATAATGCTTCTCTATGCAGCGGGAAGCCACAATCCCTACAACCCCTTTGTGCCAGTCATTCTTGAAAAGAACGGTAGCTTTTGCCTGAGCCAGCGTAGCATTACCCTCAATCATTTCCAGTGCCTCCTGCGTCATGAGGGTATCATACCCTCTTCTTTCTGTGTTCTGCACATTGAGTTCATTAGCCATTTTCATGGCACAATCCTCAGTCTCAGCCAGTAGAAGTTGAACGGCCGCTTTGGCATGTTCCATACGTCCGGCAGCGTTGATACGGGGAGCAAAGCCAAAAACGATATTCTCAATATTGATCTCGTTTTTCAAACCTGCCAGTTGAGCCAACGCCTGTAAGCCTGGGCGAGGAGACTCATTCAGTCTTTGTAAACCAAAATAACTAAGAATACGGTTTTCACCGGTAATAGGCACAATATCCGCAGCGATGGCTACGGCTACCAGATCCAACCACTCTGCCAGCTCTTTATGATGGCTTTTAGTTCGCACGCATAAGCCATGCAGCAACTTGAAGCCTACGCCACAACCACAAAGTTCTTTAAAAGGATAATTGCAACCTTCCTGCTTAGGATTGAGAATAGCGTGAGCAGGGGGGAGCTGTTCACCCGGACGATGGTGATCACATACAATAAAATCAATATTTTTCTTTCGGGCTTCGTTGATCAACCCTACGGCCCTGATGCCGCAGTCCAAAGATATGATTAAAGAGAAACCATTTTCCGCCGCATACTGTATCCCTTCTTCAGATATGCCATAACCTTCTTTGTAGCGGTCAGGAATATAATACTCTATATGCTCATAGAGGGTATGAAGAAAGCCATAGGCCAATGCTACAGAGGTAGTTCCATCCACGTCATAATCTCCGTAGATCAGGATTTTTTCCTCTCGCTCCATAGCCATCAGCAGGCGATTGACCGCATGCACCATATCTTTCATCAAGAAGGGATCATGCAGCATTTTGAGGCTAGGCCTAAAAAAACGCTTTGCGTCATCAAAAGCGCCAACCCCCCGCTGTATCAGCAAATTTGCCAAAGCAGGGTTGACGTTGATATCTTTTGCTAGTTGTTGGACAGTCTCTTCATCTGCTGATTCCTGAAATACCCACCGCTTCTCCATTACATTCCTTTTTAGCGCAAATATTATTTAGTGAAACTAAATGTGTACTCAATGGTAAAATCATCTACTCCTAACTCTTCTCCTCCCATAGCTTCCAGGTCTATATCAGTGTCATCAAGGGTTAAAACAACCTGAAGTGCACTATTGCTAAGCTCCTCTATGCTAAATACCAGATTTTGAATATCATTACTATTAATATCAAGCGTAAGCTCCTGTTCATTGGAGCTCAATGCCCAATCATCAGGTGCTGAAGAGGTTTGATTAGTAACCACATAAGTATTATCCTCATTAAATGTAATGGTAGTATTAGGAGGAAACAAATCATCAGCGATTACAGCCAGATCTTCCTCAAACTCTGCAGCATCATCAGCAAATGGTGAGTTTTGTATGCTTTCTTTGGTTAATGTAAATCCACTGAGTGTAATGCTATAATCTGTCAGTTCATTGGACTGAATCGTCCATGTACCGATTAACAGGTCTTCTCTACTTACTTCATCATCATCGCTACAAGCCTGAAAAAGAAAGCTTGCAGCCAATAATGACATTAAGAAAAGTTTGAAATGAGGTTTCATTGTAGTGATGGGGTTTTATTTTTGTGTGTAAATATAAAGATGACGAACCTTAAGGAATAATACAACATAAAAAAAGCGTATACTCCTAACAGGTATACGCTATTCATATTGTTATCAGATTTCTTTGTTTACTATTCGGTATTCTGATTGCTGCGTAAATCTTCCAGTACTTCCTTGATAGGTACTCTAACACCATCGCGGTAAGGAACAATCCAGGCATCTTTCACCCCCATCGCTCTTAGGTACTTTTTGAACTTGTCAGCCTCCCAGTAGTCGCGGAAGTTACCCAAAGTATAAATTTGTAAGCCCTGAGCATCTGTTTCTCCATTGAAATTTTCGCTGGTGTCCAGATATGCTTCCAGATTTTTGTCGCGGTAAGCACCGATTTGTACTCTGAATACCAAACCTTCGTCATACTGATTGGATAGTGGCACATTTTGCTCCACCTCTGGTTTGGCCTCTAGCTCAGCACGGGCTTCCTGAAGCTGATTTTCCAATCGCCTTACCTGATCTTTCAGTTGCCTGATTTCGGAGTCCTTACTTTCTGACGCCTTTTGCAGAGAGGTCACCTCACCTTGCAATTCGCTGGCCTGTTGTTTAAACTCATCCTGCTTATTTCTTAAAGCTTCAAAGTCAGCCGGACTCATTTTTTTCAGCTCTTTCAGTTTGCGCTTTTGCTCTTTCTTCAGACGTTTTCTTTCTTTTTTGGAAAGCTCCTGAGCCTGCGAGACTTCAGGAACTACTGTCATCGTAAAGAACAAGAGCGCTACAATCCATAGATACTTCATGGTGTTAATAGTATGTTGTAAGTAGCACTTAGCTTATTTAGCAAAGTTTTTACTTCAAACTTCCTACCATATTTTCAGGAACTACCCACTCATCAAACTGTTCATTGGTCAGTAGTCCGCTGTCAATGGCTGCTTCACGTAAGGTTGTCCCCTCTTCATAAGCTTTCTTGGCAATTTTTGCAGCATTTTCATATCCAATATGGGTATTTAATGCAGTTACCAACATCAAAGAATTCTCAAGGTTTTTCTTGATCACCGGAACATTGGGCTCTATACCTACTGCACAATTATCGTTAAAGGACTCACAGGCATCACCTATCAGCCTTGCGGAATTAAGCAGGTTATAGATCATCATGGGCTTGAAAACATTCAACTCAAACTGTCCGTTCATTCCCCCCACACTTACCGCAGCATCATTTCCAACAACCTGAGCACATACCATGGTAAGCGCCTCGCATTGGGTAGGATTCACTTTACCCGGCATAATGGAGGAACCTGGTTCATTGGCAGGGATAAGAATCTCACCAATACCACAACGAGGCCCGGAAGCCAACATACGGATGTCATTGCCTATTTTCATAAGGCTAACGGCCAGTTGCTTCAATGCTCCTGAACTTTCTACTATGGCATCATGAGCCGCTAACGCTTCAAATTTGTTAGGCGCAGTCACAAAAGGATGACCAGCATGCTTGGCAATTTTCTCTGCTACCAGCTTGGCATAGCCTTCGGGGGTATTTAGCCCAGTACCTACCGCGGTACCACCCAGAGCCAATTCAGAAAGGTGCGCCAACGTATTTTTGAGCGCCCGCATGCCATGATCTAATTGCGCCACATATCCGCTGAACTCATGGGCCAGTTTAAGCGGCGTAGCATCCATAAAGTGGGTACGGCCAATTTTGACGATATCGCCGAAGGAGTTTACCTTATCATTCAGCGTATTTCTGAGTTTTTCTATCTTAGGTAGGGTTTGCTCCACAATCATACTGTAAGCCGCAATGTGCATAGCCGTCGGAAAAGTATCATTTGACGACTGCGACTTGTTTACATCATCATTGGGATGAATTTTTTTCTTAGCATCACCCAGTTCTCCTCCCATCAGCACGTGGGCACGGTTGGCTACCACTTCGTTTACATTCATGTTACTCTGAGTACCGGAGCCGGTTTGCCATACTACCAGAGGAAATTGTTCATCATGCTGCCCACCCAAAATCTCGTCACAAACTTTGGCGATCATTTCATACTTTTCTTTGTCTAGTACCTTAAGCTCATAGTTAGCTTCAGCCGCAGATTTTTTGAGGATAGCAAAAGCATGAATAATTTCCATGGGCATCTGCATAGATGCTCCGCCAATCTTAAAGTTCTCTCGGGAACGTTGGGTTTGTGCCCCCCAATACTTATCGGCAGGCACCTGAATTTCGCCCATCGTATCTTTTTCTATTCTGTAATCCATGTGTAATTACGCTTGTAAGGGTAAAAAATGTGATTGTTTACGTATACAGCAAATTTATAAAATTTATTCACTCCTGCATTCACAACCTGTATTAACTACGGCTGTTCTGTCTGGTAGTTAAAATGACTGTAACCCTTATGCATATCCTATTCCTTCCTATATTTGTCCGTATTTCTTTCGTGTCTACCGGGCACGATGTATTTACTTTATCTGTTGAATGTTTGAGTATCTTAAAAGCCAAGTATTCGTAACCATAGCCTATGAAACCCAGAAAAAAATTCAATAAAAAAACAAACCCTAAAGAGTCTCCTTCATATCCTACTTCAAAAAAAGGAGATGAGTTGGTTAGGCTGAATAAATACATCGCTAATGCGGGAGTATGCTCTCGCCGTGAAGCAGATGGACTCATTAGCGCAGGAGAGATCAAAGTGAATGGAAAAGTAGTCACAGAACTGGGCACTAAGGTCAAACTCACTGATAAGGTAGTATATCAGGGCAAATCCCTTAATCCGGAAAAACTGATGTATGTGCTGCTGAACAAGCCCAAAAACTATATCACAACTACCGATGATCCGGATGAAAGAAAAACCGTGATGGAACTGGTAGCCAAGGCCTGTGAAGAGCGCATCTACCCAGTTGGTCGTCTTGACCGCAATACTACCGGTCTGTTATTACTTACCAACGATGGCGAACTGGCGGATAAACTGGCTCATCCTTCTAACAATGTGAAAAAGCTTTATCAGGTAGATATAGACAAGCCTATTAGTGATGAGGACTTTATTAAGATTCAGGATGGGATCACTCTGGAAGATGGACTGGCTCAGGTAGATGAAATTGGCTTGGTCAATGAAACCCGGACTAGTTTAGGTTTGCAAATTCATATAGGCAGAAACCGAATCGTTCGCCGTATTTTTGAACATTTAGGCTATACTGTGGTCCGCCTGGACAGGGTGATGTATGCCGGGCTCACAAAAAAAGATCTTCCCCGAGGAAACTGGCGACATCTTAGCAAGCAGGAAGTGATTCAGCTAAAGCATCTGAAGTAAAGGACAAGACGCTTTTGAGTTAAAAAAGCTAGCAATTTTAAGAATTAGGCATAAAAAAAAGGCGCCTGTCTACGCAGCAAGCAGCCTCTTTTATACACTACACAACCTAACCTAAAATCTATATATCTTTAATTTCTTTTCGGAAGTTAAGAGAAAAAGGAGCCACCTGTCTAAGGCGCAGATGACTTCTTTTGTACACTACACAACCTAACCTATATCTTTATTAAAGTTTTTCGTAAGGAAGATAAAGGAGGCGATCTTCATTTTCACGGACCGCCTCATTTATTATATACTACACAACCTAACCTATTTAAATATTCGTTGATCAGGCGAAGCATTTCTTCATTTCTTTTTCTTCTCTACTTTGCTTCACTTGATATATAACAAATGTACAAGGTTTGATTTTTTATATCTTATGTGGATGACTCGTTTGCATACATGTGTAATTTTACTTACCAGTATGAAAATGCTTTTATTAAAAAATATAACTAATTTAATTTTGTATTTTACTTATCTAATATAGCTTTTCTATGGCTGATCTGAGTTAACTGCTCTTCTCTTGAAAATCAGGCATTTAACTTTTTCCATCTACCAAAGCATTTATGAAGATCTTTTAAGATCTCACTAGGTTTGTGAAAATTTTTAAAGAATTCACCTAAATTTCTTTCACAAATTACATTATTAAAAATAGTATGCTTGCATACTATTTCCTTAATTATATATATTTGTTAGAGATGAGCGTTAAGTAAAGGCTTATGTATGGTAGCGTAATTTTTGTGCAGAAAGGAATAAAAAAGCATAAAAAAAAGCCTTTCCGCTATCACGAAAAGGCTTGTGGTGATGAGTGGGCTCGAACCACCGACTCACGGATTTTCAGTCCGATGCTCTACCAACTGAGCTACATCACCGTAACGAGGGTACAAAAGTAGAAGAATAATGATAGCGGCGCAATAGAAACTTGTAAAAAATTTAAAAAAGAATGATAGGACTTATTCAGCAAATAGCTTTTCTCCTAATATTGGCCATCGCCGGCTATATGCTCTACCGAAGAATTAGCAGAATCAGGCAGAACATATTACTTGGAAAAGGAGACAAGCATAATGACCAGCCTTCAGTGAGAACTAAGAATATGCTCCTGGTGGCCTTTGGACAGAAAAAAATGTTCAAAAAATTTATTCCGGCTTTTCTCCATCTCTGTATCTATGTAGGATTTATCGTAATCAACCTGGAGGTACTGGAGTTTGTACTGGATGGTATTTTCGGTACGCACCGCATCTTTGCTCCCACACTCGGCAGTTTTTATACTATCCCTATCAATATTTTTGAGTTTCTGGCAGTGGCGGTTATTCTCTCCTGTGTGTTCTTCCTGATCCGAAGAAATGTACTGCACATCAGACGCTTTGAAGCAAGAGAACTGACCGCCTGGCCAAAGCTGGATGCCAACCTTATTTTAGTAGTAGAAATTATCCTGATGTTTGCCATCCTGACGATGAATGCCACTGATCAAATTTTGCAGGACCGTCCGGATGCGAGTTACCCTGACACTGGCTATCTTTTTTTCAGTGGCCTGCTCATTCCTCTATTTGAAGGTATGTCTACCAGTACTTTGATATTCATAGAGCGCTTTGCCTGGTGGTTTCACATTATCGGTATTCTGGGCTTCGCTATCTACATTACATATTCAAAACATCTGCACATCTTCATGGCATTTCCCCATACCTACTACGCACGCATTGCCCCTAAGGGCAAAATGGATAATATGCCCGCTGTGACCAATGAAGTGCAGATCATGCTGGGAGCACAGCCTGAAAATGGTGGAGAGACTGATGCTGAAGAAGTAGGGCGTTTTGGTGCTAAAGATGTCAATGACTTGGAGTGGCGAGATATTATGGGTGCTTATGCCTGCACCGAATGCGGTCGTTGTACCGCGGAATGTCCGGCCAATCAAACCGGCAAGAAGCTTTCTCCCCGTAAAATTATGATGGATACCCGCGATCGCTCAGAAGAAGTAGGGAAAAGCTTGCAAAAAGAGGGTAAAGGCCTGGAAGATGGTAAATCTTTACTGGACGATTACATACAGCGAGAGGAGATCAATGCCTGTACTTCCTGCAATGCCTGTGTAGAGGCTTGCCCGATAAATATTAACCCTCTGGCTATCATCCTACAAATACGCCGCTACGTAGCCATGGAAGAGGCGCAATCTCCACCTGCCTGGAATGCTATGTTCTCCAATGTAGAGAATAACTTTGCTCCCTGGAAATTTGCTCCTACCGATCGTTTCAATTGGGCTGACGAACTGGCAAATGAAACCAGCGGAACAAAAAAAGAATCTCAAGAGTAAAACTGAAAGACATGATTGAACAAGAAAATAACATAACAAGCAATACCGCAAATAGCGAAACAGCAGAAGTTAGACAGGCTTCCAATACACAGCATATAGAGGTGCCTACCATGGCAGATATGTCAGCGCAGGGCAAAAAGCCCGAAGTACTCTTCTGGGTTGGCTGCGCCGGCTCTTACGATGATCGTTATAAACGTGTGACCAAAGCTTTTGTCAAAATTCTGCATAAAGTAGGCGTTCAGTTTGCTGTGCTGGGTCCTGAAGAAACCTGCACCGGTGATCCCGCAAGGCGGGCTGGGAATGAATTTCTTTTTCAGATGCAGGCCGCTTCTAATATTGAAGTGCTCAATGGATATAACATTAAAAAAATTGTGACTGCCTGCCCTCATTGTTTTAATACTATTAAAAATGAATACCCTGAGCTGGGTGGTAACTATGAAGTCATTCATCACTCTACTTTTCTTCAGCAACTGATCAACGAAGGAAGAATTAAGCTTCAGGGAGGCGGCTCTTTTAAAGGTAAAAAGATTACCTACCATGATTCCTGCTTTTTGGGTAGAGCTAACAATATTTATGAAGCTCCCCGCGAAGTGCTGGAAGCGCTGGATGCCGACCTGGTAGAGATGAAGCGCTGCCGTACCAAAGGCTTTTGCTGCGGTGCCGGAGGGGCACAAATGTTTAAAGATGCTGAACCCGGTAAAAAAGAGGTTAACATTGACCGCACTGAGGAAGCGTTGTCTACCGGAGCTCAGACTATAGCAGTAGCCTGCCCCTTCTGCATGACCATGATGAGTGATGGGGTAAAGAATAAGAACAAAGAAAAAGAGGTTGCGGTAAAAGATATCGCTGAAATTATTGCTGAAAACGAAAAGCTATAGTGTATAAAAAAAGAGCAGCCCGTTGGAAATTCCAGCGGGCTGTTTTTCTTGAGGAAGCTTTAATCTAACTTAAAGGTAATCGGCAATACCATCCTCACTTTGACCGGTACCCCCCTCTGTTTGCCAGGTTTCCATTTAATCGGGCTTTCTTTCACAATCCTCAGGGCTTCCTCATCACAACCACCGCCAATTCCTTTGATGATTGACACATCTTTTACATTACCTGCTTTATCAATCACAAACTGAACATATACTTTTCCGGTAATTCCATTCAGCACTGCAAATTTGGGATATTTCAGATTTTCAGCCACATACTTATAAAAAGATTCCATTCCTCCTTCTGGTTCTGGAAATTCCTCTACGATGAGAAATATTTCTTCTACCTCTTCTTCTTCAGGGGCTTCTTCTACATATGAGCTATAATCGTATTCTTCAATCACGGTAGATTCTTTGATTTCAATATCCAGGTTGATATCAAGATCAGTAATGATCACTTCTTCGTCCGGTACTTCTACAATGCTGGGCATGTAGATTTGTTGTGGAGGAGGGGGAGGAGGCTGAGTGGTGGGCGGAATATCCAAAACCTCTTCATACTGATCATCAACTGTATTGCTCAGTTGTACCAGATTATCATTATCATAGGTTTTCCACTCAAAGAGAGCAGTAACCATCAACATACTGGTAGTCAATCCTATACTGAAAAACAGACCGGACTGCCGATATATGTCGTATTTGGGATTTTTTTTCAGTTCCATGACTCATGCGGTTTGGCGGTTGTAATTTCTCTTTTTACCCTATGAAGTTCGCCAAATTATTTTCCAGAAAACATGAGCTATCTTTTCAAAGATTATGATTGATGTCAGTTTTTGAAATAATATCCTGCTTGTGGTCTAGATTAGCCAGTAAATCTGATAACAAAACATTAAAGTTCGGTTCTTTAAAGTGCGCACTACCCAATCGTGCAATAACCAACTCATGCGAGGGGACAATGAAAACACGTTGCCCTCCAAAGCCAGAGGCATAGAAAACATCAGGAGGCGCATCGGGTATTTTACGCGTCTGAGCCTGCTGATCTATTCCCTCGTTTAGCCAGAAATGAGCTCCATATTCATTAAAAGGGGCGGCCTCTGCCGGGCTTATTGTATAGTCTACCCAACCTTCTGGTAAAATACGTTCTCCCTTCCAGATTCCGTCCTGAGCATAGAGCAGCCCAAATTTTGCCCAGTCTCTGGCAGAGGCCAGCATATAAGAAGATCCTACAAAATTTCCACTGGCATCGGCCTCCATCAAAGCAGTTTCCATACCCAGTGGAGCGAAAAGCTCACGGTAAGGGAACGCTGTATAATCGTCTTTGAGAATAATGCGCAGCGCCTTACTAATGAGGTTGCTTGTACCACTGGCATATTGCCACTTCGTGCCTGGCTCATACCTGAGATGTTTAGCTGCCATAGCCCGGCCCACATCCTCACTGCTAAAGAGCATATTGGTGACATCACTCCGCCACCAGTATCTTTCCGACCAGGGGAGTCCGCTGCTCATTTGTAGTAGATGATGCATTGTAATCTCTCTTCTTTCTGTATTTCCCTGCCAGATTTCTTTGGGAAGAGGTTCATGCAGTTGTAAAAGTCCCTTCTTCACCATAATGCCTACCCATGCATTCACCACACTTTTAGCCATAGACCAGCCTGCCAAAGGTGTCTCTTTTTGAATTTCTGTTGCATAATTTTCTATTACACATTTACCACCTTGCATGATGACCAAAGCAAGCGTATGCGAGGGAGAAGTTTGCATCCAGGATGTTGAGCACTTATCCCAAAATCGCTTTTCTCCTGCTATGTAATTCACATTTGCCTCTGCATCCTTAGTTTGAATAGCTGGGTGGGCAATTGCTTTATCAGTAGACTTTTCAAAGGGTGAGCGCTTATGCAGCGTACAGCCGGTAAAAGGATGATAAAAGGCCTGCCTGGAAAAGTAGCTCGCTAAGCTAACTTTCACACTTTTATTTTTCTCATCTACCTTAAAAGAGGGGAATCTAAAAAGAAGAATCTTTAACTCTGTCTTTCTGATCTCCTCAATTTTCCTTTTACTTACAAAAATGCAGGAACATAGGTGCTTAGCCAAAAAGCCATTCAGGATGGGAGTAAGTTGGACTAACAGCCAGATAAGGGAACAAATAAAAAGCAGCAAAAAAAGGAGTACAAACATAAAAAAATGCAAGAGTTTGGGGTAGCTCAGCAAACGTTGTATGACGCAAAAGCGTTAGTACAACAGCAAAACATTCATTAAATTATGCGAATTTAATTCGTAATTTACTAGTTCTAATTTCATATATCATGTATATACCTTTTGAAGATATGCCGGCGCAAGCCAGAATCTGGGTTTATCAGGCGAGCCGTTTTCTTAGCCATGCGGAAGAAGAATACGCTCAGCAGTTGGGTCAGCAGTTTACTTCTGCCTGGGCTGCGCATGGTAAGCCTTTACATTCATCCGTAAAGGTTTTTCACAACCGTTTCTTAGTGATTGCTGTAGACGAAGGCTATAACATGGCGAGTGGATGCTCTATTGATGCTTCAGTTGCATTGGTAAAAGAACTGGAAGAAAAATTCAGCACGGAAAGAGAAAGCTTTTCTTTCTTTGACCGTACCAAGGTAGCTTTCCTTCATCAGGATGAAATATTTGTAGAGTCTACTGCTCAGCTAAAACAACAGGTTTCCGAAGGGAAAATCAAACCAGAGACTTTAACTTTCAATAACTTAGTAAGTAACAAAGAGCAGTTTGAGAAAGAATGGGTGATTCCCGCCAAAGATTCGTGGCTTGCCCGCTATTTTAAGACTGCCTAAGTACATAATTTACAGCGATTTATATCGTTCATCCTACATGGAGGCTCACATAGCAGTATATCTGATTACTGTTATACTATCAAAATATTATCATTCATAGTACTATGAGAAATAAATTAGCGTATCTACACTTTTTCGTGATTGCTCTCTTCTTGCTCGCCGGATGTAATGCTGGCAAGAGAGCGCTCGTTAAAGGGTTCAACAGTTTTGAAAGTGGTGACTATAATGTAGCCATTGATCATTACAAAGTAGCCATTGACAATGGCATGGAAACCACGCTTTCAAACTATAAAATTGCTGAGGCTTATCGCTTGAGCAACCGTCTTCAGGAAGCGTTGCCTTATTATGAGGCTGCCATTGAATCCGGTATCCCTGATACTTCGGCCGTGTTTCACTACGCCATGTCTCTCAAGCAAAATGGGGAGTATGATCAGGCTAAAGAAGAATTACAGGAGTACATTGAACTCTCAGAAGATACCGTACTGGAATATACCGCGTGGGCACGTCAGGAATTAGATAACCTGGACAGACTTGGTAACATCTTATCTAAAGATGTTTACTACGAAATCAAAAACGAAGAATATCTGAATACCGAAGGGGCTGAGTATGCTCCTACTGTTCATAGAGGCACATTTTATTTTACTACTTCTCGCAATAGCGAGAAAGTCTACAAAGCCACGGGTACTGGTTTTACCAATATTATGCAAGCCCCTATAGAGAACGGCCTCATCAAAATTGAGGATGCCCATACCTTAGGTGAAGAGTTCGCAGACGAAATTATCAATGAGGGGGCTATTACCTTCTCACCCGATGGTCGTACAATGGTTTTTGCCCGAGGCAATAGTGGAAAACGCAAAGGTACACGTGATGTCAATCTTTACATTTCCCGCTATCAGCGAGGAGAGTGGACTACTCCTGAGATCATGACCATCAGCGACCCTGATGCCTGGGATTCTACACCCGCTTTCAGTCGCGACGGAAACACACTTTATTTTTCTTCCAACCGTCCCGGTGGTTATGGAGGTAACGATTTGTATTCTGCAAGAGTAGATAACAGAGGTCGCTGGAGCAGTGTCCGCAACATGGGCGAGGTAATCAATACGCCCGGACACGAAATGTTTCCTTACGTCACTGACGATGGTAAATTGTATTTCTCTTCCGATGGTCATCCTAGCATGGGAGCATTGGACATTTTCGTGGCTATCCGTAAGGATGGACAAATTACCATTGAAAATTTAGGGCCTCCGGTTAACTCCACTGCTGATGATTTCGGTATGACTTTCACTTCTATCAAGGATGGTTATTTCACCTCCAATCGTGCTGAAGGAAAAGGGGACGACGATATTTATGCCTTTGTCAACAATGATCCTGAATTGAAGACCGTTAACTACTTCCTGGCCGGTATTACAGTAACGGAGGAAGAAGATTCTGGCGAGGAGAAAAAACTGGAAGATGTAAAAGTAAGTCTGGCTTTTCCTGAAGGTAGTGCAATAGAATCACAAAATTCGGGAGAGGAAGGAGCATTCAAATTTGCCGTACAAGGGGGTACCAACTATGAACTGGTTGGTGAAAAAGAAGGCTACTTCACTACCCGTGTTCCTTTCAGTACTGTAGGAAAAACTATTCCTCAGGAAGAACTGGTAGAGATGGTAACTGACACTACTTTTACCACCAAACTTGTACTGAATAAGATTGTACTGGATAAAGCAATCGTCTTAGAAAATATTTATTACGAATTTGACGAATCTTTCATCACCGATGCTGCGGCAGTAGAGTTGGATAAGCTGGTAAAAATACTGGAAGATAACCCTCAGATCAGCATAGAGCTTAGCTCTCATACTGACTCCCGTGGTGATAATGAATATAACCAGGAGCTTTCTCAACGAAGAGCTGAGTCTGCGGTTCAATATCTGGTAGACAGCGGCATCAATCCTGAGCGTATTACTGCCCGAGGATACGGTGAGGAGCAGTTGATCATCAAAAATGCTATGACAGAAGAACAGCATGAGATCAACCGTAGAACAGAGTTCAAAGTGACCCGGGTGGATAACAGCCGGGCAGATGCCTCAGAGTAATAATATTTGAGTTGAGATATAGAATTGAAAGAGGTTGCTGAGCTTAAAGTTTAGCAACCTCTTTTTTTGTTTCAGGCTCACGATACAATTTGTACCTTTGCCCTTCGGCAAAAGATTTGACCTAAACATGAGTGAAAGATATAACCAGAGAGGAGTCTCAGCTTCCAAAGAGGATGTGCACCAGGCCATCAAAAACCTGGACAAAGGTATTTTCCCCAACGCATTCTGCAAAGTAGTACCTGATATTTTAGGGGGTAATCCTGAGTATTGTAATATTATGCATGCCGATGGAGCCGGTACCAAATCATCACTAGCTTATCTGTACTGGAAAGAAACCGGAGACTTATCAGTGTGGAAAGGTATTGCGCAGGATGCCATCATCATGAATATTGATGACCTCATCTGCGTAGGTGCGCTGGACAATATCCTTTTATCTTCCACTATTGGTCGCAATAAAAACCTCATCCCCGGAGAGGTGATTGCCAAAATCATTGAAGGCACGGAAGAAGTATTAGCCATGCTTCGCTCTCACGGCATTAATATCATCAGTACAGGCGGTGAAACTGCTGATGTGGGTGACCTTGTCAGAACCATCATAGTAGACAGTACTGTTACCACCCGCATGCGCCGTGATCAGGTTATTACCAATGAACATATACAGGCGGGAGACGTGGTCATCGGGTTTGCTTCATTTGGTAAGGCTACTTATGAAGATAGTTATAATGGTGGGATGGGCAGCAATGGACTTACTTCAGCCCGCCACGATGTGCTCCATCATGAACTTGCTGCAAAATACCCGGAAAGCTTTGACCCTCAGGTACCCAAATCACTCGTATATAGTGGAAGTCGCCCTCTCACTGAAAAATTCGTGTCAAATACAGGAGAGCAACTGGATATAGGAAAATTAGTGCTTGCTCCTACACGCACCTATGCCCCGCTGATGAAGCAGGTGCTAGAACAATATCGCCAACATATTCATGGATTGATCCATTGTAGTGGAGGAGCACAAACAAAAGTGCTGAACTTCATCAATAATCTGCACATCATTAAAGATAATTTATTTGATACTCCTCCTCTATTTTCAATCATTCAAGAGGAAAGTAATACCGACTGGAAAGAAATGTACAAGGTATTCAATATGGGTCACCGTATGGAAATTTACATTGCTGAAAAGCATGCTCAATCCATTATTGATATTTCCAACGCATTTGGGGTAGATGCTAAGATAATCGGAAGGGTAGAAAGCTCAGATCAAAAGAAAGTTACCATAGAAGGAGCGCATGGTACTTTTACTTATTAATAGTTAAAGCACTTCATAATCATACAGCAGCTGCATAATCAGACGCTCTAGCTCTATAGGCTTTTGGGTACCAATCAATATTTTGCGTTCGTCGGATAGCTCCAATTGCAGGCCATATCTACCTTTAACAGTATAGGCCTTGCCACCATTTCCAAATTTGATGCCCCAACCTCCATATTCACTGAGCGCATCATACTCACGTATGTAGACTTCCTCTACTTCGTCCCAACGGATAGTCCGGAATTGCAACTGGAGTGGAAAAAAGCGATGGTGTATTCCTTTCTCGTTAATTCTGGTCTCCAGATGAGCTTTATAAATGAGCAGGGCAAAAAGCCCTAATACAACGGCTACAAAACTAATAGAAGAAAGTGTAAGCCAGTTTTCTCCAAATGCCTTCTTGAAGATCACCTGATGGGCGCCCATCAACACCAGGCCAGCAAAAGCAATAGCGAGCAAAATCCACATCCAGATTTGACGTACTTTTTGCACCTCTCCAAAATGTGACTTCGGTGAAGAGCTAAAAGTGGTCTTGGAAAAAACATTAATGTTTACCATTGCACAACAAAGTTACGAAAATAATATGCTCTGGCTTAATGAATACAGGTATAATTACCTGAGAATATTTGAGATTTTCAAGCCAAGGTTAGCAATTCTTTGTAAGGAAATAATGCATATTCAAGTATTTTATGGTTTTTGGCTTACCGCCTTACCTCGTATTTTTGTTTATTCTCTTTTCGGAATAAAAGATATAAACCAACCTTTAAGATGAGACCTTATTCTAAGGCTACGTTATTTTTTTTTCATCTGTCTTTCATGTAATATACCGACTCAAAAGAATAACCTTGACAGCATATGACTACCAAAATATACAACGCTCGTATCGTCAACGAAGGCAAAATTGAAGAAGCTGACTTACTAATAGAAGGAAAATTCATCAGCAGAATTGATAAGGACTTAAGCTCAGTGTCTGCCACTAAAACCATTGATGCACAAGGACTTTACCTTTTTCCCGGACTTATTGACGATCAGGTTCATTTTCGTGAGCCGGGCCTGACACACAAGGCAGATATATTTACTGAATCCAGGGCAGCAGTAGCCGGAGGTATTACTTCTTTTATGGAAATGCCCAATACTGTACCTAATACCCTCACGCAGGAACTACTGGAAGATAAATATCAGATTGCAGCAGCCAAGTCATTAGCCAACTACTCTTTCTTCATGGGTGTCTCAAATGATAATCTGGAAGAAGTGCTCAAGACCAACCCCAAAGATGTATGCGGCCTTAAGATTTTTATGGGTTCTTCTACCGGCAATATGCTGGTGGATAATGAAACTACGCTACGAAACGTATTCCAGAATGCTGAAATGTTGGTAGCAACCCATTGCGAAGATGAACAAACTATCCGAAATAACATGCAGCAGTTCCGGGAGAAATATGGCGAAGACGTATCTATGGAAATGCACCCTCTTATTCGCAGTGCTGAGGCTTGTTACAAATCTTCTTCCTTGGCCATTGGTCTAGCTAAAGAATATAACACCAAGCTTCATATCCTGCATATATCAACAGGAAAAGAAACTGGCCTTTTTGATAATAGCAAGCCGCTCAGCGAAAAAAGGATTACTGCCGAAGCCTGCATTCACCATCTTTGGTTTGATGACTCCTGCTATGCTGATAAAGGTTCTTTTATCAAATGGAATCCCGCAGTAAAAACCTCTGAGGATCGGGATGCTATTCTGAAGGCAGTACTTAATGACAAAATAGATGTAATTGCTACCGATCATGCTCCCCATACGCTGGAAGAAAAGCAGCAAAGCTATTTCAAAGCTCCATCAGGAGGTCCACTCGTGCAGCACAGCCTGGTTGCGCTACTGGAAATGTACCATCAGGGTAAAATAACACTGGAAAAGATTGTAGAAAAAGCATGTCATAACCCTGCCATCCTTTTTCAGATTGAGCGCCGCGGCTATGTCAGAGAAGGATATTATGCTGACCTTGTACTGGTAGATCTTGATAATCCCTGGAAAGTAGAGAAATCAAATATACTGGCAAAATGCGGGTGGTCACCTTTTGAGGGCCAAACATTTAAATCAAGCATAAAGCATACTTTAGTTTCAGGGCATCTAGCATATTCTGATGGAAAACTGAATAACTCTGAAAAAGGGATGCGCCTTCATTTTGACCGTTAATTTTTTTGAAATATATAACCCCTATTTACAGACAATTTTTTGGTAATAATATTGTTTATATTGTGCTTCCACGTATGATACTTTAAAGTACCCGCAAAGAGTAAAGACATTGATTAGAGTCATTAGTTTTATTACTGCAACGGTAAGCGTACTTGCATACCTTAGCCCTAATATCTCCCCTGCCAGCCTATGGATTACAGGTTTCCTTTCGTTGGCTATTCCTGTAATTCTTCTGATGAATATTATCTTACTCTGCTTTTTCCTGGTTAAGTTTCACAGTTTATCTCTGCTGCACTTATGTATTTTAGTATTAGGTTATCCATACCTTATCTCCAGTTTTTCTTATAATCCCAAAAATTCGGTAGAGGAGGGGCAAAAACGAATCAGCGTACTCAACTACAATGTGAGAGTATTCAACACTTACGCTTATCTTCAGAACAAAAATACTCCTGGTAAGTCAATGATCAACTGGCTGGCTGAGGCTGAAGCAGACATTAAATGCTTGCAAGAGTTTTACAATGACAATACTTCAGATGTCTTCAATACGGTTGATAAGCTATCTGGTAAAACACATCAACAGGTAATTGTAAAGGCGGCCTTTGTCAATCGCATTGGCGCTCAGTTTGGATTGGCAATTTTCAGTCGCTACCCAATTGTTGACTCGGGGGATGTTAACCTTGACGATGTACCTCATCAGCATGCTATCTTTGCTGATATTGATGTAGGAGAAGATACCATTCGGGTATATAACATTCATCTTCAATCTATGAGTATTGATGAAAGCAAGATTGGTGATTTTGAGCAAGAAAACTACCTGAATATTGCTAAGAAGTTAAAATTTGGCTTCATTGAGCGTGCTAAGCAGGTAGACAATCTGGTAAAACATATTAATGGGAGTCCCCATCCGGTAATCGTATGTGGAGACTTTAATGACCTTCCTTACAGCTATACTTACCTTACCCTAAAAGAGCACTTGTCTAATGCATTTGAGGAAGCAGGCAACGGCTTTGGCTTTAGCTATAACGGAAGACTTTTTTTCCTGAGAATTGATAATCAATTTTATAGCGAACAGCTAAAACCAGTACGCTATCATACTCATCGGGAAGTACCTTATTCAGATCACTTTCCTATCCAGACAGAATACACACTCGATTAAGAATTTTCCACAAAAAGAGGATTACTATTTGGCAATATGCATCGGTATTTCTACTTTTGTACCCTCATAATCTGGTGATTGTAGCTCAGTTGGTTAGAGCGCTGGTTTGTGGCACCAGAGGTCGCGGGTTCAAGTCCCGTCTTTCACCCTTAAAAACCGCTTTCATGAAAATTAAAGCGGTTTTTTTATTATATTTACCTTATAAGTGTTTGTGAGCAGGCAGCACGCAGCGGAACAAAATCATTATATTAATTTTTGTGAAAATGATGTCCTCCTCCAGGTTCATGTCTCTTTCTTTGAGGAACAAGATTCAAGTCTTGTATAGGGAGGGATCGTTTGTGGTGGCCATACGTTACTACAACTATAAGGTAAACCTTTACCTACTTCATGGATATTATGTAGAGGTGTTTTACAACCATAAAGATGACAAAATAGAAAAAATTAATCTGCTGGAAAGTTCTCACTCCAGAATGAAGTTTTACATGGATCAAATCTCTTTGCCAGAAGACCTGCTGTAAAGATCTCAGTAAAAGTTGTGGAATGTTACCATCTTATCTCAGATGGTAACATTTCCCCAATTCTCTCCTGACCTTATTCTGTTCAATTGGGTATGTGTAATATTGAAGCGTTTAGCAATCATGCTGAGCCTTGTCTTATTATTTTTTAGCAGCCTTTTAATTACCCTTACATCCGACTCAGTAAGCTTATAGCCCGTCGTTCTGCTGCGTAATATTGCAGGATTTTTATTGTTGTGTTTGGTCAGTTCTTCTTCAGTCATCCATTTCAGGTTGTAACGACTGTTATTTTTTTTGTCATAATCCAGGTGGACTACATAACGGTGATCTTCACTTGGGCGGGGCAAAAATGCCATGGCAACCAACCTGTGCAGGTAATGGGTCTGTGAAACTTTTTTCCCTAATCTCACCATTACGGAAAGGTATCCGTTCACATCAGATCCCTTCATGATGCGTCCTTTCTTTTTATCAACGGCATAACTTTTTACTCTGCCATGACTGGAAACCTCATAAAGTGCATGAGGCAAATCTGTCTCGAAGTCAATTTCTTTCCAGACCTCGTTTCTATACCGGTCTAAACTCATGATTAAAAATTTAGTAGTTAAAAAATGTAAATGTGGCGAGTAAAAATTATATCAATAAAAGTTTGAGTTTAAGGTTCTCAGGATGATATTTTAACTAACTGTTTATGAATTTTAAGTACTTTGGGAAGCATCAACTTTCTTTCATCATTATTGATGGTAAAGTTGGCCAAATCCTCCCTTTGCTTATCTGACCATTGTTTTTGCATTATTGCTTCTAGCTGTTCCTTACTTCTATGGGTGTCTCTAAGAAGAACTCTTTGTATTCGGAGTGCTTCCGGAGCACTGACATTAATGATTTTGTCAAGCTGCTTATAACTGCCCGTTTCAAAAAGTAAAGCCGCTTCCTTCAATGCGTATGGGCTGGCCTTATGGGCCTCTCGCCATTTCCTAAAATCTTCACCAACCCTAGGATGCACTAAAGCATTTAATTGCAGTCTTTTTTCTTCATCCGTAAAAATAGTTTTGGCCAGATAGGAACGATTAAGTTCTCCCCCTTGATTATATGCTTCTTTGCCAAACTGCTGAATAATTTGTCTTTTAAGAAGATCATCATGGGAAAGCAGCCACTTGGCACGTTCATCTGACGAATAAACAGGTACTCCTAGTACTAAAAAAATTTTACAAATCAGGCTTTTTCCTGATCCGATACCTCCAGTAATTCCTACCGAAAAAAAATTATTGCACATGCTCTACTCTCAACTTAGAGGGACTAATAGCTATATTTTTTGCAAATTCGGGATATGTTCTAAGGACTGGAGTTAATGTACTATCCTTTAAGTTCAATGTACGCAAATTTGCTACTACTTCAAAGTCAAACTCTTTAATTAAGTTTAAATACTCATTCTGTATCCAGAAAGTTACATCAACACGGTTAGGTGATAGGCGCAAAGAAGAGTCTGCAGGAAAGTCAATCGTTGTTACTTCTACGCTTCGGGTCAAGAGATCGAAAGGTGCAACACTAAATTCAACATTTACTTCTTCAGGAATTACACTTACTAAGTCAGAGGCACTATATTCCAAAGGAATAGTCTGCTGGTAGTCTGCGTTAATCTCATTCTCCGGATCAGGAAGACTAAGGTATAAAGTATCTCCGATATCCTGTAGAATAGTCATAGGCCCTTTCAAAGTAGCCCGGCCGGGGGATAGTATTACAGGAGAAATTAATTGATATGAATCACCCAGATGGATTGAAGAGGAGTCTAACGTAACTACAATTTCTTTTTCAGCAGCCTGATCAATATTTATAAACAGGGTATCAGTTACTACATAGTCCAGTTGTACATCTCCGAGTTGCTCGGCGAGTTGTTGGGAGAGTGATTGTCCTGTAATAAACTTGGTGCTTACCGGGTCCTCCAAAGGCACTTCTATAGGAGGAGTATCGAATAATAAGGTTTTCCGTAGTAGATTCCACCCCCCACCACTTACCTCTATAAGAATGTTTTCTGGCAGAGAACTGAGCACATAAGTACTGTCCTGATCATAATTAAAAGTCAGTGGATACTCTATGCGGGTATTGTAATTTTTATTAAGAGCACTAAAAAACCAGAAGGTAGTAGCTACCAGAAGGCAAAGCGTTACTACCTTGAGTTTGTCTTTATTGGAAGGGAAAAACTGCACGAATTTGCGCAGTTTTTCTTTAGTATTTATTCTGCCCCGGCTCACAGGATCAGGAGTTCGTTGCGTACTTCTTGCTGGATTCTAGTGAGATAGAGCTTTTTTCAAATTTAATTTTGGCTCCCCGGTCTACTTCTAATATAAAGGTATCATCTTCTACACTAATAACTTTTCCGTGTACACCACCTATAGTCACCACCATATCCCCTTTTTTCACAGCACTTATAAAATTGCGCTGATCTTTTTGCTTTTTCTGCTGGGGACGAATCATAAAAAAGTAGAAAATTAAGGCAATACCTCCAATTAGGATTAGGTTGCCGATAAGGCCACCTTGTCCTTCGGTGGCCTGTAATAGGATGGATGTTAGCATACTTATTTTAAAATTACTCTATCTATTTTCTTACAGGACCTGCTGCCTGCTCTCCTTTAGGCATCACATTACTTTTAATAGTCAACCTGGTAATTGTAGGGTTGGTATTGGCAGTAATGCTTACAGTTTTGTTTTGAATGCCCGGCTTGTTGGCACTGTTAAATTTCACCTGAATTTCACCGCTCTCACCAGGAGCTACCGGTTCACGAGGATAGCTAGGCACTGTACATCCACATGAAGCAGAAGCACTTTGAATAACTAGTGGAGCTTCACCAGTATTAGTGAATTTAAAAATATGCTCTACAACATCGCCTTCAGTGATGGAACCAAAATCGTATGAGCTTTCTTCAAACTCAAATTTAGGTGCATCTCCCTGAGGAGCATCGGTTTCAGGTTGACTTATTTGCTTAGTTAGTGCAGCTGTTTTAGAGGCTGATGCAGGAGTCTTAGACTCAAGCTCGGAAACTCTCTGTTCCAAATCAGCTACTTTCTCTTCTAATGCAGCATTATTACAGGACGTAAGTATCAGCCCCGCTGAGAAAAAAGCCAATACACTAATTTTCAGTCTTTTCATCGTGATTGTATTTATGTATGAAAACAGTATTAACGGTTAATTACTTTTTAATCTGGCCGAGCAGATTATCAACATCATCTAACAATTGCTTGGCTTTTTCTCTGGCATCATTAATGACACGCTCACCATCAGACTTGGCCACGCTCTCAGGAAGTTGTTCTTTAGAACGAACCAGGTCAGATAACAGTTCCTCCAATTTGCCTTTGTACTTCTCTAGCCTGAAGGTTACTCTATCTCTGGTATTAATACCCGAATCAGGGGCGTATAGAATTCCTACTAGTGTACCGGCTAGCAAACCGGAAAAAAACACCAACAAACTACTACCCGTTTTGCTCATAATTATTTTACTTTTAGTCTTCTTGTTTCAAATTTACATAAAATTACAAAGGACTTTCCATCCTTGCCAACGATTAGGGTGCTATTAATACGCTAATATGTAATAAATATTACCTATTGGTTATCAATAAGACCTCTTCCGCTTTTATGTATCATATTTCTCTCCTGCAACTCCTGGGCAATCACATCCAGCATACCATTAACAAACTGTTTGCTTTTGTGCGTGCTGTAGTTTTTGGAGAGGTCAATATATTCATTGATCGTAACCTTAACCGGAATACTTCTGAAGTGGATCATTTCAGCTATCGCCATTTTAATCACAATACTGTCCAGGTTTGCGATTCGTTCTACTGACCAGTTTTTAGATTTTTCCCTGATGAGCTGTTCATATTCCAAATCGTTTTTAATAGTCACTTTGTATAACTCTATAAGAAAGTCTCTATCTTCCTCCCAGTTAGGCGTAAGCTCTACAATCTCTATTCCTTCAGCGTCAGCATTAACAGACTTCACACTTTTGTTGACCATACTTTTGATCGCTTTGCTATTCTCTGCCCAGTTGATGTCACTTTCTTCAAATACATTGGCGATTGGCTCACTTTTCAGGATGATATTATTAAAGATATAGCGTACAATATTAATATCATCTTCCAGCGTGGGCTGAGCAAGAAGCTGATACTTCTTAAACTCTTCATCCGTTTTGACACTATTCTTATACCACTGCCGGATTTCTACGGTATAACTATTCCAGTTGAGCTTTTTCTCCTCAAGTTGCTGATGCAAAGGCCTGCTATCTCTGATTGCCTGAATCACCTTATTCAGATAAAAATTGGTATGTACCTCTTGCACCTGAGGTTGGGAAGCAAAGGTCTGCTGCTTACGTTGGTCGCGATGCGACTCTTCTGCCAACTCCAGTAACAACAGTAAAAACAAACGATAATGATCGGCAATCCTTTCGGTGGCACTGAGCATTTGGTTAAGCAAAAACTCTTCGTCTTTGCGGCACTGTTTTTCGTAACGGCTGATGGCTTCTTTCACTACCTTCTGATGCTTTTCCTCAGCTTCTCGCAAAGGTTTGTGCTGAAAAAAGTCTTCCAGCAGTTGGGTAGCAACTGTCCTCTCTTCGGCAAGCTTCTGCTTATCCTGCACCTCCATGGAGTTGAGATCCGGTTCATAAGCATCATGTATATACTGAAATGCCAACTCATAATTTGAGCGTTGACACTGTTTATAAGCATATACATGTTGCATTGCTTTAGCTCTTAATATTCTTCTGTTTAGCATGATTTTATTTGATAATACGCGAGTAGCTGACTAGTAACACTGATCTCACACAAAAAATTTACTTTTTTAAAAAGTTTAGAGAGTCAATTTAAAGGGTATGGCTTAGTTGGCCTACAGCAGCGATTCGCTGCTCTGCCATTTGCATAGCTACAAACTGCGCATTTTTCTTCTGGGCTGAAGCTTCTTTTAATACCTCCAGACATTTATCATATATTCGTTCTGCCTTCTGATACAGGTAGTCTTTATGGAATTCTCCAAAATATTCAGCAGCTACCGCCATGATACCTCCTGCATTAACCAAAAAATCAGGCGCATAAACGATTCCTTTTTCCATCAGCATTTGTCCGTGCTTCTTTTCTTCTTCCAACTGGTTATTGGCTCCCCCGGCTATAGCCTGGCATTTTAGTAAAGGAATGCTTTCATCATTAAGTGTAGCTCCGAGAGCACAGGGGGCATAAATATCCGTTTCAATCTCAAAAATATGCTCATGATTTACGACCTGAGCGCCATACTCGCGAGAGGCAGTTTGCAACCTATCCTCCTCCACATCGGAAACAAAAACTTCACAGCCCTCTTTGATAAGGTACTCCACCAGTTTCATACCCACTGCTCCTACGCCTTGCACCATTATTTTTTTGTTCTCCAAGGCGTCTGTACCAAAGGCCTGCTTAGCTGCTGCCTTTATACCCATGTATACGCCGAAGGCAGTAATGAGCGAAGATGAACCTCCACCTCCCAGCATTTCCGGTAAGCCCGTAACATGAGAAGTTTCCATACGGATATATTCCAGATCGCGAGTACTGATATTTACATCTCCGGCAGTTACATATTTACCATTCAGGCTCTCTACAAACTTGCCAAACCTGCGCAGGTAAGCCTCTGACTTCAGCTTTTTAGCATCCCCAATTAACACTGCTTTGCCGCCCCCTACATTAAGTCCTGAAATGGCCGACTTGTAGGTCATACCCCGCGATAAGCGTAAGGCATCTATCACCCCTTCTTCATGCGTAGCGTAATTCCACATGCGGGTGCCCCCCATCGCAGGGCCTAGTACAGTAGAATGGATACCAATTACTGCTTTGAGACCAGTAGCTTTATCATAGCATTGTACCAACTGTTCATGGCCGTATTGAGCCATAATCCCAAACACGTCAAGCGCTTTACTTTTTGGATTCTCCGATACACTTTCTACTGTTTTTACTTTCATTATTCTTGCACGCTGCTTAAAAATTGCGGAGGTTTCGATCTTAAAAAAACTAGGGTTTTGCTGAAAAGCACTACAAAAGTAGATTTTTTTCAGAAGTATACCAATTTACAATTCTGATCAAAGAACCATTTGTTGAGGAAACCGTTGTAACAAAAAGTGAAAGAACTCAGCTACTTAAATAAGTATCTGCTCAAGTATAAGTTAAGACTTTTACTGGGCTTACTCTTCATTATTATATCCAATGTATTTGCAATCATTCCTGCCCAGATTGTTAGAAGATCTATTAATCTTGTAGAGGAAAACATTGCACTGTTCAAGGTATATGAAGGGCTGGAACTACAGGATCTTATCTATGATATTTTTGCCGGCAGTATATTAGTATATGGTATTGCTATTCTGGTACTAGCCTTGCTCAAAGGTTTCTTTACTTTTCTTACCCGGCAAACCGTAATTGTTGTCTCCCGCTTCATTGAATTTGACCTGAAGAACGAAGTTTACGAGCACTATCAGTCATTACCTACCAGCTTCTACCGCAGAAATAATACGGGTGACCTGATGGCACGTATATCCGAGGACGTATCCAAAGTAAGGATGTACCTGGGGCCAGGAATCATGTACGGGCTTAACCTTTTTACGCTTTTCGCGATCTTAATTCCTTACATGTTTTCGGTCAATGTTCGCCTTACGCTTTATACATTGATTCCCTTGCCAATACTTTCTCTTAGTATTTATTACGTTAATAATATTATCAACCGCCGCTCGGAGGAGATACAACGCAGCCTTTCAGAATTGTCTACTTATGTGCAGGAAGCTTTCTCGGGAATTCGTGTGATCAAATCATTTGTGAGGGAAGAAGACTCGGCCAACACCTTTGTGGATGCCAGTAATGATTATAAAGATAAGTCAATCAAACTGGCTTTTGTAAATGCTCTTTTCATTCCTCTGATCGTAGCTTTGATTGGCTTAAGTTCTGTAATCACTGTTTTTATCGGCGGCGCAGAGGTGATCAAAGGAGCTATTTCTCCCGGAGTCATTGCTGAGTTTATCATTTATGTGAATATGCTTACCTGGCCGGTTACCTCCCTGGGCTGGATCACCAGCATTATTCAGCGTGCCGCAGCTTCGCAAAAGCGTATCAACGAATTTCTACATACCAAAAATGATATCCTGCCTGGTGAGGTAGAAAAAGAAATCAAAGGAGATGTAGCGCTTAAGAATGTCTCTTTTGTTTATCCCGATTCTGGCATAAAAGCTTTAAGAAATATTTCCTTTGATGTTAAAGCGGGCCAGTCTATTGCGATTGTAGGAACCACCGGCGCCGGTAAGAGCACAATAGCCAATGTAATACCCCGTATGTATGACATACAGGAAGGAACGATCACTATTGATGGTGTTAATATCAAAGATTATGATTTGCATACCCTTCGCAGCCAGATAGGTTATGTACCTCAGGATGTATTTCTTTTCTCTGATACCATATATAACAACATTACTTTCGGCTCAGTAGGTATTACTGAACAGCAGGTAGAAGAGGCCGCTTATAATGCAGACCTGAAAAATACCATTGAAGATTTTCCGGAAGGTTTCGGTACCAAGCTCGGAGAAAGGGGTATCACTCTCTCCGGTGGACAAAAGCAGAGAGTATCTATTGCCCGTGCAATTGCCCGCGACCCCAAAATCCTGGTGCTGGATGACTGTCTTTCTGCTGTGGATACCAAAACGGAGAACACTATTCTGACCAGTCTGAAAGATATCATGCGGGGCAGAACCACTATCATCATTTCTCACCGGGTATCATCTGCCAAGCTGGCGGATAAAATAGTAGTGTTGGACGATGGCGAAATTGTAGAAGAAGGCACCAACGAATCACTTCTCAGCCGAGATGGCTTTTATAAAAACCTGTATGATAAGCAAATGCAGGCCGATGAAGCGGAAAACAAGGCACGATCTCTCAGCTAATTTTGTATTAACCTACAACATGGCTAATATTGTCATTAGCTGTCGTTAAATCTTATTGAGAGCGTATTTTTAGAAGAAGTTGATCAGATTTGTATGCCACACCAAGGAGCAAATAATACATACTGGGGAAATATCAGGGAAGGCATCAGCTCTCTATTAGGGGGGCTGAAGTTATCATTTAAGCACTTAATAGATGCGCGAAAGCATCGTGAACCTATTGGGGTGGAAGATGCGCATTACTTTGAGCAGGATCATGGGATAGTTACCTTACAGTATCCGCATGAATCTATCCCGGTGCCTGACAATGGGCGCTATAAGCTCCATAACGAGATTGAGGACTGTATTGTCTGTGACAAATGTGCAAAGATCTGCCCGGTAAACTGCATTGAGATTGAGCCAATACGTGCGGTGGAAGAAATCGGCAAAACCTCTGATGGCTCTTCCAAGCGACTATACCCGGCTAAGTTTGATATTGATATGGGCAAGTGCTGCTTCTGCGGTCTGTGCACCACCGTATGCCCTACCGAATGCCTGACCATGACCAAAGACTACGATTTCAGCGAGTTTGATGTGGCTGACCATAATTTTGAATTCTCTAATATGACGCCTCTGGAAATACTGGAGAAGAAAAAAGAGCTGGAGGAATTTATGGAGCAGAAGGAAAAGGCTAAGGCTGAAGCGGCAGCAAAAAAAGCTGCACAGGGGGAAAGTTCTACTCCGGCTAAACCGAAACTCACTATTAAACCTAAGGCTAATTACAAGCCCAAAATTAAACCTAAGATCAAACCGAAAGGTCAGGAAAATGACCCGCAGGAGATAGCAAAAAAACTCATGGAAGAGAAGAGAAAGAACAAACCTAATGATGACCAGAGCCAATCTGGTGAATAATCTATGAGCCTAACACAGATTATATTTTATACTTTTGCAGCCCTGACAGTCATCAGTGCCCTGATGATTCTTTTTACCCGTAATGTACTCTACTCGGCCTTTTTGCTGATCGTTACTTTTCTGGGAGTGGCTGCAATTTATATTTTTGCCGGAGCTGATTTTCTGGCGATCACTCAGATTCTGGTGTACGTAGGCGGCATTCTTGTACTCATGATTTTCGGGGTAATGCTTACCAACAAAATCTCCGGCCAGGCCGTCATGACTGAGGGGCAACACCACTTTTGGGCAGCTTTAGTAGGGCTATCTCTTTTTGGACTGCTTACTTACACCATTTTGCAGGTCAATTTTGCTTCTCTGGGATGGATACAGAAAGCCAGCACTACCGGAGAACTGGTCCAGGAGTCTGCTATTCAACGCTTGGGAATACTGCTCATGTCAGACTTTGTTTTGCCTTTTGAATTGGCAGGTATTCTTTTGCTGATCGCTTTGATCGGCGCAGCTTTTATCGCTAAGCGGCAGCTGGACTAGAAGTCCTGCCAGGCCCTTCTTCTTTGCAGCTTCAGGTCACTGAGCATGGCTGACTTCACATTGATCTGCACATGGTAGGAGGTGAACCTTCCGAAAGGCACCCAGTTGAATTGAAAATCAAAGCAGCCCAGATCGCGGAACACATCAATACTGGTCTGGGTGATCTCCTGATTGACAAAGTCAAACCCTGAGTTGAACTGCACCTTCCATTTGGGAGCAATGCTCACATCACCGGAGAACATAACAGACTGCCTGACTTTATCATCCTCACCTTCAATCAGCTTTCGGCGAGGATCATTGGTATAGCTCAGGTTATAGCGTAGCCGTACGCTCCAGGGAATATCAAAATCCACATAATCGCTACGGTTGCGGTTGATATAATCCAACTCATCGGCGGTAACATCCGCTTCTTCCTCCTCTTCTTTTTTATCTTTTTCTTTCTGCTTGGGTTGAAAATTAGTGCTCAAAGCCAGACTTGCTCGGGTGATTGTTCCTAATTTTCTATCCCAATTTTCATCATCTGACGGAAGCCAGGCATATCTATCTACCCTTGTGAAATTCCTGTAAACTCTAAGGTTGCTTCCACTACCTACAGAATCAATAGGTTCAAAGTCATCAGTTACATAAGAGTAAGGATCCATTGACATAGAGGCATTGATACTGAGTTTATTATCAAACAGACGGGTACGTCCGGATACATTGAGCGGAGCCAGTTTGAAAGAGTCAGCGATTAGATTATAGCTGGTGCTCAAAGACAGGCTCTCAAAAATGGGAATCTTACGGGTAGCACTGGCGTCTTCAGTCGTATCTTTATCATTGCGCACTTTCATTTCCAGGTTATTGTTCAGCGATAAACCAAGAGAGCCACTCTTACCGGGAGAAGGGGCACCATAGATGAAGCCATCATAGATAGAAACTAACTTTAAGTTTCTATCGTAACCCGTATTAGGATCAATCAATACTTCATCATCCAACCTGACTTCTTGATAATAACCATATCTCGGATCTGAAAAATCAGGGCGATAGCTAAGACTCACCGAAGGAATAACCGTGTGGCGAATTGCCTGTATTTTCTCTCCTCCAATATTAAACAGACCGTAGAAACGAGTATTCACAGAAGTACTGGCATTCCAGGATGAAGCCCGGGAGAAACCAGGTACTTCATTGACAATTACCCTTCCGGGAATAGTTTCGTCATCATAATCGTACTCTTTCAGGTACCATACCTCTTCATAGTTGAATGAGGGGGATACGGTAAAGTAATTGAATACATTGAATGAAGTAGAGATCGGGATAGAATGTTCAAAGCCAGTTTCGGTACGGTCCAATATGGCCGAAAGGTTATCTCCATTAATCGCCAGCACGCTATCAGCCAGAGGATCACGATTGGCTATGATATCCGAAGGAATACCACTAGGCGGTCGTACAGCTTCGTTGGTAAACTGGTTACGTCCTGCCATTCTATACCCTACGTTCACCTTACTCAACCAGCTACTGCGAGAAGCCACCAGATTTTTGAAAGGGTAAATCCGGTTCATGTTCAACGATATCTCCGGCAGAATGACATTAAATACTTCGGTTACCAGATTCTGGTTGTGGCGGAAACTCATGGCCAGGTTAAATGGCGTACCGCGGAAAGCGGTTGAATAGGTTACCGCAGAGTTTAGTGTCGTCCTTAGGTTAGCATCCACATTGGTCGTAGGGTTATTCTGAATGTAAGAGCTGGTAGCTATGTTTACCGATGCAGAAAAGCGACTATTTCCTCTGGACTGCGGCGTATGCCGGAAGGTAAGGCGAAAATCATTAGCTTCCTCCGGGCTGGCTCCATCTGGATCAATAAGCTGACGATTAAATTGAAAATTTAGCCCTCCATTATAGGCATACCTTTTCCGGTAATCCGAGATCACAGAGAAACCATAACTCCCTTTGGAATAGATATCACCCAGAAGTGTCAGATTCACATAATCATTGATATCAAAGTAATAACCTCCATTCTTCAGAAAGAAGCCTCTTCTTCTTTCCTCTCCATAGGTAGGGATGATGATACCGGAATTTTGCCTTCTGGGCATAGGAAAGATCCCAAATGGTAACCCTAAAGGGGTGGGGATATCTGTAATCACCAGGTTAAATGGCCCTGCTACTACCAGTTCGCCAGGTACTACTTTCAGCTTTCTTGATCTTATGTACAGGTCGGGAGTCTCTCCCGGTTCACAATCGCAGGGAGTGTACCACCCCCTATTGATGAATACTTCGTCATTTTCGTTCTTTTTAACCTTTTCTCCATACACATACCCCTCTGCGTCCTGAGGGCGGGTTAACACTCCCGAGATATAGGCTTTGCGTGTTTTAAAATTGTAGCGAATCGTTTCGGTCTGGTACTCTTCCGGGCCATCGGTAAAGATGGGCTGCCCTACTACTTTTCCGGTAGAGTCTGGCATACCTTTGGCCGTGAGCATATTGTTCACCCAGTCAAGCTCTACATAGTCTGCAGCCAGTTTAATTTCACCATAATCAATCTCAGCATTGCCATAGAGATAGATTTTTCTATTGACTACGTCAAAAAATATGGAGTCTTCAGCATTATAATTGACGGTGGTTTGAATATCTCCCTCCACTTGGGAACTATCAATAGCCACTGTGGTTGTTGTATCCTTAACAGCCAGGCTATCATTAGGTATGGTATCTGTAGGAATAGTATCTAATACGGAAGGGGACAGTATACCAGTGGTATCTGACTCAAATGGTCTTTCGTCCTCCTGAGCATGTAAATCAGGAAAGAGAAGAAATAATAATGAAAGGCTACATACGTATTTTAAATAAGTCAACTGGTATTTCAGTTTTTAATAAAATGTATCAACTTTGTGCAAAGTTATTGTTTGTTTATCTAACAACCGTAGCTCAGTGAAAAATATTATCTTAATCAGTTGTTTTTCGCTCTTGCTGGTAGCTACTACTTTCAATACGGCAGGCGTCAAACAATACCGTGTCAAAAGAGTAGTCATTGATCCAGGACATGGCGGCAAAGATCAGGGAACACACGGTCTTATTTCTAATGAAAAAGATGTGGTACTCAATATTTCGCATCACCTCGGGCGTATCATCAAAGAGAATATGGACGATGTAGAAGTGATCTTTACTCGTAAAGATGACAGCTTTCCATCATTGGAAGAACGTGCTGAAATAGCCAACAAAAATGATGCAGATATTTTCATTTCCATACATGCCAATGCGATGCCATCCGGACATGAAAATGTTTATGGTACGGAAAGCTATGTGATGGGTGCTCACACCCGTGAAGGCAATCTGGAAGTGGCCAAGCGTGAGAACTCAGTAATCCTGATGGAAGAAAATTATGAGGAACGCTATGAAGGTTTTGATCCGCTTTCGCCAGAGTCTCACATACTTTTTTCACTTTATCAGGGGGCATACCTAAACAATAGTCTCCGCTTAGCAGATAAAATAGAGAGACAATTTGAAGAACGGGTAGGTCGTCGTAGTAGGGGAGTAAAACAAGCTGGTTTTTGGGTGTTATGGCGTACTTCTATGCCAAGCGTATTGGTTGAAGTGGGATACTTAACCAATCCAAAGGAAGAGAAATACCTGAATGACAAGCTTGGACAAATTTACATTGCCTCAGGTATTTATCGCGCGATTAGAGATTATAAGGAAGAAATAGAATCCCTTTAAGGAATATCCCGTTATTTATGATTGTGGCCTGCTGATTTACAACAGGCTGGTTGCAAATTGCGACCCTAGATTAATACAAACCAACATTTTTTTTAGTGAAAATTTCTAAAGAAGTTAAAGTAGGCACCCTAGCAGTAATAGCAGGAGCAATACTCTATTTTGGAATCCGATTTTTAAAAGGGACTGAAGTATTATCTACCAATGATACTTATTATGTAGTGTATGAAGATATAGATGGGCTTACCTCCTCTAATCCCGTACTAATCAATGGATTACCGGTAGGCTATGTAGATAAAATAGACCTGCTACAGCAGAGAGGAAATAAGCTGCTGGTTACGCTTAAGCTTGATGAAAAAGTAATTATAGGTAGCGCAGCTACTGCTATCTTAACCACCAGCGACCTTTTAGGAGGGAAAGCCATTATTCTGGAACCGGGAGATATCAATAAGCCTTTACAGGAGGGAGACACCCTGCTTGCGGAGAAAGAGGTAGGCATAGCTGAGTTGGTACAAGCTAAAACATTACCTATCGTTGACCAGCTAGACTCAACCATTACCAAGCTTAATTTTATTCTTTCAGCATTTGCACGGGATACAAGCAGCGTAACCAACGCATTGGAAAATGTAGAGGGAATTACTTTTGAAGCTGAATCCTTAATATCCGAAAATCGTCGTAACCTGGGAACTATCGTTACAAACTTAAGTATACTCTCAGAAACGCTAACTAATGAAGAAAAGGGGATAGCTCCTCTTATGACTAAACTCAATAACCTGGCTGATTCGCTTAACCAGATTGAGATACAATCTACCGTGCAAAAGCTAGATCAGACATTGGCCAATCTGCAGTCTATTACCCAAAAAATTCAGCAAAAAGAAGGGACTATGGGTAAGCTTGTCAACGATGATTCACTGTACGTAAGTCTCAACCAAACAGTAGCTGACCTGGATAGCTTATTGGTAGACCTGAAAGAAAACCCTAAGCGTTATGTCAGATTCTCCATATTTGGAGGTAAAGATTAGACTAATTAACACAACAAAAAAAACATAAGAAGAGGAAGGCACACTTATACCTATGGATAATAAAGAGCTTAAAGCACTTGTCTCATTACTTGACGATGAAGACCAGGAAGTATTGGGACATGTAGAGGAGAAAATTATTTCTTTTGGGGATATTATCATTCCCTTTCTGGAAGAAGAGTGGGAGAACAGTTTTAATCCCAATGTACAAAAGCGCATTGAGGATATTATCCATACCCTTCAGTTTGAAGCCCTTAAAAAAAGACTGGAAGAATGGTTCAACTCTGAAGAACAGGATATGCTGGAAGGTATGTGGATTATTGCCACCTACCAATATCCTGACCTCACGCTGGAGGATTTGAAAAAACAGCTAGAACAAATTTACTATGAAGCATGGCTGGAATTTAAGACTGATGTTCATCCTTTTGACCGGGTCAAAATTCTCAATAGTGTGCTTTTTGGTAAGCTGAAATTCAGCGCAAATACTAAAAATTTTCACGCTCCGGCTAATTCTATGATTAACACTGTGCTGGAAACCAAGAAAGGAAACCCTATTTCTCTCTGTGTTATTTATATGCTGGTGGCCCAAAGGCTTAAGCTTCCGGTTTATGGCGTAAATTTACCGAGCTTGTTTATTCTTACTTATAAGTCTCAGGAAACACAGTTTTATATCAATGCCTTCAATCGTGGACTAATCTTTAGCAAAAATGATATTGATAATTATATAGCCCAGTTAAAGCTCCAACCTATTGATATTTTTTATCAGCCCTGTAGTAATCTTGACATTGTACGCCGTATGTTTCGTAACCTGATCGTCTCTTTTGAGAAGCTGGGGGACTATGACAAAGCAGAGGAAATAAAAATTCTTCTGGATATTATTTTTTCGGAAAATGACCCTGGTTTAAGCATTTAAAGTATGTCTCTAAACAAGTAAACTAATTTTTGTGCTCTCTTTTTTGTGTCCCTGACAAAGCCAATAGGGATTTCTCCTTGAAAAACACCTTAAATACCGGGTGAAAATACCGTTTGTTCGGAGGTATAGAAAAAAAACCACATATTATCACTATTTTATCTGTCAATATGAATACTTGAAGCAATCTAAGCTAAGGTATTAAAATAAGATGTGCGATAAACATTTGAATAATGAAAAAGGTAACTCCCTATTTTTTTGCGCTTCTGCTCATAATCGTTTCATTTTATTATACAAAAGATGGCGCTAACGCTCCTTTCCGTCCTGAATATTCCAATACTCTCACGGACCAATATAACGTATCTCTTCCACTGCAAGAAAGCAAAGAAAGCCTGGAAGATGGTAGCCTCCACAGAAAGGGAATTTTACAGGATGTAAAAAATATTTTTGTCTATTGGAATTTATCCTGGTATGAGATACAGTACATTAACAATGTGAATAAACAAGCCGTGGAGGAATATAAGCTGGCAAAAACACAGGAAGAGCGCAACCTAATCTTACAAAAACACCCGCACTATTTTACCAAAATTGGGAGACCCTTGCTTAGTACCTGTTCTCGCTAACGCTAACATTCAAATTAGTAGATCTCAAAAGCTTAAGCGTGTAAAACACCTTCCATCTGTACCGCTTCTATGAAGGTAAAGTGGTCATCATGCATACTCTCTGGCATAAAGAGAAATTTCTTATCGTACATCTCTCCATCAATATAATAACTCACCCAAAACTGGTTAACCAGCCTGAATAAATCGGGCATAATGGTTTCTACTTTAAAAGAAGTTTCTGGCTCCACTTTTTCTACAAAATGGCGTAGAGTAGAAGTCTTGGTTTCTTTGCCTCTACTGTACCCATCTGAATTGATCAAAACATTTTCTAAGGCTACTTGATTGTCATTGATCAGGTACACAATATACTCATACTTTTTGGTCTCTTGATTTCTTTGGCGTGTGATTGCCATCGCCACACCTTTTACCCTAGGAAAATCTATGTCTTTTTTCATATCTCTAATTTTGTGGCTGAGAACTTTTGTACTTTATCCTTCAGAAGTTCCATCTCAAACAGGCTTCCCAAATGCGCTCTCAACTTTTCTTCTACTTCCTGTATATTCTGCCGACTACCCAATTCCTTCTCCAGAGAAGTCACTGCTTTACCTTTAATGCCACAGGGCACGATGTACTCAAAATACTGTAAGTCACTGTTAACATTAAATGCCAGGCCATGCATAGTTACCCAGCGGCTTGATTTTACACCCATAGCACAAATCTTACGAGGGTTCTTCTGCTCAATATGGTCCAGCCATACGCCAGTCAGCCCTTCAATGCGACCTGCCTCCAATCCATAATCGGCCAATGTGAGAATTACGGCTTCTTCCAGAAAACGCAGATAGCGATGGATATCTGTAAAAAAATTATCCAGGTCCAGAATGGGATAGACCACGATTTGGCCTGGCCCATGATAAGTAATGTCACCTCCCCGGTTGATTTTATAAAACTTTGCCTGTTTCTCGGCTAGAGCCTGCTCATCTAACAGTAAGTGCTCTAAATCTCCACTCTTCCCCAAGGTATATACATGCGGGTGCTGGCAGAAAAGCAAATAGTTAGGTGTGATCTGCTGCTCGGCTTCAGCTAGCTTGCGATTTTCTATCTTAAGTTGGATCGTATCTGCAAAAAGCTTTTCCTGATAATCCCAGGCCTCCTGATAATCTACCAGTCCCAGATGCTGAAATATAACCTCTTTGTTTTGAATTGCATTCATGCTATTGCGGCACATAAGACTCCAGCATCTTGAATTTTGAGCTGGTTGTCAGTTTTGTATGCTGTATGCTGGCAGGAATCAGATAAGAATCTCCCTTTTGCATCGGATAACCTTTACCATCGGCAATGATCTCCGCTTCACCTTCCATGCATACGTATATTACAAAAGAATCCAGCCCCTGATAGTTCCTTTCAATCGCCCGATTTGCCTCTATACGATTGGTCTCAAAATATTGACAGGAAGCTAATTTCACAGCTTCGTTTAGTTTAGGCTCATATTTGGTTTTATAAGCTTCATAATGCCGATAATCTATGGCATCCAGCGCTTCATCTACATGCAGTTCACGCTTATTACCTTGAGCATCCGTACGGTCAAAGTCATAGATACGGTAGGTGATGTCAGAAGTCTGCTGAATCTCCGCCAGCAATAAGCCTTTGCCAATGGTATGCACTCTTCCGGCAGGGAGGAAGAAAACATCGTCTGCTTTCACTGGCTCCTGATTCAGGATTTCAGTCAGCTTACCGGAATTAAAGGCTTCCAAATACTTCTCCTTACTCATGGGCTGATTAAATCCACTGATCAGTTTGGAACCTTCATCGGCCTGAAAGATGTACCACATCTCTGTTTTCCCGAATGAGTTATGACGCTTCTTCGCCAATGCATCATCGGGATGTACCTGTATAGAAAGGTCATCGTTGGCATCAATAAACTTGACGAGGAGCGGAAATTCATCCTGAAATTTGCCATATACTCTTTCTCCCACCAATTCGCCCTGATACTGCTGAATCAGTTCTTTGAGGTTTTTGCCTGCCAGCGCGCCTTCAGCTACTTCTGAGATGTTGCCTTCCACACCGGAAATTTCCCAGGTCTCCCCACAGTTGGGTAGCGGGCTAAAATCTTTGCCTAGAATGGTTTTAATCTTTTCGCCTCCCCATATCTTATCTTTAAAAATGGTTCGGAATTTCAGCGGATACAGTTCTGACATCTTTTTTATGGTGTTATGGTGCAATAGTGTTATCGTGTTAAGGTGTTTGAATGTTGTGGTTTTTAGTATATATAGTTCATCCAACTATAACACCCTAACACCAAGAACTATAACACCATCTACCTTCTCATCTCTTTATAAGCATTAATCAGTCCATTCGTAGAGGCATCGTGGCTGCTTACTTTGTTCTCCCCTTCCAGTTCGGGCAGGATGTTTTTGGCCAGTTGCTTGCCTAACTCAACGCCCCATTGGTCAAAGCTAAAAATGTTCCAGATTACGCCCTGCACGAAGATTTTATGTTCGTACATCGCAATGAGCGTACCTAAAGTGCGAGGGGTAAGCTTTTTGAATAAAATAGAATTGGTAGGCCGATTCCCTTCAAATACTTTATAAGGCGCCAGCTTCTCTATCTCTTCCTTACTCACCCCCTGTTTTTCCAGTTCCGCCTTCACCTCTTCTGCTGTTTTTCCATTCATCAAAGCTTCGGGCTGGGCAAAGAAGTTGGCCAGTAGTTTTTCATGATGATCACTTACCGGATTCAGCGTCTGCGCCGGAGCCAGAAAATCGCAGGGTATTAACTTTGTACCCTGGTGGATCAGCTGGTAAAAGGCATGCTGCCCGTTGGTGCCCGGCTCTCCCCAGATGACAGGTCCGGTCTGATAATCCACTGGCTGGCCGTTGCGATCTACATATTTGCCATTGCTTTCCATATTACCCTGCTGGAAATAAGCGGGGAAGCGGTGCATGTATTGATCATACGGCAGTATGGCTTCTGACTCGGCACCAAAGAAATTGTTGTACCAGATCCCGATCAAGGCCAGAATAACCGGAATATTTTCTTCAAATGAAGCTTGCTGAAAATGCTGATCCATGGCATGGGCACCCGCCAGCAGTTCTTCAAAACGGTCAAAACCAATAGTGCAGGCGATGGGCATACCGATAGCGGACCAGAGGGAATAACGACCGCCTACCCAATCCCAGAAGCCAAACATATTGTCGGCATCAATGCCGAAGTCTTCCACTTTTTCTTTATTGGTAGACAGGGCGATAAAATGCTTCTTCACCGCATTTTGATTTCCTCCTTCCTTCAAAAACCAGGCCTTGGCCGAATCGGCATTGGTCATGGTTTCCTGCGTGGTGAAAGTTTTGGAGGCAATAATGAACAGTGTGGTTTCCGGATTGAGTGCTTTCAAAGTCTCTGCGATGTGCGTACCATCTACATTGGAGACAAAATGGGCTTTGATATTGGGTAACTGATAATGCTTCAAGGCTTCGGTCACCATCACCGGACCGAGATCGGATCCTCCGATACCGATGTTGACGATATCGGTAATGGCTTTTCCGCTGTAGCCTTTCCAGCTTCCGCTGATCAGTTGCTCGCTGAACTGTTTCATCCTTTGCAATACTTCATTCACCTCCGGCATCACATCCTGCCCGTCTACCTTCACCGATTTACCCGACTGATTACGCAAAGCCGTATGCAGTACAGCCCTATCCTCTGTCTGATTGATATGCTCACCACTGAACATAGCCGTGATGGCCTCTTTCAGCTTGCTTTCTTTTGCCAGATCCAGCAGGAGATCTAATGTCTCCTGGGTAATGCGGTTTTTGGAATAGTCCAGCAGTATGTCTTCAAATTGAGTGGAAAAATGTTGGAAGCGATCAGGATTATCTTTGAACAGTTGTTTCATATGCACATCTTTCATCTGCTGATGATGTGTGCTTAGCTTCTTCCATGCTTGCGTTTGTGTAGGATTGACGTTGGGTAGCATATCAAAAAATTTTAATTTGTGATAATGTAATGGCAAAATAGAAAATGAATTCAAACTTTGGGAATAAGTACTTCATTTTGCGATGAACAATCTCCAGGAAACGGATGAAAACACCAGCACAATATACAGGGCAATCGGGAGAGGACCTTGCCGCACAATTTCTTGAAGAAAAAGGTTATGAAATTATCAACCGCAATTATCGCTACCGCAGGGCTGAGGTAGACCTGATTGCCCGTAAAGCACAACTACTGGTGTTTGTAGAAGTCAAAACGAGAAGAGGTACTGCATTTGGTAATCCTGAAGACTTTGTAGATAACAAAAAAACAGCCTTGGTAATTGAAGCAGCAGATCATTATATCCACCAGCATAACTGGCAGGGGAATATCCGCTTTGATATCATTGCCATACTCACCAGTCCCAAAATTGATATTCAGCACCTGCAGGACGCCTTTTTCTGATCGCAGCTCCTAGTACTCATCTTCTGCGGGCATCCTCTTGCTCAGCGCCGCCTTTTTATTGAATAAGAGAAACTGGCAGCCTACCCCATAGTTGAAGGTGTTATAGCTTACTTCTATGTTATCCATATCATGTGCTTCCTGAATGAAGCCATCTTTCAGGTCAAAGCCATTTTTGGTATAGCCTATATCCAATACTACCAGTACTTTCTCGCTCATCGGAAGCTTCACTTTAGCACCAAACTGCTGTCCTATTCGGTTGATAAACGCTTCATTAAACACATACTCATCACTAATCTCATTGGCATAACCCGAGAAAGTTTCTTTCTGCAGATGATTGTACTTGAAGAGATGAAAGTAAGGAGAAAGATAAGAGTTCCGAATCAGGCGGATGTCATACTCCGCAAATACCCCGTACATGAAGCGAACACGCGACCAGTTACCGATATTATAATGTGTAACCTGCTCAGGAGGTCTCTCGGAATCAGAATAGTCAATTAGGTACTGCTCTTCTCTTCCCAATTGATTGGCATCCAACGCGAGGTTGACCCCTACATTCAGGTTACGAAAAGCATAGGATAAACTGGCAGAAAACCTGGAGACGGCATCTATGGCTGCGGAGTACTTTTTATTTTGATTATCGGGAGTATCGTAGGCAAAGTACATATCTCCACTACCGGTAGTAAAGGCCACCTGCAGATTCAGTCTTGAATTCATACTTAACAAAGGTACCTGGTACTTGGGCGCTGCCTTTTGCTTCTTTTCTTGCTTAGCAGGCTCTACCAGATAAATATCCAAACCCTTAAGGTATTCTTTCTCCATGCCCAGATCAAAAATAATGTACTCCCAGCTTTTCTCACTGCCTTCGGGCTGTATGCTTACTTCACTGAATTTCTCCTTTTCGTTGAAAACTATAAAGTCTCCATCGTCTGTGAAATCAAAATTGTGGTTAGCATCTACAAAATACGCTAGGCGATCTCGTAAATTACCTATAACCACAGCACTTACAATTCGCCCTCCTTCCTGATTAGGTACACCCACCATCATCACCAGGGTATCAGGCATAGCAGTCATATTGGGAAGCTTGAGCTGATAACTCTCGCTTTGAAAAGGGGCTGCCCCCATCAGATTGCGGTTGAGGAGAGAAGCGTTGATCGAATTATTACGGTAGCGAAAGATAGCATTGGGCAATTCGCTCATGCTTTTAACCTCTGCTTCCTGATTTTCAGGCATGAGCTTGTATTTATTATACTCATACAAATCTACCTGCTGCGGCCTTATAATAGGAAAGGTAGTCTGGGCATAAGAAATTGAAAAACAAATATTTAAAAGCCCTAAACACAGTAAAAGTTTCTTCATCAATCAGAATTTATATTGAGCCATAGCACGGAGCATCTTCAAAAATACATTTATGTTGGCAATTATGAAACGAACACAAATGTATCTGATGATAATTCACAATAAAATAACAGTAAACAAAAGCGTAAATACTTATAAAATTGGTTTACTTCCTCTTTTAAGAAACAAAATAAGGGCTAATGGTTGGATTGTTACCTCAATCTTTTCAGGTAGTTCCGGTAAAAGTTTAGAAACTGGCTAACTCTGAAGTAATTATTCGGGATAAGTAAGCTCAGTTATGACTTGCGTATGTTGGGGAAACTGCTCAACCAGAGCACTACGATTAGCCATTTCAAAATCCTGAAAGTCAAAGCCGGGAGCAACGGTACACCCCAGCAGGCCATAAGCAGTGGTATCAGCCATGCGGGAAGCAAACCATAAACCTCCGGGCACTACCAGCTGAAATGTTTCTCCCTGATCAGGTTTATTCCCCAGGCGATGTATTTTAAGCTCTCCGTTCTTTTGCAGCACTAATACTTCTATTGAGCTACCTGCATAAAAATGCCACATTTCGTCGGAGCGGATACGATGAAATGCGGAAAACTTGTCTTCCAGTAAGAGGAAATAAATGCCCGTACTGTATGGCCGATCCAGTTCTTTGATTTTTCCTTCCGAGCGATAGGTTTCTGCATAAAACCCTCCCTCGGGATGGGGCTGCATATGAAGGTGATCTATCCAGTATTGGGGGGATTTGTCAGACATGTAGCTTACTTTTTATCATGCTCATACACCACCTGTCCCTGTGGAGTCCACTCTTTGGTGGTGTAGGGAGATGTTTCATCAAAGGGGTCGTCGGGATATTTGATTTGCTTCTTGGGCAGTCGGTTTTTGTAGTCATAATACTCCGTCCAGAGACCTACCTTATGGTCCTGCTGATATTCGCCTTCTACTGCTATCTGGCCGCTTTCATGGAAATAGTAATAATAGCCTTCTTTTACGCCATACTCAATAGGAATCACTTCCTTCAACTTCTGCATTTCGTCTTTATCGTAGTAAGTGATCTCCGAGTCACGAGGCCAGCCTTTGGAATACTTTTCTTTATCCAGTAGTATAAATTCTTTATCGTAGCGGGTCCAGCGGCCGTGCTTGGTACCTTTATAAAAAATACCTTCTTCCAGCACTTCGCCCTCCTCTGTCATTTTCTGATAAGGACCGTGCAGTATTTGCGCTTTGTCTTTTTGTATGTTGCGTGTAGTGCGTATCTGATTGCGTTTGGTGTCATACCAATAAATATCACGCACATAAGGGTCCGGCTCTTCGTACTCTCTCAGATAATGAAAAAGCTCAATGATGACATCCTGACCATAACCAGCCTCCGCATAGCCCTTCTTGGTCTTGACATCATAATAAACGTTTCTTTTACGTTTTTTTTCCTTCTTCTCATTTTCTTCTTCTTGCTCCTCTTCTTCTTCCGCATCAAGATTGATAGTAAGCGGTACTTTGGTGGCAGGGTCCAGAATAAACTGTCCGGCGGTATCCAGAGGAGCAGGTTCTTCTACTGAAGTCTGGGCATACCCTTCGTGCACAAATATCATTATGCTTAAAAAGCTCAATAAGAATGAGAGTCGTGCCATATTTTGAGTTCACCTTTTGTTTGCTAACGGCGCAGCAAGCGGCAATAGTGTACTTGTGGTTAATTGTTTGTTTGCTAAATGCAATGAAGCCTCACTAAGTTCCGACATATTTCCAGAAATGACAAAAGTGATACTTTAAAGTCGGTACTTGTATAGCTACCGCATTACTTTTCTCAAATTTTGTACCGTAAACAATACCTTTTATCAAACAAATGAGGTACTTTTCTATTTATTTACGCAACAGGTTTGCATTATTAGCAGGGTCTCCCTTACTTTGAAAAGTATGTTTATACACCAATTAAATACTGTCAGGGCATTCCTAGCCAGAGGGCTTACGGCTCATCTGCTGCTCATGTATTTAATTTGGTTTCCATTACACCTGCAGGGTCACGAATCTCATATGGCTACTCATACTCCTCAGCAGGGTGAAAGCAACCTGCCGGATGATAGTGCATCCCTCAAGGATTTTTGCCGGGTTTGCGACTGGTGGACGCTGCAGGATGTAACCGAAGCGCTCTGGAAGGTTGACTATACTCCTTTTTCAGTAGAATATACTTATCAACTCGCTACTTATTTTATCCCTTATATAAAGGCTGCCGCTCAGCTAATTCCCCGAGCGCCTCCGGTCCTGGGATAATACCAACTTTCTTAGCCGAATTACCTTTCTGTTTGCTCATGATCATGGATTGAGAAGGAGCGCAGTAATTCAATTATACTGATATAGCTATTGCTTATCATTCCTTTTGGGATAAGTCAGCTAATACGGCTAAGAAGCAATGCTTTAATATTCTATTCCAATTTTTCTTACTAATCAATTTACACTTATGAAATGGATGACCTATGCAGCCTATGTGTTGCTTGTACCTGTATCTTTGCTATTTGTTGCCTGCGAAGATGATGATGTGCCACCTGCCGAAAATGAGGAAGAGGTGATCACTAATGTTACACTTACCTTTACACCTGAGGGGGGAGGCGATGTGGTGACTGCCACCTGGGTAGATGCTGATGGAGAAGGAAGTAATGATCCTGTGCTAACAGACATAGAACTGGCGGCTAATACCACTTACACAATGGAAATGACTTTGCTAAATGCCATTGATCCTGATGATACCGAAAGCATTACGGAAGAGGTGAGGGAAGAGGGTGACGAACATATGTTCTTTTTTAGCTGGACCGAAGGACTCTTCACTGACCCTAGTGGCGATGGTAATATTGGCAGTGATGAACGCGATGATCCGCTCAACTACGAAGATGAAGATGATGACGGCCAACCCATAGGGCTGGAGACACAGTGGACTACCGGAGATGCTGCAGATGGTACTTTTAGGGTTATTCTTGCGCATCAACCGGATATCAAGTCAGCTACCTCTACCTCTGAGGATGGTACTACCGATGTGGATATCACTTGGGATATTACGATTGAGTAAATGATCCATCGGGAGGTAGTGCTCTCACTACCTCCCTTTTTTTGCTTTATTGAACTGATAAAGTGTTAGCCTTCCTCCTGTTGCATCTCTTGGGCAAAAGGTGTTTCTTTATATACATACCTAAACCTATTGCCATGCACAACAACCGCAGAGCATTCATCAAAAAGAGCGCCTCAGTCGCTGCGCTTTCCATGAGCGGTATACACACTGCTTCAGCAGCACTACCCAATTCTTCTTCCAAAATCGCCAAAGAAAATACAGCCCTGGTACAGGACGCTGGCATGCAGATGTGCCTGGCCTACTTCTGGGGCATAGAACCTTATAAAGTTGAACTCGCCAAACAGATGAGGGTTTTGGGCGCGGTAGGTGGTATCAGTCCGCACATGGTTGGCATGAATGACAAGCCTAATTGGGAGTACAGCGTTATCAAAGCCGTAAAAGAGGCCTGGGAAAAAGAAGGCCTGCAACTGAGGGTGATTGAGGGACCTCCTTCTCTTTACGAAAAAACTAAACTGGGCCTGGAAGGTAGGGATGAGGAAATAGACAACTTCATCACCTTTATGAAAAACATTTCTCAGCTTGGCATAGACACGGTCTGTTACAACTGGATGCCGGTGGTCAGTTGGGCACGCACCACGATGGACCGTCCCAGCCGGGGAGGTGCTTTGGTCAGTGCTTTTGATATAGAAGACATCAAGGAAGAGCCGCTGACAGAATATGGTACGTTTACCCACGAAACCATGTGGCAGAATATGGAATACTTTCTCAAGGCAGTAGTGCCCGAAGCAGAGAAGCATGGCATCAAACTCGCACTTCACCCCGACGATCCTCCCATTGATATGATCAGAGGTATTCCCCGCATCATGACTTCGGTAGAGGCTTTCAAAAGATTGATAGAGATTGTCCCCAGCGACAGCAATGGTTTGACCTTCTGCCAGGGAAGCTTTGCCTCAATGGGCGGTGAAGGAGAAGGAGTAGACATTCCTGCCGCCATAGAATACTTTGGCAAAAGAGGCAAGATTCATTTTGTGCACTTCAGAGATGTGAGGGGTAATAAAAATAATTTTGAAGAGACCTTCCATGATGACGGTAAGACGGATATGTACCAGGCCATGCAGGCGTATTATGATGTAGGCTTCAAAGGACCTATACGCCCGGATCATGTGCCTACCATGGCCAGAGACAGCAATGAACATCCCGGCTACAGCACCATTGGCACTCTGTTCGCCATCGGCTACATCCGCGGACTAATGGAAGGTGTAAGCCACAGAAGCAGCTAAGCTTTTCGTTAAAGCATTCACTCACCCGGCTAGGCGCCTCCGACTCCTGCCGACCGGGTTGCCGGAGCAGTGAGCAATACCTTAAAGGCCTCCGTCTGTAAAGAGTAGCTGTTATGACTCTAAATTGCAAAGCCATTCTCAGCTTTACTCACTCTTCCTTATTCTGATCACTACCGATTTGGAAATAGGTTGATTGCTTTTGCGGGCCATACGGTTGTGAGGGACCAAAGTATTGGCTTCAGGAAAGTAGGTGGCTACACATTGTTTGGGAATACTGTAAGGCACTACTACAAAACGCTCAGCTGATCTTTCCACTCCATCATAATCGCTATATAAATTAACTTTATCTTCTTTTTTCAATCCCTGCTGTCGCATGTCTTCCTCATTCATCAGTACTACTCTGCGATCGTAGGCTATACCCCGGTAGCGGTCGTGCAGGCCGTAAATGGTGGTATTGTACTGGTCATGGCTGCGGATGGTCATCATCAGAAACTCACCTGCTGCCAGTTGGTGATCAGGATTCTCATTGATGGTAAATTTAGCTTTGCCGATATCCGTATTAAACTTACCTACCCTGGCTCCATTGGGCAAATAGAAGCCTCCGGAATTACGCACCCTGATATTATAAGCGTCAAATCCGTCTACGGTTTTTTCTATGGCATCACGGATATGATCATAATTGGAGACCATTTCATCCCAATCCACAGTAGTATCCTTTCCCAAAGTGGCTTTAGCCAATTCTGCTACGATCCTGGGTTCGCTGAGCAAATGCGGAGAAGCCGGATCTTTGCCACCTCTGGTCTGATGCACTACTCCGGTAGAGTTTTCTACCGACAAAAACTGAGGACCACTGGTCTGTACATCCAGTTCGGTACGTCCCAGGCAGGGCAGGATGAACGCGGTTTTGCCATGTACCAGATGACTTCGGTTGAGCTTGGTAGACACATGAACGGTCATTTCACATTGGCGTAATCCTTTGGCAGTATATTCCGTATCCGGTGTCGCGGAAAGGAAATTACCTCCCATTCCCATAAAGAACTTAGCCTTACCCTCAGCCATTGCCTCAATGGAGTGCATCACATCATAGCCATCTTTAGCGGGAGGATCAAAATTAAAAGCTTCTTTCAGCTTCCGACCAAATTCCGGCTTCAGCTTTTCCCAGATACCCATGGTACGATCGCCCTGCACATTGCTATGTCCTCTTACCGGACAGGTACCTGCTCCCGCCTTACCAATGCTTCCTTTGAGCAGCAGCAGGTTGACAATCTCCCTTACGTTATCCACACCGTTTTTATGCTGGGTCAGGCCCATCGCCCAGCAGATGATGATTTTTTTTCTGGAAGCCAGTAATTCAGCAGCCTCTTCAACCTTTTTCCTGGAAAGAGCAGTCTGACTGATCAGTTCATCAGTGTCATAGTTTTGCAAATCAGCCAGTAGCGCTTCGTATCCACTGGTATGGTTCTGGATAAAATCTCTGTCCAGCACTGTTCCGGGATGCTGGTTTTCTTTTTCCAGCAGGAGCTTCATAAGGGCTTTGAGTAAAGGCACATCCGCATTCAATCTTATCTGCAGAAAAATATCAGTAAGCGCAGTACCATTGCCTGCCATTTCCCAGGGATGCTGAGGATTTTTAAAGCTCATCAAGCCAGTCTCTGGTAATGGATTAACAGAGATGATTTTTGCTCCATTATGCTTAGCCTTCTGCAGGGCAGTGAGCATACGTGGATGGTTGGTGCCGGGGTTCTGCCCCATGATCATGATTACTTCTCCTTCATAAAAATCTTCTAAAGTCACCGAGCCTTTACCAATACCTACCGTTTCTGATAAACCCGTTCCACTGGATTCATGACACATGTTGGAACAGTCGGGAAGGTTATTGGTACCATACTGTCGTACAAAAAGCTGATACAAAAAAGCGGCTTCATTGCTGGTACGGCCGGAGGTATAAAAAATGGCTTCATCGGGAGAGGCAAACTGCTGTAGTTGCTTCCCTATCATTTGAAAAGCTTCCTGCCAGGAGACAGCTTCGTAGTGAGTGCCTCCTGCTCTGAGCATCATAGGTTCAGTCAGCCTCCCGCTTTTTCCTAACTCATAATCAGTCCAGCCAGACAATTCTTCAACTGAATGTGCTTTGAAAAAAGCAGGGTCACATTGATCAGTAGTAGCTTCTTCAGCTACTGCTTTGGCGCCGTTCTCGCAAAACTCTACCGGCGAACGTTTATCATCGGGATCGGGCCAGGCACAACCCGGACAATCGAAGCCATGAAACTGATTGATCCGGCTCATCAGCTTTGTTCCTTCTACCACACCTACTTCACTATACACATGTTTAGCAGAACTGAGAATGGCCGGAAGGCCGGCAGCAACCTTTTTGGGATGGGTCAACTTTATTTTGTGCTGCTCTTCCGCTTTTTCAGTAGATAGTTTTGATGACTTAGACATAATAGGTTAAAGTTGTACTTGCAGATTTTCTTTGATACTTAGTCTGTGGCTGTTGCTGTAGATGTTAAACTGCTGGTTACGGACAAAGCCCATTAAGGTAATACCATACTGTTGGGCAAGTTGCACCGCCAAACTGGAAGGCGCTCCTACCGCAGCGATCATGGAGATACCGCCCATCAGTGCTTTTTGTACCAGCTCAAAACTTACTCTGCCACTCAGCAGTAAAAAAGAACCCTTCAAAGGAATTTTGTTTGCTGCCAGCGAAGCGCCCAGCAGTTTATCCAGCGCATTATGTCTTCCTACATCTTCCCGCCACAATAGCAGTTCTCCATCCTTATTAAATAAACCAGCGGCATGCAAACCTCCGGTATAGTTAAACACCAGTTGCGCTTTACGAAGCTTTGCCGGAGCCTGATGAATTACTTTTTCTTCTACACTGAAATCATCCTTGGCAAGAGGAGTACAAAGCGTATCCAGTGCTTCTATGGAGGCTTTGCCACAAACCCCACAGCTTGAAGTCGTATAAAAGTTTCTTTGCAACTTCTGCAAATCCACCTGGGTATCGGGTGAGAGTTCTATTCTGACAATATTCTCTTCTGCTTCCTGCTGGTTTTCGCCCCGGCAATATCTGATACTTATTACTTCCTCATAATTTTGGATAATTCCTTCAGAAAACAAGAAGCCCAGTGCCAGTTCAAAATCATGGCCGGGCGTGCGCATGGTCACGGAGATACTGCTTTGCTTTCTTACCCTGAGAGGGCCATAGCCCAGGCGTATTTCCATAGGCTCTTCCACCGCCAGCAGGTCGTCCTGTTGGTATGCCACTTCACCTACTTTCAAAATCCTGGTATGTTGTACACTGTTGTTCATGGGTTCCTTCTACTTCATAGATTTGTTATACACAAACTTAGCATAAATACATCCTCTTTCTCAAAATTGGTAATTCCATAAAAACACTCTTTTTATACCATTCATTTTACTAAATTGTTAAACAACCTAAACAAAAAACTTATGGCAGACAACAGAGGAGTAGCTTACATTAAGCCCGGTAAGGTAGAAATCCAGAATATTGACTTTCCTAAACTAGCCCTGGGCAAACGAAAATGCGATCATGGAGTCATTCTGAAAATTGTTTCCACTAATATTTGCGGAAGTGACCAGCATATGGTAAGAGGGCGTACCACAGCACCGGCAGGTTTGGTACTCGGACACGAGATCACCGGGGAAGTCATTGAAGCAGGAAGGGATGTGGAGTTTATCAAGAAAGGAGAAATCGTTTCTGTTCCATTTAACATTGCCTGTGGCCGATGCAGAAATTGTAAGGAAGGAAAAACTGGCATTTGCCTCAATGTCAATCCCGCAAGACCGGGAGCAGCCTATGGCTATGTAGACATGGGAGGCTGGGTAGGCGGGCAGGCAGAATATGTGATGGTGCCTTATGCAGACTTTAACCTGCTCAAATTTCCTGATAAGGATCAGGCGATGGAGAAAATTCGCGATCTCACATTGTTGTCAGACATATTTCCTACGGGTTATCACGGAGCAGTCACCGCCGGAGTAGGACCTGGTTCTACCGTCTATGTAGCCGGAGCAGGCCCGGTAGGACTGGCCTGCGCTGCTTCATGCCATCTCCTAGGCGCAGCAGTTGTCATTGTAGGAGATATGATTCCCGAACGATTGGCTCAGGCTAAGAGCTTTGGCTGTGAAACCATAGACCTGAGAAAAGAAGCCACGTTGGAAGATCAGATCGCTCAAATCTTAGGCGTCAACGAGGTAGACTCGGCAGTGGACTGTGTGGGCTTTGAGGCCAAAGGGCACGGACACCATGCCCATGAGGAGCAACCGGCTACTGTACTCAATGCGGCCATGCAGGTTACCCGGGCAGGGGGAGCCATAGGTATTCCTGGTTTGTATGTCACCGGTGACCCAGGTGCGGCCACAGAAGCAGCCAAAGAAGGCAACTTAAACATCAGAATAGGCTTAGGATGGGCCAAATCTCACTCTTTCCATACCGGCCAGTGCCCGGTGATGCGCTACCACCGACAGTTGATGCAGGCTATTCTCTATGATAAGGTACAGATCGCAAAAGCCGTCAATGTGCAGACGATCACCTTAGACGAGGCACCAAAAGGATATCAGGATTTTGACAAAGGTGCTGCAACTAAATTTGTCATTGATCCTCATGGTATGTTGGTGTAAGCTTTTATTACGATGAAAATCCTTAGGGTATGATAAATGTTCATACCCTATTTTTTTGATATTTTACAAAATGTAAAATTGAACTGTCTATCGTTGGGCAGCGCTTAAATTACCAACTTCTAATTAGACTGAAACCTATGCCTACTTATCAAAAACGCATTACCTTTCTCTTATGCTCTCTTATCTCTGCACTTCTCCTATTATCCTGCAATACACCTACTACTATCACTGAAACAGCTCCGGCAACAAGGCAAATTGATTCACTATTCATTGATGAGGTGTGGTCAGGTCATCCGGTAGGCTTCGCCCTGCTTACTAAGCCTCCACATCAGTTTGTAGCCTATTATGATAGCAATCGGGTGATGACGGTAGCACAACGCCAGCTCGGAGAAAAGGTCTGGGAGAAGAAAAAACTGCCTGAAACCATTGGATGGGATTCACACAATTACATCTCCATGGCATTAGACAGTAAAGGCCATGTGCATGTGTCCGGCAATATGCACGTAGATAGCCTGGTCTATTTTCAGGCCAGCAAGCCCTACGACGCAGCCAGCCTTGAACGTAAAGAGCAACTCATTGGAAACCTGGAAAGCCGGGCTACTTACCCTAAGTTCTTTTCTTCAGCGGAAGGTGATCTTGTCTTTACTTATCGGGATGGAGGAAGTGGCAATGGCAACCAAATTTACAATCGCTACAATCCGGAAACACAAGCATGGAGCCGACTCCTGGATGAGCCGTTGGTAGATGGAAAAGGAGAAAGAAATGCTTACCTGCATGGCCCTGTACCTGGTCCGGATGGTTATTATCACCTCATCTGGGTTTGGCGGGAAACGCCCGATGCAGAAACCAATCATGATATTTCGTATGCCAGAAGCAAAAACCTGGCACATTGGGAGCAAAGTGATGGTTCGCCCCAGCCCTTACCCATTACACTGGAAAATTGCGAGATCATTGATCCGGTACCTGTTGAACAGGGCATGATCAATGGCAATACCAAGATTGGCTTTGATCAGAACGATCAGTTGGTAGTCACCTATCACAAATTTGGCCCTGAGGGCAACACCCAGGTTTTTAATGCCAGAAGAGAAGACGAAGGATGGAAAATCTATCAGGCTACAGACTGGGACTTCCGCTGGGATTTTGGAGGCAGAGGCTCGCTCAACAGCCGCGTAAGCGTTTTTCCTGTGGTGGTAGAACAGGGACAGCTTACCCAGCAGTATTGGATAGATACATTAGGGCTACAGAAATTCCTGTTGGATGAAGAAAATCTTTCCACAGTAAAAGCTCTACCCGTAGACAAAGGCTATCCTGAAGATCTGGAAAAGGTCCGTTCTACTTTTCCGGGGATGAGGGTCAATTTGGAAACAGAACAAACCGATGAAGGAGATATCTACACCCTGCGCTGGGAAACCCTGACCCGAAACCGTGATCTTCCGAGAGAAGGAGACCTGCCTGACGCCAGTCCACTTATGCTATATCATGTTTCCCAAGATGAAAATCAAACCTTTTAAGAAATGCATTGCATTCAGAAACTCTTAATCTCTTCTGCCTATTATTCTTTTCCTTATGTGTTTTGTAGCTTTGTCTGGCTAAACAGGCAATTACTTTTAAAATAAACCCATATTATGGATAAAGACAGTAAAGATTTTTTAGTAAAGTATTTGAATAATGCTTCTCCCACCGGTTTTGAGTCATCCGGTCAGCAATTGTGGCTGGATTATATGAAACCCTACATGGATAACTATTTTACCGATGTATATGGCTCTGCAGTAGCCGTAATTAATCCTAAGGCAAAGTATAAGGTAGTCATTGAAGCCCATGCTGACGAAATCAGCTGGTTTGTAAACTACATTACCGACGAAGGTTTTATTTATGTACGCCGCAACGGTGGCTCAGATCACCAGATTGCCCCCTCTATGAGAGTAAATATCCATACCAAAAAAGGTATTGTCAAAGGCGTATTCGGCTGGCCTGCCATTCATGTACGCGACAGCAATAAAGAAGAAGCTCCCTCTCTGAAAAATATTTTCATTGACTGTGGTTGCAGTTCTAAAGATGAGGTGCTGGCAAAGGGAATCCACGTAGGCTCAGTCATCACTTTCGAGGATGAATTTACGGAACTCAACGACCGCTACTATGTAGGCCGGGCTTTGGACAACCGCATCGGAGGGTTTATGATCGCCCAGGTAGCCAAGCAACTCAAAAAGAAGAAGAAGAAACTTCCTTTCGGATTGTATGTGGTCAATGCGGTACAGGAAGAAGTAGGGCTAAAAGGAGCACAGATGATTGCCCAGCGGATCAAACCGGACGTAGCCATCATTACCGATGTGTGCCACCATACGGCTTCGCCCATGTACGATAAAATTGTCAGTGGAGACCTGAAAGCAGGGCAAGGGCCAGTGCTTACCTACGGCCCTGCGGTACAGAATAATTTGTTGGATATGATCATTAATGTAGCCGAAAAGCAAAAGATTCCTTTCCAACGGGCTTCCGCTTCACGGGCTACGGGCACCGATACTGATGCGTTTGCCTATTCTAATGAAGGCGTTGCTTCAGCTCTCATTTCCTTGCCGCTGAAGTATATGCATACTACGGTAGAAATGGCCCATCAGGAAGATGTGGAAAATGTGATTGGTTTGATGTACGAGTTTCTGCTCCAACTCAAAGACAAGCACGATTTCAGGTATATTAAGTAAGCGTTTCTCAGGCTGAACTTTAATCCGTTAAGTCAACAGGCATAGTTACTGGCTTAGCGGGTTATTTCTTTCTTTTCTCATACCACAGTTGCACCAGCCCTGAAGGGAAAGTGATGCTTTTTGTCAGCTTTAAGTTTTGTTCAGACCTGCCATCTTTGAAAAGCCTTATGCCATTCCCTACCAGATGGGGAATGATGGAAATAATCATTTTGTCAATGAGCGCATCTTTCAGTAAGGCATATACCACTTCTCCGCCACCATCGCAGTAAATGTTTTTCCCTGGCTGCTGCTTAAGTTCAGCAATCAGTTCTTTGAGATCACCGCCAAAAAACTCCACATTTTCATCTCTACCTTTTTTCGTTCTGGATAAGACGATGCATCTCTTATCTTTATGTGGAAATTTAATGCCGAAGGACTGCACTTTATCGTAGGTTTTTCTGCCCCAGATCAGTGTATCAATTTCCTGCTGAAAAGCGGCATAGCCATAGTCTTCACCCGGCCATTCCACCACCGAAAGAAAGTCTAAGTTATCTTCATCCTTGGCAATATAGCCGTCCAGGCTCATGGCGATGTAGAGAATGAGTTGTCTGCTCATGGTATGATCAAAGTTAATTGAGTGATTGATGTAAAGTTAAAATCTTTGAAGCGCTAAGGCTTTAGAAGGACACTTTTCTGTAACTGAAAGTTGGATAGCCTGTACATAGACTACTTATTTTTTAGAGGCAGCGTAATGCTTTTCCCTCTGGCTCGTCTACTGGTTAAATGATAACAAAAACCATTAACCCTTATCAAAACAGCTATGAAAATGATGAAAAAACCTCTTCTACTCAGCCTATTGCTTTGTTCTCTCCTCAGCATTGGGCATGCCCAGGAATTTACTCAAGCCCTAAAGGCCGATCAATCAGTAAAAATCCTGCTCAACCGCAGCGACATCAAAGTGGAAGGCTATGATGGCAATGAAGTGAAAATTACTGCAACAGATTATGAAGCCCCGCCTGAAAGAGCCAAAGGACTTCGTCCACTCTACAATAATGCAGTAGATAATACCAATACCGGGCTATCTGTCACTGAAGAAGAGGGCACCTTGGTGATTCGCGAGGCCTCCGGTCAGGAAGGTGAATACAGCATACGTGTTCCGCAGAATGCTAAACTTAGCATCATGCAGCAGAACTGGAATGGTCAGGACATAGAGGTGCAGAACATGAAAAATGAGGTAGAGATCAAAAGTAACTCTGCCGATGTGCGTCTGATCAATGTGGATGGGCCGGTAATCGCCAACAGTACCAGCGGGGATATAGAAGTTGTATTTAGCGCTTTAAATCAGGCCGCAGCCAGTAAAATTTCTGCGATCAGCAGCGATGTGGAAGTTTCATTGCCCGCCAATAGTCCGGCAAATTTTAAGCTGAAATCTATCAGCGGTGAAATCTATACAGATTTTGACATGGAATTCAACCAAGATAGAGAAGGAAGCAATATGCGGAGACTGGGCGGTGGACATACCATTGAAGCCAGTACCAATGGAGGGGGCGCCGAACTGGGAATTGAAACCATCAGCAGCAATATTTACATCCGAAAAGCACAATAGCTATGCAATATAAAAGCTACCTAAAATACCTTTTGTCAGTGGTTTGTGTAGTGCTGGCATCCTCCTCTCTTTTTTCTCAAAAAATAGTAGAGCATAATCTGGAATACCGCCCCGGACAAAAAATCATGTTTGACCTTCCTTTCGGTGAAAGTATTATGCTTTCCGGCTGGGACAAAAATGAAGTAAGCCTGACTGCTACGGTAGATATCAATAATAATCGCCTCAATGACGCTTATCAGTTGGAGGTGCAGGAAGGCGAAACGCTGACTTTCACTGCTGATCTGGATGATGAAATCCTACAGAACGGGAAAGCAGAAGACTGCGGGGATGGACATTATTCTTACCAGAGCAATCGTAATGGAAAACAGATTGCGGTATGCGCGGAAATCAACTATGTCATCCATGTTCCCCGTTCAGCGATGCTACAAATGAAAACCATCAGCGCTGACATAGAAGCCAAAGGGCTGGAAGGAGATACCGAGATCAAATCTATCAGCGGATTCATTGACTTTAACTGGCAGGAAAGGCAGCAAGCGGAACTGGCACTCAAGTCTATCACCGGTGAACTGTATACTGATCTTGACTTTGATATCCTCAACCAAAAAGAAAATCCTCCGACAGTAGGCTATACCCTCAAAGGACAAATTGGCGATGGAGGAAAAAGGTTAGCTTTGGAAACCATCAGCAGCGATATTTATCTGCGTAAGCGTTAGAAGTTAAGGTTGGTGAAACACAAATTATACTAGTGGCTAAAGCTTATCTGGCTTTAACTCATTAATTACCGATCCTCAGTCTCATCTGAAGGCGGGCTTAGCGGAACTCTTTGAGGTACAGTGCCATCGGGAAGTTGCCATTTACCGGCTTCCTCCCAGGGCATTTTCATCAGCGCGCCTGCCTTCAGATGCTTTCTCACATAAGGTACGCCGATATTAATGGCCTCCTGTGGTATATCTATCTTAAAGGTGCGGTGCAGTTGATCCCAGAAAGTCAGAACAATGCAGTAATTGCTGTCGGTTTCCTGTCTGACGATGGAATGATGAATCCCGTGCATGCGAGGAGTGACAATTAGTCGGCTCAGCCCCCGGTCAAACTTTTCAGGCATGCGGGTATTGCTGTGGTGAAAATTATTGGCCAGCTCAAAAGCAATTTCATAAACGATAGTAGTGCGGGGACTCACTCCTCCCAAAGCAGCGCAAGCGGCACGATAAAAGACTGAAATCAGCATTTCACCGATATGAAACCGCAGTCCGGTAGACACATCCATATCCATATCGGCATGGTGTACCTGATGAAAACGCCACATGAAGCGGGAACGATGGTTCAGCCAATGCCAGCCATAATTGCTGTAATCCAGCAGCATAAAACCCAGTAAATTGGACAATACGGGAGGTAAAGGAAGCCACCTGAGTAAACCAAAATCTTTCTTTTGTGAAAATCTGGCGGCCTGCACAATGGCCGGTACCAAGGCCAGCCTAAGGCTAAGCGAAGCAAGAGGAACCAGTTGTATATTGGTCAGTAGGCGGGGAATCTGAGCTATTTTTCTCTTTCGCAAAGGATACTTTCTCTCCAGTACAAAAAGCGCAAGTACACTAAGCACTACTACAGGAGCACCTCTGAAATCGTATAATTTGCGAATAAGAACAGAAGTTGAGGGAGGAGTGGGCTTAGATTTTTTGAATAGCTTCATAAGGCAAGTATTCTGGTGCTAATGAGCATAGTTTCCTGCTTCTGATGCACCAACACCTGAAGCAGAAAAAAAAGTATTTGTTGCAAAACGCTAGCGGCGCTTACTGATCAGTTGAGCCACTGTACCTGCTGCCAGGCCACCCAGCAGATACCAGGCTACTGTCATCAGTTTGGTAGATTGATGGCGCTTGACCGCTTTTTTAGGTAATTTCATATAATCCGGTGCTTTGACTGCTCCCAAGCCGGCGCTCAACCCTAACAATAATCCTCTGATCCAGGCGGAGCGCCCTTTTCCCCAACCTACCAGGCTATAATAAAGCGCGTTGGAGACTACATCCGCCGCCAGGGTGATGGCATATTCTTTATTCCCCCGGGGCGCTTTTTTTCCCTGCTTATGAAAAGCGCGCCTTACCACTTCTCTACCCAATAAATCTACCCTTGGAGCAGTAGGAACAAGCCTGCGTACGCTCTCGTGCAAAACATTCAAAAAAGTGGCTCCCGCCACACCTGCCAGTAGTGATTTGCCTACATTCATATCAAACAAGTTTAAAAAATTAAAATAGATTCTTTTTCATCTAACAGATTCATAACCTATCATGTCGGAGAAAGTTAGTTTCCCTGTATAAAATAGTTAATGAGCTGCTACAAAGAATTGCTGCCAAGGATAGTGCAAAAAAAACTCCTCTGTCCAGGAGGAGTTTGAGATGAAATACACAAATTCATACTAACGCTCCCAGAAAAATGGAGGCGTAATGCCTAAAGCCCTCAGGTAAACATAGCCCTGCCCGCGGTGGTGGATTTCATTGTCAACGAAGTAGAAGAAGTTCCAGTAGATAGCCCCTTCGTACTGGCCGAAAGCCTTATCTACTTCCTGAAAACGATTTGCGGGAATTTGTGGCCATAAGCGGTTGATTTCGTCGGTAGCCTCGTCCCAGAGTTTAAGTAGATCTTCCTTGGTCTGAGGAGTATTTCTTTCAGCCTCCTCCATAAGATCCTCTATGTTTTCCCATTTTCTGGTCACAATTCCTCGCATACCGGGTCCGGCGATACCAATCATTTCCATAGCCAATGCCGCAAAAGGACGCATACCACCCACCGAGAAGTTAAAAAGTTCTTCTTCAGGGAAAGCTTCAATGACACGGCGGGTAAGGCGACGATGTCCCTGCCACTGCTCCAGTAAGGCTTCGGGAGTGATGACTACATTTGAAGTGATTTCTTTTGTCTGAACGCTACTGTTTTCCATGAGTTTGTATGTTTTATGGGTTTGAAAAATATTACCATACAAAGAAAAGCAGGGGTAGTGACAACCCTATGTCAGTAGCCTCAGTACAATTTAACTTTTATTTTTCTGAGCCGGTATCAGCCTGTAAATACCAAACAAAGCCATTCCTATCAGGGTGGTAATCAGCACATCCATAAACTCTTCTGCCTCAGCACTAGCCAGCAGCCAGATACAAGCGAGAATACCTACACCAGCAAAAAAATATCCATAAGAAAGCTTGAAAAAAGTGGCTCCTGCTTTTGCCTTCAGCCTAAACCTGATGAGTGCCACACACACTGTCAGCAGAATCATGATTTTACTAATGACACTGATAGATACTGCATAGATAAAGGAGCCGCTCAGTGAAGCAAAGAGAGAAATCGTTGAAAACACCAGCAACGAAAAAACAGGTGTACGAAATTTAGGATGAAGATAGGAAAAGAATTTAGGAAACTGCTTTTCCACACTCAAGGCATAAGGTACCCTTGAGCCTACCAGCATCACCGCATTTAAGGTTCCACTAATGGAGATTATCGCACCAATACTGATAAAAATCGCTCCTGCTGGCCCCATAAATATTTGGGCTGCGTCGGTCAAAGGTTTATCAGAAGTAGCCAGACCAGGTAAAGTACCGATACTTACCACTTGGATCAGGCCGTAAAAGATGGCGATAAAAGTGATGGCAGTGATGAGCGCAAAAGGAATACTTTTCTCCGGCTTTCTTACTTCACCTGTATTGACCAGTGTGGCTTCAAATCCGGTAAAGGCAAAAACTAAAATAAAAACTGCAGCAGAAAAGTCAGAAAAGCTGGGCAGGGGCTGTTCAGTGTTTACCGCTTCAGGCTGGATATAAAACAGTCCTACTACAATGAAAACAGCAAGCGGCAAAAGCTTGATTACCCCCAGGGCATTATTTAACTGTGTTGAGTTCTTTACGCCCAGGTAATTGACTAGCGTCAAAAAAGCCGTTACAAGTATAATGATACCAAATCTGTATGCGTTGCTCACCGCAAAGATTGGATAAAAATAACTCAGATAGGTAACCAGCAGATTGACCAGCGCCGCATAAGTAGCCAGACGGGTAATCAGGATCAGCCAGCCAATAATGAAGGCCGGCCATTTGCCAAAAGCATTAAGTGTATACAGATATGGTCCTCCGGTTTTCTCAAATCGGCTGGCCACCTCAGCAAAGCAAAGTACGAGGATGAAGATAATAAGGCCGCATACAAAAAGTGCCAGCACACTATAAATACCTGATAAGGCAAATATCTTGGAAGGCAGCCCAAATATGCCTGCGCCAATAATGTTATTGATCAGCAGCAGTACCAGGTCCCACCTCCTGATTTCTCGTTTTAGCTCCAATAGAACAGCTTTTTTATGTCATGAAACTACCGAAAAGAAGGCAGAATTACTGAATATATAGTTTTTTTGTTTATAGAAATACGCCCTTCTTTTTAGCATACGTAAAAGATTAATCGCATTATCTCGTATTTGGAGAGAATTAACTACCTTACTGAATGAAGCTTTTGCCCTATGTTATTCATCGGACTGGTACAATCTATATTTAGTGCAATAGTTTTTTTCCTGAGAAAGCCCAGGCACGCTTCCAATTTTATACTATCATTATGGTTCCTGATTTTCTCATTGTTCTTTCTGGGACTATTGCTTCCTGAGGGGCTTACCACTTATACTAAGGTAGGCTTCGTTCCTTTCTTCATGCTAACTGGTCCGGTTTTCTACTTTTATGTCCGTAGCCTTATCTACGTCCATTCTCAATTCAAGTGGATAGACTTAGTTCACCTAATTCCCTTTGTGTTGGTGAGTATTCTCAGGGTCATTTATCTACCTGAGTCCATGAGCCCTGAGCGTTATGCAGAAAGCGCCTTTAGCGCCTATCACCTGATTGCAGTACTTCTTTTTGGGGTTTCTTTCCTTGCTTACTGGGTGGCTACTTTGGTTTTGCTGTTCAGACATAACAAAAATATCCTCAACTTTTTTTCTACACGTTCAGGAAAACGTACGTTAAGCTGGGTATCTTCTATCATGCTGATCGCCTTGCTTAGCCATATCCTTTTCCTTGCCGCCCCTTTCCTGCTCCCTTACTTTACTTCTATCGCCCACATGAGTTTTTGGCTGCATCAGTTCAACATGGCTATGCTGAGCTATGTACTACTGGTATTTGGCCTGATGCAGCCTGTCATTTATGAACCTAACTTACGGTCCGATGAGTCTGTTACAGATGATTTACTCAACGAAAAGTATTACCGCTCCGGCCTCAGCAAAGAGATGATGCAGCAATACGCGCAAAGCATCACCGAATACCTGGAAGAAGAGAAGCCCTATACCAATCCAGAATACAGCTTACAAAGTATGATCAGGGACCTGAATCTCTCTCAGCAGAGCCTTTCGCAAACGATCAATGAGGCTTTAGGCAAGAATTTTTATCAGCTTATCAATGAGTACCGGGTACAAGAATTTCAGCGTTTGCTGCGAGAACCCAAATCAAGAAATTTCACCTTATTGGGTTTAGCCTACGAAGCAGGTTTCAATTCCAAATCTTCATTCAACCGAATTTTTAAGGAATCCACCGGGCAAACACCTTCTCAATACCAGCAGTCTTTGAATCTATGACAAATATAATGGATACGAACTTTGCCAAAGCTAATCTGACTTTGCATGCGGTACGCCCCCGATAGCTTTGATAAAGTTTTCAGCATATAAAAGGTCCTAACGATACCACTAGCACCTCTAAATAAGCCTCAATCATATCGTTGGGACGATTAAGAGTGTAGGAACAAGCATAATTGTAAGGTATAAACTGAATAACCTATGATTATGAAAAAAGTACCGTATTACTACGCAAGCCTATTACTAATCTTTATCATTTCAGGCTTACCCTCACTAAAAGCACAAGATATCTTTGCTACCCAGCAGATAGAAGATATTCCTACTGCTCCTATCATTGGTAATGTAGATGACCGTACCACCTATTCATTGGATGGCACCTGGAATGCTCTGATTGACCCCTCCGTTTTCTCTCTGAACGACAGGATGCATTATCTGGAGCGTAACTATAAACCACAGCCCAGCGAACTGGTTGAGGCTAACCTGGAAGACGGCTTGACCCTGCAGGTACCGGGCGACTGGAACACCCAGGATGACAGGCTCTTTTTCTACAATGGCAAAGTCTGGTACAAACGGGATTTCTTTGTAAAGAAGCAGGAATACAAACGCTATTATCTCTATTTCGGAGCGATCAACTACAAGGCACAAATCTATGTCAACGGGGAGCATGTAGCCAGCCATACCGGAGGCTATACTTCTTTTAACGCTGAAGTAACTGATAAACTTAAGGAAGGCGATAACCTGCTGGTCGTCAAAGTGAATAACACACTTAGTGCTGAAGATATCCCTACTACCAGTACCGACTGGATGAACTATGGCGGCATTACCCGTGAAGTGAAACTGGTAGAAGTCCCTGAAAGCTTCATTCAGAACTACAAAATCCAGCTTGCCCCTCAGCGCAGCAACCGTATTGAAGGTTGGGTTGCCCTTGAAGGTGTGGAGTCTGCTAGTGTAACGCTTGAAATTGATGAACTCAACATTCGCCAGTCTTTTCCAGTCAAAGAAGGCCGGGCACAGATCAGTGTAAACGCATCTCCCGAACTATGGTCGCCGGAGCGTCCTAAGCTCTACGATGTAGTGCTGACTACTCCTGAGGACACAGTGAGGGATCAGATCGGTTTCCGTACGCTGGAAGTAAAAGGCGATCAGGTACTTCTGAATGGTAATCCAGTCTTTCTGAAAGGCATCTCCCTCCACGAAGAAGCCATTGGCGCTAAGGGAAGAGCTTCCAGCTATGCTGAAGCCAAAGCACTGCTTTCCTATGCCAAGGAGCTCAACTGTAATTACGTCAGACTTGCCCATTATACGCATAATGAATATATGCTACAGGCAGCGGATGAAATGGGCTTACTGGTATGGGCGGAGATACCGGTATACTGGAGTGTGAAATTTGAAAGCCCGGAAGTGCTGGAAATGGCTAAAACCCGCATGAAAGAAATGATCCACCGTGATCAGAACCGTGCCAGTATCATATTCTGGAGCCTGGGCAACGAGACCCCCATGTCTGATGCCAGAAACAACTTCTTCAGAGCACTAAACGCACATGTAAGAAGCCTGGACCAAACCCGCCTGACTACTGCTGCGCTTATCTTTGGAGGAGAAGAGATACAGAAGATGGCCAAGGAATATTACTTCCCTACGATGGCCGGGCAGGAGTTTGACACCTGGGATATACATATTGAAGACCCTTTGGCAGCTATTGTGGATGTAGCAGCCATCAATCAGTATTTTGGCTGGTATTACTCCGGATTTCTGGCATCTGCAGCCAATCTGCCCGCCAAGCAGGGACGCCAGACCATGCTGGATAATATGCATAAAATCCGCTTTCACATTCCCGAAGGAAAACCCTTTGTCTTCAGTGAACTAGGTGCCGGTGCCAAACGTGGAAAAACCGCCAGCGAAGAGGATCTGGCAGTATTTACTGAAGAATATCAGGCATTGGTATATCGTAAGCAGATTGAGATGATCAAGCAACAGCAGAGCTTAGTGGGCATGTCACCCTGGATACTGAAAGACTTCCGCTCCACCATGCGCCTTTATCAGGGTGTTCAGGATTACTGGAACCGTAAGGGACTGATTACTGACAATGGGGAGCGCAAAAAAGCTTTTTTTGTGTTGCAGGATTTCTATGCGCAACAGCGTCCTATGGCACAGTAAAGTTTGTAAGAGAAAACTAAGGGCATGAATTATCATGCCCTTAATTCCTCCATATCTGCGATGATCTCTTCCAGCTTTTTGAATACATTTCCATACACAATATTCACATCCCACCTGTAGATTCTTTCGCCAAATAAACCCATGATAGTAGCCACTGCAAGTACCCCCACTAACCACCAAACTGGGACGCCCCCTATCAGATTGATGCCGGGAAAATATTTGTGGATTACTTCACCCAGCACAGCTTCGTTGTTGTTGGAAAACCATATGGTAGCCATTGCCGCCAGGAAAATCAGGGGGTAAAAGAAGCGCATGATTCTGGCATTATTAGAGAGACCGGCTTTCAGCCAGTGATTAAAGGCTACAAGATATTGGTAGCTGCTACTGCTTCTATCTATATTCTGTAATTTCTTCATCTGCATATGGGCATACCATGCAAAGACATTAAGCAGCACAAAGATAAAGACACCGATATAAGGAATGCCCATCAAATACCAGCCTACCAATACTACAAAGGCAAATACAACGATTGCAATTACGTTGATATGCATCATACGTTTGATCTTCTCAATAATATCCTGAGATTTCTGATTGTACAGATCATTGAGGCGGGGAGCCACTAGGGCGTCACTTTTCAGGAAGCCTTCTTTCCAGATTGATTCAATTGATTTTTCCATCTAACAGTTTTTTTAAACGTTCTTTAATTCTTGTAATGCGTACCCCAATGTTATTGGGGTTGGTACCCATAATGTCAGCGATCTCCTGGTATGATTTCTCCTCCAGATAAAGCAGAATTACCGCCCGGTCTACTTCTGCGAGCTGCCGGATAGCGGTATACAGATAATTGAGTGACTCATCGGCAAAGGCACGGCTATCTTCCACTGCTATATCCGGTAAGGCATCAGAGGCGAAATGCTGCCCGTTATTTTTCTTCTTCTTAAGCAGGGTCAGGCAGACGTTGAGCGAGAGGCGGTATATCCAGGTAGACCATTCCGACTCCTGCCGAAAGCTTTCCCGGCTTCTCCAGATCTGCAGGCATACCTCCTGATAGTAATCTTCAAAGTCCTCCTGCGTATTGGTATAGGCCCGGCATATCTTGATGATAATACCGGCATAAGGAAGAATGGATGAAGTATAGAAATCGCTGCTCACTACTTTTTTTCTTGTTTAGTGGCTGAAACCTCAAATCATTACAGGATAGTGAATATTTTTTTTAAGGGAAGTTCGGATTAATCGGTAAGTATGGTTCCATGCCGGGTCTCGCCCGAGCGTTCCCGTTGCATTCAAACGCGTGGGAGGTGGGATAAAATAAGGAATCTTAATTCACCGGAATGGGCTGTACGGTATATCCAAGCTGCTTCAACTGATTGATTAAACCACACTCAAACATGAGATGACTAAAGCCCACTGCAATAAAACAGCTTCCGGCCTGGAGTTGCCTGTCAATCTCAAGCATCCATTTGTCATTTCTCTCGGTGAGTATCAGGGTATTCTGACAGGGCTGATCCAGTTGTAAATCAAATTCCATGTCCTTGTACCAGTCTGCCTGGGAGCAAGCGCTGCGGTCTTGCTGGCGGATACGTTCAATCACGCCTTCAAGCCGCCTTTTATGTACTTTTCTGGGCATGCCTTCCACATCTTTGGCAATCAGGGCTAGTTGTTCTTCTATAGTTTCCAGGCCTATAAGCTGTAGACCCTGCTGCCTGCCCAACGCACCAATATAGCCATCCAGTGTCAGCACAGAATCTCCGAGGGCTTTGGCCTGGCATATCCTTTCATTGTAAAATCTGCTCAGAATCATATGCAGTTCTGTAGGCGTTACTTTATTTAGATCTACTTCACTTTTGGAGAAGATACTGTCCACAAAAGGAAGATCTCTTTTATGCAGATACTTTGTCCAGTCTGTAGTGGCAGTACGCCGGTTAATGATATCTTCGGCCAGGTGACCGGGAATATCCAGGTTTTCTTTGATGAGGATTTGAGAAGATAAGAGGGCCTGATGAGCGTTTTGCAGGGAATCAAAAAAGGTATTGCCAAAGGCATGATGCGTGCCAAATAGATAAGACACATTGTCTATCTCATCAGAGCGCACCTCAAACAGCACCGTACTCACCTTATCTAGGCTACCCGATACAGGAGGAGACATAGCCACTGAGCCGAAGGCTGAGGTACAAGTCCACAAAAGGACAAAGAGGAGTTTGGCGTAAGTTTTCATCTTAGGGTGAGTTGTATAGCTTATCCGGCTAGTAATGAGGTCAATACCGGACTGTCTTGTATTCCATTTGCTTTAAGATAAAACTATTTTCTGTGTTTTCCTTTCTCTGGGGGTAATACTGGGGAAGGGGAAAGGAAGGCATACGTTTTCGCTGCGCTCAAATGTGTGTAAGATAGGATGTATACTTTATTAATTGATATCTTTTATCATCTCCTTCAAAGTCTTGTTATCTATGCTTTCCATCTCTGATTTATCATAAATTGTCAGCAGATAAATTTCCTCTTCCTCAGTAATCAAATAAGTAATCACGCGTAGCCCCCCACGCGGTGGGCGCCACTCTTACCTTTCCCTTTACTTTTAACTGCCACTCTTACTTTATAAGCATTTTGTCCCAGACTTTGCCCCTGTGTAGGGTTCATTATCAAGTCCCGCTCAAATGCCTGCAGCTCAGTAGATAATGAACTGTATTTCTTAAGCAGTTTTTTAGCTTGTCTCTTGAATCGTGGCGTAGGAATTACCTTATAATTCATTCAGAAAGTCTGATAAAGATTGTTTGGGAATTTTACCAGCTCTCATCTGTTTAACTTCTTCAAAGGCTGCTGTCAAATCTTCTTTCACTTTTAAAGCTTGTTCATATTTCTTTATTTTCTTTTCAAGCTTTTCCCAATCTTCAATGGGAATCTGAACTGCTGTCAGATTGCCTTCCTGATCGTTCAAATATTGCAATTGTACTTTCATATCCTGGTATACGATTTTTTAATCTTTCCTGATACTTGAACATAGTGGGTGGAGCCTATCCTTATCCCCTCTTATTTCAATAGATTGCTGATCGTTTATTGGGCAAATATACGTCCACTTAGTCAGAGTAATGAGGTGCTTTCGTTGTAATACACTCCCCCCTCAGGGTCACCTGCAAGTGGCCGCCGGAGTGGCAACTCCCGTTGCGGCAACTCTGAGCACCTTGCACTACCTCCCATTTAGTAGCTCAATGCCCTCTGCGCAAATTCCATAGAGGATGACACTGAGGGGGAGCAGTAGCTGTTCCAGTAACGTCTCTGTCAATCTAGCCAATTGCTTTATAGTGTGTGATGTAATCATTTTCCCTATCCTGCTCGTAATAGGACGTACTTGAATGGGGATAATCTACAAAGTCTTCTACCAAGCTCCATTTACCACTGACAGGATTGCGATGAATATAATCCATTTTTTGCTCAATCATCTCCACACTCAAGCATTTTCTGGCGTCAAATGACAACCTGAATACCTGATGTTTCTTACCTTTCTTCTTTTCATTGGCTTGTACTCCCGCTGCCAGGTGTTGCAGTAAAGAATGCTGTTCTAACTTCTTTAGTTGGTTTACAATAGTATAAGCCATAAACCTCTTGCCTTCACTAACCAGGTGATTGAGAGACTTCTCCGTATGGGTAGGATATAAAAGACAATGTGAGTGATTAGGCATAATTACATACGCCAAGATATGGCAATTGTCTTTCTTTAAGTATTCAAACCATTTGTATACTGCTGCATAGGCTTGGGCTTGCTCAAAAAGGGGTAGCCATTGATAGCAGGTGATTGTACAAAAGTAAACCTCATGGCGCTCAGTATGTAATCGGTGGGTTGACAAATTATTGTACTTTAGAAACTGCGATACTGCTAAGATTCTATGCTTTTATGTCTTTTCACCCTCAGAATTGCTTCCTCCTCGGAGTCACTCGCAGAGGACACTGAGATTCCTAAGCAGGAATGTGCAAAAAATTTAAGAGTCACCTGCAAGAGACTCTGAGGAGGGCAAAAGGATATTGATGTATACTTTTAAATGATCTAATATAAAAAAGCATGAGTTGCTCCTAAGTATATAAAATTTTATCAACATTTATTCACAAGTACCACTTACAAATCGTCTATTTGCCCACCTTACCCTCACAAACTCCCCAGCCCAAACCCTTTACCATCCCTATCCACCCTATGCCAGCCCGGGCTGGAGTAACTGTCCCCAATGGGGATGCTTATGAAATGATGGAATGAATGACCTTCCCCGGGAGGGATGGTTACAAAAGACCGTTCGTTTGTATCTATCCCTAATAGGGATGAGAGTTCCAGACTGTCATTTTGTTGCTGTCCCTATGAGGGAAGGTAATAAAGTCCGGCCTTTTATTCATTTCCCTCGTCGGGATATATCCTCCAGTCCATTCTTTTGTGATCTACCCCTGCTTCTATAACCATAAAAAAGCATCATCTGTATAGTAATCTCTGCTTCATTTGCCAAACTTACTTGTGTAGGTTTACTTATACTCAGTATAGCTACCACCTCCTAATTCTCTTTTAATTTTATCATAAAAAAAGTGCATATGAGAAAGAGTATTTATGATGAGTTGGAAAGCAACCGCCAGATTGTAGCGGGTGCATTGGCCAGTCCTGAGATCATCAGGCTGCTGTCTCCTTTGGGCTACGACCGTAAGGAAATCAACTTTGGCAATGGCCTGCTGACTAAGTTCGCGAACCAGCAGGATGAGCGGGAGCATGAGGAGAACCTCCAGAAGGAGAGCACGCAAAAGTTACATGAAGCCTATAAAGCAGTGAATACTCGCTATATGGGTCACCTGAAGCTTGCCCGCATGCTTTTCACACCCCAAAGCCAGGCCTGGAATGACATGAAACTGGGCGGCAAACGCAGTCAGAATATGACTGGCTGGCTGGTGCAGGTCAAAGCTTTTTATAAGTACGCTATTCCTCTGGCCGACACTTTCGCCCAGCGGGGTATCACTGCCGAAGAACTGGCGCAGACCGAAGCAATGATAGAGGCGGTAGCTGAGGCCCGTATACAGCAAAACCAGAGCAAAAGCCGCAAGCAGGTGGCCAAAGAGCGTCGCGACCGGGAGCGGAAAGAGATGCAGCAGTGGATGAGTAAGTTTATCAAAGCTGCCCGCTATGCTTTTGACGAAGATAAGCAGCAACTGGAAGCTTTAGGCATCGTGGTGCCTTCTTAGGGAATTGGATTGCTACTTTCTCAGAGTCCCCGTAACGAGAGTCGCCACTCCGGCGGCCGCTTACTACTTCCTCAGAGTTACCTGAAAGGAACTCTGAGAAGGTAGATTATTTACTCAGGAGACATGATTGTCACGCGATGCAATCGCGCGCCAGACCTAGTGCATCTTAAGCAATACATTGCCTATTTTCTGCCCTGAGTCCACATAGGTAAAGGCTTCCCGGATTTCTTCAAGCGTAAATGTTCTCTTATCTATCAGAGGGGTAAACTTTCCTTCCTCTATAAGCTTACTGACGAATTCCATGCTTTTTTCAATACTTATGGGAAAGGGGAAAACCACTTTCTTACCTCTGCCTAGTGGGGTAATGATGGGCAAAAACATATTCTGATTGTTGGGGCCCAGCTCAGATGATATGTATATGCCTTTCTTCTTTAACAGGGGCTTACATTTGAAGAAGGTACTTTTGCCGACCGCATCCATCACATAATCGTATTGCTCGGTATCCTGCGTAAAATCTTCCCGAGTATAGTCTATTACTTTATCCGCACCTAAGGCTTTTACTGTCTCAAAGTGAACAGATCTGCATACCGCCGTCACATATATGTCATGATACTTTAATAACTGAAGCAGTGCTGATCCGATAGCGCCAGTCGCTCCATTGACTACCGCCTTTTGCCCTGCCTGCAGCTTCACTTTATTGATAAAATTGTAGGCATAATGCGCCCCTTCCACACTTGCCGCTGCCTGCGCATAAGTGAACCCTGGGGGCAGAGGTAAGATCGCCAGCTTTTCAGCTATCGTCATATACTCCGCGTGGGAGGATATGCCCTGGTCATTGAACCCCCATACCTTATCCCCAATCTTGAAGCGGCTCACTTTGTCTCCTACTGCTTCTACCTCACCCGCGAAATCAGTTCCGGTAACAGGAAGCTTGGGTTTGAACAAACCTGTGATAAAGCGTAGCACAAAGGGTCGTGCCCCCAAAATACCACAGTCGGTTCGGTTTACGGTAGTGGCATGCACCCGGATCAGAAGTTCGTTTTTTTTCGGAACAGGCTTTTCTATTTCTCTCAAGCTCAATACCTCAGGTAGGCCGTATTCCACATGATAGGCTGCTTTCATTTTTTGAGTACTGCTAGCGATTTGGATATATAATTGTGAAGGTTTCTCCAAGCCTTAAAAATAAGTTGATTTTAGCTACTTTTTGCCTATTCCATAAAAAAAGTGCTCCACAGCATGGAGCACCTTTGTTTTAACCAAAAACTTATGAACCCTGGCGGGTACACTTATCTCAGTAACGCTAACATTTACTTAACTACCACTCATCATGAGTCTTTGAGTTCTCGTTCTGCCTCGCCACTGATGGCAGATTTATATTCTTTGATGCCTTGTCCTAAACCTTTCGCCATCTGAGGAATCTTCTTAGCTCCAAAAAATAGCATGATAATGGCCAGAATCAGGAAGATTTCCCATCCTCCCAGGCCTCCTACAAATAATAATAAGCTTTCCATATCGTATCGTTTTTTAAATGAAAAAATAAGTGATTTATGCCTTCACCCTCAGAGTTACTTGTAAAGAACTCTGAGGAGGGAGAAAGGAACTCTGAGATCTATTACAGAAAATATCTAGCTCACTATGAACAGGCTGGCAATGGCCGTGGCATCTTCTCCGGACAGAGGTTCATCATAAGCCTCAGTGCCTGCGTCAGCGCCAAACTCGGTAGCGGTATCATAACCAGCCTGCATGGTCTGCGCTTCACCATTGTATACCGCCTGGCTTGCTTCGGGCATACCCTCTCCCCGATTATCCTGTACAATCCATCCTTTTAAGCCTCTCAGCCTGCGGATTTCTGAAGCATGACGTGCTTCTACCGAATGTATCTGCAATGCCGCGGTAAGCAGATCGGGCGCGTCCATCAGGTTGGTAGCCTGCCCTTTGTAAGCGCGTACGCCGGTATCTTCAAATGCCTGGGCCAAAGCCAGTAGCTGGGCGTATGCAGTATCCTGACCAATTCCATTTTCATTGAAAGGGTCAAATGCGCCTCCGGCAGTGAAGTCAAAAGTAGGCTTATCCACCACATTGTCTCCCAGTCCGGCAATCAGAAAGTCTACATGCGCACTCTCATGTTTGGAAATCTGCATATACACTTTCTCGGCACGGGTACCCGCAGGTACCACACCTGAATCCAGTGCCATACGATAAAACTCGTCTTCCAGATACTCCAGCGTAAGCGCCAGCTGCAAGGCTGATACTGCACTGTTCATGCTTTGTGCCTTCACTTTTTGTGAAGCAAACATCGCTGCACCCATAGGGACGGCACTCATCGCCAACTTTTTGCTTAGGCTACCCAGCTGATTGAATGCCTGGCGGCGGGATACTATGCTTTTCTTGTCCTGCTCTTTGTTGGCAGTCAATTCATCACTCGTGAAATGGTCTAAAAAATGTATGATATTCATAATATAAAATGTTTTGAGATCTTATGATGTGGGTAAATTATTGGCGGTAAACTCAGTGGTGATGAACTGTCCAGCTATCGGAAGTATATCTGCCGGAGGCATGGCTACATCCAGCCCGTTTGTCGGATCTACCACATCATCACCCGCAAAGTCAGTAGAATCTGGATTGATCAGGCTGCGAATAGCCGCAGCATGACGAGCTTCCACCGATACGATCTTACCCGCGATCAGCAGATAATCAGGGTTGGTGAGCAGCCTTCCTGCACCATTATAGGCTGCCACACCGGTATCTTCCAAAGCTTTGGCAGTGGCCAGTACCGCATCACGACTGCTAAAATCCAGATCGCCATAATCAAATTCCAGCTCAGGCAGTACCTGCGCACTATCGCTTACCGCAGCGGTGATTGCAGTCTTAAAAAACTCACGGTGAATCACTTCATGATAGTACAGAGCGGTAAGCACCTGCTGCTCTTCGGCAGTGATGCCTGCATAGAAGTTATTAAATACTCTGGTATAAAAGTCTGCCTCCAGCTGCTCCAGCGCATAGGCGTAATTGAGAATACCTACATCGCCGCTACCCAGATCAAACACCTCATCATCTCCATCGTCAGGAGGATTGGGCATCATTTCGTCATCCTCTTCACAACCTGCCAGTAGCATCCCGCCAATGGCAAGGGAAGCGCCTCCCAGTTTGATAAATTGTCTCCGGTTTGCTTTGCCTGCCTGAAAGGGCTGGCTTTCGGAAAGGGATACTTTAACTTTGTGCTTCTTCATAATGATTTTTGTTGTTAAAAAGTATCTTACCTACGAAGCTCAGGACTTAGGTAGATTGATCAGAAGGGAAAAAATGTGGAGAAGGTAACTTTTTGCAATGCCTTACACAAAGCTCATTGCAGAATTTTATTAAGCACAGAGACAACATTACAGTTCTTAAATTTTACTAATAATACTTTTTACCTTATGTTCACCGGATAAACCTTTTATCATTACCTAAACACATTATGGCGGAAGCAAAACTGAAACAAACCCTGGGGCCGGTACTTTTGTGGGGCATAGGCGTAGGGCTGGTGATCTCAGGTATGTACTTTGGATGGAACCTCGGACTGGCCGAAGGCGGTACTGCCGGACTGGCAGTGGCTACCGTTTTTATTGCCATCATGTATATCACTTTTACTTTCAGTTATTCCGAACTTGCCTGTGCTATTCCTAAAGCAGGAGGTGCTTTTGACTATGCTGATCGGGCGCTGGGCAAGAGAATGGGTTTCTTCGGAGGTATGGCGCAGATCATTGAGTTTGTATTTGCTCCTCCGGCCATTGCTGCTGCCATAGGCGCTTACTTTCACCTTTATTTTCCTGCCATGCCTACGTTGGGCATTGCTATCGTTGCCTATATGCTTTTCACCCTTCTCAATATTTCAGGAGTAAAAACAGCTACTACTTTTGAGCTGGTGGTGACTGTGCTGGCGGTGGTAGAACTGCTGATCTTTGCAGGCGTTACCCTGCCGGAGTTTGAGTTTGCTAACCTTAGTCAAAATGCTTTACCCAATGGCTGGGGCGGTGCTTTTGCGGCTATTCCTTTTGCCATCTGGTTCTTTCTGGCCATTGAAGGGGTGGCCAATGTAGCAGAAGAAACCATCAATCCGCAACGCAATGTGATGCTGGGCTTTGGCTCTGCCATCTTTACGCTGGTTATGCTCTGTGTGCTTACCTTCTCCTCGGCAGTAGGTGTAGCCGGATGGGAAGCAGTAGTTTACCCTGAAGGCAGTACTGAAGCCTCAGACTCTCCGCTGCCGCTGGCACTTTCGTATGTGGTGGGCGCGGAAAGCTGGCTGTATCATCTGCTCATCTCAGTAGGCTTGCTGGGGCTGATCGCCTCTTTTCATGGGATTATACTGGCGGCAGGACGAGCTACTTTTGAATTCGGAAGGGTAGGCTATGTGCCCCGGCTGCTGGGCAAAGTCCATCCTCGTTTCCAGACGCCAGCTTATGCTTTGGTAGCCAATATGTTTATCGGGATCATTGCCTTACTTACGGGTAAGACCGGTGAAATCATCACCATTGCCTGCTTTGGCGCGCTTTCCCTTTATATCATTTCCATGATCAGCTTTTTTGTGCTACGCAAACGAGAACCGGGGATGGAACGCCCTTTCCGGGTGCCATTCTATCCTGCTTTCCCGGCCATTGCGCTAGTGATTGCTACTATCGCCCTCATCGCCATGACCATCTACAATCTGATGATTGCCCTGGTCTACTTTGGCATTATGCTTTTGGCGTATGGCTATTTTCACTTCTTTGTATTGCGGAAGGACAAGGAGAAAGCCGTAGTTACAGAACATTCTTAAAAAATAAAAACAATGTCCTTTCGGACTATTAGCATTCAGATAGGAAACCTCAACCCGGCGGTCAGAAAGAAAGAGCGGTGAGTACCAAGATTGAAATCAGGTACTTCCGAGAGTTCGGTAAGCGACCATTCATACTTGGTTTCGGCAAAGAGAAACAGAAAATCTACTCCCAGCCCTGCAAACACTCCTCCTGCTCTGGGTTTGAAGTCATCTTTAACATAGTCTAAATCTGTTTCCAGATCCGTTATCCAGAACAAAGAACCTCCTCCGAACAGACGTACTCCTCCTCTGCTATTTTCATTCCCTACGATCTGGTAGCCAATGGTAACAGGAATACGAATGCCCTCAAAGTCAGTCATGTATTCATTAGCGAGAGTATCTTGTAAATCAGTAGATTTATTCACAAAAAAAGCGCCTATTTCCCCATAAAGACCATCGCCATAGGCTATACTCACACCTCCCTGCCAGCTTGCCTGTCCTACTGCGTTATCAAAGTCAGAGCTATTGGAAACGCTTGAAATATTCATGCTGACCGAGGGCTTGAGTATCGGCTGTGCATGAGATAAGTTAGCGAAAAGAGAAAATACGAATATGATGATTAGTAGATTTTTCATGAAGGGAGACCAATGCTTTATGATAAAGTAATAGTATATACTTAAAGCATCAATGATAAAGAAGACTTCTGAGAAAAAAAATACTAAAACGATGAGTGTTTGTACAGGCCTGGGGTAAATGGGCAACTAACCCTACTACGGTATATTTTCAGTTTGTAAAGATTGCAGATAGGGCGACAAAAGTGGGACATACACTCTCTGGGCTTGTGTCTCACAGCTCACCTTCAGAAAATGGACAGTAGTACAACAATTCACACCATTAATCACATCATAAAAAAAGCGGCTTCTCCAAAGATAAGCCGCTTTCATGATACATTTCGCGAGAAAGAAATTAATTACTTCCTACTGCTTCTTCACTTTTCTTTTTCTTCTGCATAGGATTAGGACCGGAAGCGCCACGAGCGTTCATCTGCTCTTTATAAATCTCAAAGCGGGTAGGTACAGCACGCTCAGGAAAGAAATTATTACCTTCCTCGGTATCGGCGGTTTCACGATAAGGGTCCAGGTGGATTTGCTTTACCTTTTTGTCTTTGGCAAATACTTTGGTTACCTCTTCAGCATTGTAGCGCCATATCTCAGCAGGTATCCTTTCTATCTCGGTAGAGCCGTCTTCAAAGGTCCATTCTAAGATGATAGGCATGACCAATCCTCCAATATTGTTGAAAGTCACTTCGTAGAAATTCATACCTGACTTGAGCAGTTCACGTTCTTTCTCATTCAGGCTTGCCACAAAGTCATTGTAAGCCTCCACATCTTCCTGGTTGATCTCAAAAGGATCATAGTCATTGTAGAAATCTCTCAGGCTGGGATCAGCCTCAATCGCTGTAGTGGGCACATCATCTTTGTTGTACATCTGGCTGATATGCTTCTCCTCCTGCTCGTAATTCTCTCTGGCAATAGGATTTTCTATACGTGGGTCCTGCGTATTGATCTGGAAGTATTTTACATCCTTAATGCCAATATCCACATGATCATTAGTAAAGAACCACCCTCTCCAGAACCAGTCCAGATCAGTACCCGAAGCATCTTCCATAGTGCGGAAAAGGTCGGCGGGTTCAGGATGTTTGAAAGCCCAGCGGGTGGCATACGTTTTGAACGCATGGTCAAACAACTCACGCCCCATCACGGTCTCCCGCAGTATATTCAAAGCCGTGGCAGGCTTGGCATAAGCATTCCAGCCAAACTGCTGTACCTGCTCGGAGTTGGTCATGATAGGGCTGATCTGGGACTTATCTCCTTTCATATAAGGTACAATCTTGAAAGCCGGTCCACGACGAGATGGATAATTACGATCCCATTCCTGCTCAGTAAGGTACTGCACAAAGGTATTCAGTCCTTCGTCCATCCAGGTCCACTGACGTTCGTCAGAGTTGACAATCATCGGAAAGAAGTTGTGCCCTACTTCGTGAATGATTACACCTATCATACCGTATTTGATACGCTCGGAGTAAGTACCATCTGGGTTAGGGCGACCGTAATTAAAGCAGATCATAGGGTATTCCATACCGTTAGAGGCTTCTACAGAGATCGCCTTAGGGTAAGGGTATGGTATAGTATATTTAGAATATGTTTTCAGCGTATGGGCGACTACTTCAGTAGAGTACTGCTCATACAGCGGGTTGGCTTCTTTAGGATAATAAGACATCGCCATGACAGTGCGTCCGTCAATCTCTACGCCCATAGCATCCCAGATATACTTACGAGAGCTACCGAAAGCAAAGTCTCTTACATCTTCTGCTTTGTATACCCAGGTCTTTTTGTCCTTGGCTTTTGACTTTTCTTTTTTCTCCGCCTCTTTCTGACTTACAATGATTACTGGCTTATCAGCGGTTTTAGATTTCTCCAATAAATCACGTTGCTCCTGAGTCAGTACTTCTTCAGGATTTTGCAGCGTCCCTGTAGAGGCTACGATATGGTCGGCAGGTACGGTAATGGCCACTTCATAGTTACCAAAAGTCAGTGCAAATTCACCACGGCCCAGGAACTGCTTGTGCTGCCAGCCGTTGTGGTCATCATACACAGCCATGCGAGGGAACCACTGAGTGATGGTATAAAGGTAGTTACCATCTTCAGGAAAGTACTCGTGTCCACCACGTCCACCCATCAGCAGGCGGTCATTAACGTTATAATACCAATCTATTGAAAAAGAGATCTGCTCACCGGGCATCAGTGTTTCAGGGATATCTACTCGCATCATCGTACGGTTGATGGTGTAGGGAATATCATTTCCTTCCGCATCCTTTACCGCCTGAATCTTATGCCCTCCATCAAAGTCATAGCCTACGATACTCTCCAGGTTATCAACGTTCATGCGATCAGCAATGCTGTTGGTCTGGGTTTTATAAGTATCAGAATCTTTGGCGCGCATATTCTGATCCAACTGCACCCATAGATAGTCCAGCGGGTCAGGGGAGTTATTGTAATAGGTAATTGTCTCGGAGCCGGTCAGGCGCTGAATCTCATCGTTCAGCTCACACTCAATTTTGTAGTCGGCACGCTGCTGCCAGTACTTATGCCCGGGCGCTCCGGAACCTGCACGGTATACGTTAGGCGTAGGTAAGGCTGCCGGTCCCAATTGTTCAAACTTGTCGGTATGCTTATTCTCCTGGGCAAACAAGCTTTGTCCGAGACCTATTATGAGGCTTAGGCTAATTAGTATATATCTCATAGTATCAATTAAATAGTCTGAAAAACAAGTTATTTACGGTATTTTATGTAAATATAATTAAATATTGCAATACACTATTTCAAGATTTACCAGAATTTGGTATCAAGCATTAATGTGAGAGCAATACCGGCAATCGCAGAAGAAATCACCAGCCGCCAGTCACGACGGGCTACCTGTAACATATTCACAAAGAGGAAAGAAATCAACAGGAATAAGGCTACAATGATAATTTGCCCTATTTCCAAACCTATATTGAAAGCCAATAGTTGCATCACAATAGATTCATCTTTGCCCAGCAGGCTACGCAGATAATTTGAAAAACCCATACCATGAATCAGCCCAAAGAAAAGTGCAAAGGCATAATTCAGCCTGCCACCAGTTTGTTGCAGACCGCTGTTGTTTTTGAACACATTGCTCATCGCAGTAATAAATATGGTTACCGGAATCAGGAACTCAATCAGTGAAGGATTTATTGTAATAATACTTAGCGTAGATAGGGCCAGCGTAATAGAATGGCCTATGGTAAAAGCGGTTACAATCACCAGTATTTTCTTCCAGTCTTTGAGCAGATAGATTGCACACAAGGCTACTACAAACAAAATGTGGTCGTAGCCATTAATATCCAAAATATGGGTAAAACCCAGATTGAAGTAGAGTGAAAAAGTAGACATAGTATTTTTGCAGGTAGAATAAACCGCAAATCTAACAAAAAATACCTCTTTTTATTAGGAAAAAGCGTATGAACCTGCTCATCTATTGCAAAGTATAGATTGTATAATCAGAGGTAATTTTTTTTTCTGATTGTTTGTTATATACAGAGTTTACATGTAGTATATATTCTGAGATTCAGCACATTAACCCTGTAACTACCTTGCTCAGCCACATGAGTACTAAATTTTTAATTCAATATGCACTCTTTATTTTTTTTACCATTGGGGAGGTAGCATCTCATGTGGCTTATGGTCAGTTTGTATACCGTGGTTTCCGGATTACTAACAAAAGAACCAAACGTGTAGAAATCCCTTTTGAGATGCACAGTAATCTCATTGTGGTACCCGTGAGGATCAATGATGCTGAGCATGAGCTTAAATTCATCCTGGATACGGGAGTGCGCACTGCTATTCTTACTGACGATATATATGTGGAAGGAGTACCCAGCCCCAACGACAGAGTAATCCGCCTGATGGGTGCGGGAAAAGAAGGGCAGATCAGTGCATATGTAAGTAATAATATTTCCTTTGCCCTACCGGAAGGGGTAGAAGCTGAAGGGAATGCCATGCTGGTGTTGCAGGAAGATTATTTGCAACTGGACAATCACCTTGGCGTACGTATTCATGGTATTCTCGGCTACGAGATCTTCAGCCGCTTTGTGGTTGAGGTAGACTACATTAATCAACGTGTTATTCTCCACCGTCCCGAACATTTCAAGCCCCGTCGTTCTTACCGGGAGTTTTCAATGAGCATAGAAGATACCAAGCCCTATATTACCGACGTGAAGCTGAGAGTTAACGACACTACTTATGTACCGCTCAAGTTAATGGTAGATACTGGCGCCAGCCATTCTCTGCTACTAGATACCGACTCCCACCCGCTCATTACTGTTCCTGAAAAAAATCTCTCCGGCTATCTGGGCCGTGGTCTTAGCGGAGAAATATATGGTTATCTGGGGCGTATTGACGGCCTAAAACTTGCCGATTATGAGTTAGAAGGTATCATTTCTTCATTTCCAGAAGACAGCAGCCTCGTGCTTCCGGCACAGTCACAAACCAAGCACCATGGTAATATCGGCGGCTCCGTTTTGAAGCGCTTTCGTGTAGTATTTGACTACGCCAATCAGAAGATGTATATCAAGAAGAACCGGCTCTTCCGTAAAGAGTTTGAGTATAACATGAGCGGCATGGAACTGATCGCTACCGGTCCCCTGCTTACTACCCTTTACATTTCTAAAATTACTGAAGACACTCCTGCCGATCGTGTAGGACTCAAAGAAGGAGATATGATTATTTCTATTAATGGAAGACGCCCCCCGGAGCTTGACCTTGGGCTGTTTAGCGCTTTGGTGAACAAAAGACCGGGCAAGCGCATTCGCGTCAAAGTACTCCGAAACGGTAAGGAGCTAAAGAAAAAGTTTCGCCTGGAGAGGGTTTTATAAAAACCAACTTCATGTAGATAAGTGTATTACATTTCCTACCTACCTTACTTTCCAACTTCTTCTTGCTAAGTATATTTCAAATCTATATTTTGGGCTAAATGCGTCAAATAAATGTCGCTACAGCGAATGCCTTTGCTCACTTTTCCGTTATAGAGGAGAAACAGAACAAATCCACCATTTTTAAGGTTTTGCATATATGCTAGGATACCGATTTACCGACTACCAGCCCGACCCCAATCAGCAAGGACAAAGTACTTTTGATCAGCTACTGAAAATATTCATGGAACTCATGGTTATTACCTCCGGTGATGTTGGAGAGACATTGCAGTGGATGACCAGCCTGGATAATCAGTACAACATCACTAATGATGAATATGGGATGGGTGATTTTATTCAGGAACTGAAAGATAAAGGATACATCACCGATGAAAATCCTGAAGGTTCTTTTGAACTTACTGCCAAAACTGAGCGCTCAATTCGTAAAAGTGCGCTAGAAGAAATCTTCGGCAAACTCAAAAAGTCCGGACAGGGTAGCCATAAAACACCGCACAGCGGCATGGGTGACGAAGCCAGTACTGACCGTCGTGATTATCAGTTTGGTGACTCTCTGGAGCAGATTGCCATGACTGACTCTATCCGTAATGCACAGATCAACCACGGCTTAGGCAATTTTATGCTGACCGAAAACGATCTGGAGGTCAATGATACGGAGTTCAAAACCCAGACCTCTACAGTACTCATGATTGACATCTCGCACTCCATGATTCTCTACGGAGAGGACAGAATCACGCCTGCCAAAAAAGTGGCAATGGCGCTGGCAGAGTTGATCACGACTAAGTACAAAAAAGATACACTCGACATCATTGTTTTTGGTAATGATGCCTGGCAGATCCAGATCAAAGATTTACCCTATTTGAAAGTTGGTCCCTACCATACCAATACGGTAGCCGGGCTGGAACTGGCTATGGATATTCTCCGCCGCCGTAAAACTAAAAACAAGCAGATTTTTATGATTACGGATGGTAAGCCTACCTGTCTCAAGCAGGGAATTAAGTATTACAAAAACAGTTTTGGATTGGACAGCAAGATTCTTAACAAAACGCTAAACCTGGGTGCTCAGTGCCGCCGCATAGGCATTCCGGTCACTACTTTCATGATTGCCTCTGACCCTTATCTGAAGCAGTTTGTGCAGAAATTTACCGAGGTCAACAACGGCAACGCCTACTACAGCAGCCTCAAAGGTTTGGGTAATCTTATCTTTGAAGATTATCGCCGAAACCGCCGTAAAAACTTTAAACAGTAGTTTCAGGTAAAATTTTTATTTTGTGTTCTTCTTCACAGCAAGAACTTATATCTTTTTGTTAACCTGAAGCTTTTTAACCTTTAATTGTAAACGTCAATGAAATATCAGGACATTCCGTCTGAACAACTTTTAAAAATTCATACACTAGGAGAACTGAAAGCCAGTGGCTACCAACCCAGGTCTATTAAGCAGGAATTGAGAGATAATCTGATTCAGCGCCTGCGCAAAAAGGAGAGAGTATTTGAGGGCATTTGGGGCTATGAAGAATCTGTCATTCCCGATATGGAACGTGCCATTCTTTCCATGCACAATATCATTTTATTGGGACTAAGAGGACAGGCCAAGACCAAAATCGCCCGTATGATGATAGAGTTGCTGGATGAGTACATGCCGGTAGTCAAAGGCTCCGAACTGAACGATGATCCTCTGCAGCCACTTTCACACTTTGGTAAGAGTGAAATAGCAGAGCATGGAGACCATACGCCTATTGCCTGGGTGCATCGCTCTGAGCGTTATGCTGAAAAACTCGCTACGCCTGATGTATCGGTAGCGGATTTGATTGGAGATACCGATCCTATTAAAGCAGCTTCACTTAAGCTGCCTTATTCTGATGAAAGGGTAATTCACTATGGTCTTATTCCCCGCTCACATCGCTCTATTTTCGTGATCAATGAGCTGCCCGATTTGCAGGCACGCATACAGGTGGCTTTGTTCAATATTTTGCAGGAAGGTGATATTCAAATTCGCGGTTTTAAAGTAAGATTGCCGCTGGATATACAATTTGTCTTTACCGCCAATCCGGAGGATTATACCAACCGAGGTAGCATCGTTACTCCGCTCAAAGACAGGATTGACAGCCAGATCATGACGCATTATCCGCGTACACTGGAGATCAGCAAGAAAATTACGGCGCAGGAAGCCAAGATCAAAGAACCTCAGAAAGCTAAGATCAAACTTACGGAATTGGCTCATGATCTTATTGAGCAGGTGGCTTTTGAGGCCAGAGAAAGCGAATATGTGGATGAAAAAAGTGGGGTATCCGCCCGACTTACCATTTCCGCGTACGAAAACCTGATGAGCGCTGCGGAGAGACGTACTTTGTTGAATGATGAGGAGGACACTTTTATACGTGTCTCTGACTTTATTGGCGTTATCCCTTCCATCACCGGTAAAGTAGAGCTGGTGTACGAAGGAGAGCAGGAAGGCCCCGGCATTGTGGCGCATAATCTGGTAGGCAAAGCCATACGTACCCAATTTCTGAAGTACTTTCCTAATCCCGACGATAAGCGTAAGCAGAAAGAAAAAAATCCTTACAAAAAGATCGTAGAATGGTTTGGAGAAGGCAAAGAAGTAGATATCCTGAATGATCTCAGCAATAAGGAATATAAGAAGCGCCTGAAAAGCGTGCCCGGCCTGGAAGAACTTGTCAAAAATCATCATGCTAAAACAGATGAAAATACGCGTCTCTTCCTCATGGAATTTGCTTTACATGGCTTAGCCGAATACAGCCAGCTTAGCAAAAAGCAACTCACTGCCGGTACGCAGTTCAAAGATTTGCTGAGCAGTATGTTTTCTATGCCTGACTATGGCGAAGAAAACGATTTTGACGAATAGCATACTGGCTATCATCATTTAGTAAAGTAAAATGGGCCGTTCATAAAAAGTATGCGGCCCTGTTTATCTGTAGATTTAACAATATTTATGGGTCATGTCTATGCAGGAAATTCAAAAACTGGTTAGCTGTGGTGAGGGAGAAAATATTGAGTTTAAAAGAAAAGTAGCCCATCCTGAAAAGATCATCAGAGAGATTGTAGCCTTTGCCAATACTAAAGGAGGCAACTTACTGATTGGCGTAGATGATAATGGAAATATTCCGGGTATTAGATTTGCCGATGAGGAAATTTTTGTACTGGAAAAAGCCATACAGCAGTGGTGTCGCCCTAAGCTTGACTATGAAGTAGATGTAGTACCTATCAATGGCAAAAAATCTATAGTGCATTATAAAATTAAGGAAAGCGAAAAAAAGCCACATTACGTACTCAACGAAGATTTTAAAAAGCACAAGCTAAACGGCGATAAGCGTATCCATAAGCATAAGGGAAAAGCCTACGTTCGTTTTGAAGATAAAAGCCTCCAAGCCAGCCCTGAAGTATGGAAAATCCTCAAACGGGGACGTAAACCTCGTGATATGAAGTTTACCTTCGGAGAGAAGGAAAAGCTGCTGATGGAATACCTGGACAATCACTCCCATATCACACTTACTGAGTTTACTCGCTTGGCCCATTTGCCACGATTTAGAGCTTCACAAACCCTGGTTTTGCTCGTCTTAGCCAATGTACTCAAAATTATTCCCAGAGAAAAAGAAGACATTTTTATGCTGAAATTTTCATAAGATATTCCTTACATTTATTCTCCTCTCTCGGAAAACATTGACATCCGCGGAAGTACAAAAGTGTAATTGAAGATTAGTATTCGTCACAAAACATTTATGGGGACTACGAGAAAGAAAGCAAGCAGCCAGCCAGCTGGTGCCACCACAACTAAAAAGATTAAAGCCAACAGCAATGGGGTTAAGTCTAAGCAAAAGAAAATATTTGTACTTGACACCTCAGTCATATTGTATGCTCATGATGCTATCATGCACTTTGATGAGCACGATGTAGGTATCCCTATCACGGTGCTGGAAGAACTTGACCAGTTTAAGAAGGGCAGTGATACTCGTAACTTTGAGGCCAGAGAGTTTATCCGTATGCTGGATGATCTTTCTAAAGAGCATACTCTCCGCGAGTGGATTCCTCTGAATGGCAAAACCAAAGGCTCTTTTAAAGTGGTGATGAGCCCGGAGAGCGAAGTAGATGCTGAAAAAATATTTGATGAGAAAAAGCCCGATCATAAAATTCTGAATGCTGCGCTTTCGCTCAAAGAAGAGTATCCTGAGCGTAAAGTCATTCTGGTTACCAAAGACATTAACCTTCGCCTTAAAGCCAAATCTCTTAACCTGACTGCGGAAGACTATGAGACTGGCAAAGTAAAACACGTAGCCAGTTTGTACAGTGGAAAAACCGTGTTTGAGCGGGTCAACAGCGATAAAATCACTGACCTTTACAAAGATGGCTTTGCCGAGGTAGAAGATTTTATGAACCCCAAACAGGTAAGCGCCAATGGCTATTACATTCTGAAAAGTGCCAAAAACTCTGCGCTTTGCTACTATAATCCGATCCTGCAACGCATAGAAAAAGTAGAAAAAAAGCAGGCCTATGGCATCAGACCTAAGAATGCTGAGCAGGCATTTGCACTACATGCTATCCTCAACCCTGAGGTGAGGCTGGTTTCTGTACAGGGAGTAGCTGGTACCGGAAAAACACTACTGGCCCTTGCCGGAGCTTTGGAGCAACGGCGTGAGTACAAACAGATTTATCTGGCAAGACCTATCGTCCCTTTGAGCAATAAAGACATAGGTTACCTGCCCGGTGATATCAAATCTAAGCTTAATCCCTATATGCAGCCGCTGTGGGATAACCTGAAATTTATTCAGAACCAGTTTCATGAGAGTGATAAGGATCATACCCGCATTACTGAAATGCTCAATACAGAAAAGCTGGTCATCACACCGCTGGCTTATATTCGGGGCAGGAGTTTATCCAACATATTCTTCATTGTGGATGAAGCACAAAACCTTACGCCCCATGAAGTAAAAACAATTATCACCCGGGCGGGTGAGAATACCAAGATTGTATTTACCGGCGATATTTATCAGATAGACACTCCTTATCTGGATTCTCAGAGCAATGGACTTTCTTATTTGATAGATAAGATTAAAAGTCATCCGCTTTATGCGCATATCACATTGGAAAAAGGGGAGCGTTCTGAGCTAGCCAACCTGGCCAATGAACTCTTGTAAGCCTCTTTTTATCTTACCAATGTAATATTGCGCTTAGAAGGAAAATCGGAAGAGGTGATAATCTGCTTAAATTGCGGATAGTTTTCAATGCCCTTCCATGATGATATTGGTTGTACAAATTCTGATCTGGCTTTCTTTTTTATTTTCATCCACTACAGATAATTGTAAGGGAGAAATGGTTGATGGTGCCAGACATGGGCACTGGCAGTGTTTTTATGGTAATGGTAAGATTCAGGAAGAAGGTGACTACCAGAGTGGACAGAAAGTAGGGCACTGGAAATTTTATCATGAAAACGGCAATATTGCATTAGAAGGAGACTATAAGGATGGACATGAAAGTGGCGCATGGAAAATGTACGATGAAGCTGGCAATCAGCTTGATACAATAGACTACGGCCGCTAAACTTTCTCAGCCTCGCCCGGTTCTGTTAGTGTAGACTTAGTTAAATATTTACACTTATAGAATCATGTTGAAGCAATATTTATCCACCCGAGACAATATATTATCCAATACTGTACATGATGAGACAGGAGAGGAAGTTGGGAAAATCCATGACATACTGATTGACCCGGAAGATAACCAGGCCAAAATTGCTATCCTTGCAGAAGGAGGGATTTTAGGTTTAGGTAGTGATTATATAGCCTTACCATTTCACCTACTCAGATTTAACACCCAGGCTTCTGATGTTGCACTCAAAGTAGCAGCTCATCGCATCAAAAATGCTCCTTCTATAGATATTCATAAGCTCAAAGGAAGTGATACCCAAGAGTTGGAGAAGCTTTTTAATTACTATGGCGTCAAGGTGATGGAAAATCAGTCACAAGAATCTGTTGATAGCCAGCAATATGTACAAGAAAGGCAGACTAATCACGCGCACCAAGGCTATGAGGGCTCAGCCAAAGTTACCGGAGAGGAACCTAAAACTAACCCTGAGAGTAATCCTGCTGATGATATGGATTATGAGCAGCTTAAGTGGGGTAAGAAAAACAAATAATAAAAAAACGCCATTATCTTTTACAGATAATGGCGCTTAAATATCGTTAAATATAGTTTCTACCTTCTTTCTTTGATACGGGCAGCTTTACCCTGGCGACCTCTCAGATAGAATAATCTGGCTCTTCTTACTTTACCTTTTCTGATTAATTCAATTTTGTCAATACTTGGAGATAACAAGGGGAATATTCTTTCTACCCCAATACCGCTTGATACTTTTCTTACAGTGAAGGTTTCTCCATTTGAGTTTTCATTACGGCGCTGAATTACTACCCCTTGAAACTGCTGGATACGTTCCTTGTTACCTTCAGTAATTTTCACGTGTACGTTGATCGTATCACCTGCCTGAAATTCAGGGTGCTTCTTACGTACATCCTGATATTCCTCCTCTATAAATTTTAACAGATCGCTCATGATATATTTGTATTTTAAATACGCTGTCCAAAAAGAACTGCAAATATAGAAAAAAGATTTTGCAATGCAGTATATAAACTAAAAAAAGCTCTCATGAAAGAGAGCTTTTTTTATAAGTTAAATCAACGGATTACTCAACCATCCTGGTCACTTTTACCTCAAGTTCAATTTCATCATCTATTCCATCAAATTCACCATCATTATTACCATCTACAATTTCTTCTACAAAGAATATTCCGTAGCGATTGTCTACTGTTTTGAAAGCATAAAGCTCACCAGCCGATAAATCGGTAACTTCAGCGACAGGATCTTCGGTAGCAATTTCATACTCCTGCACCAACCGGGCCGCATCAGCTGCACTAATGGCATTAAAGTCGTCCAGGCTTAGGTTATTAGTAGCACGAAACATAGTAGCATTCAATGCACTCCAGTTTGCTCCACCTGCCCCAAGGTTATATACGTTTGAAGGATAGTCTGAAGGCGCAGCGATAGAAGCATTGTTATCAACACCATAATAATAACCAAAATCAATATCCGCAGAAGTGATACCATCGGTACCATTTACAACATCATCTACCGAATAGATTCCACCATTGTCTGCACTAAAGAAGGTGTCAGATGAGCGCTCACCAGGAGCCTGTCCTATAGGAGCAGCTAACAAGACTGCTTCGTATTCGGCCACGGTTTGTGGTAACAATACCTGATTAATCACATGCACTACACCATTACCTGTTTCTATATCTGCGGTAGTAACAGTAGCACCATTGATCATAATATTATCATTGTCATCTATGGTAACTACTACGCTAAGCCCGTCAGGATGCAACGTTTCAATCACTTGTCCACTTTCAAGGTCGCCAGAAGCTGAAGCACCTTCTACTACATGATACATTAAAATATTTGCCAAATCTTCTCTTGCCAAAAGCTCTTCCTGAGTAACACCCAGAGCTGTCATCAGCCCCTGAAAAGCCTGATTGGTGGGCGCAAAAACCGTATACTCAGCACTTTGATCGTCTAGAGTTTCCACAAGGTCAGCTTCATCAAGCGCAGCTACCAATGTGGAAAGATTAGCGTCAGACATGGCAGCATCTACTACAGTCTGGTATCCTACATCTATTGTCAATTGTCTATTTACCCCACCTGACGAAAACGTAAGCGTAGCTTCATCACTAAGTGTAGCAGTAGGACTTACTGTTACGGTAATGCTGCTTCCTGAAGTAATAACATTATTACTGGGCACACTTACCGCCGCCCCATTGGTTACTACAGTAATTTCTTCGGTACTGGTAGCCCCCAGAGATGGAGTGATCTCGATATCTGAACCGGGAGGAGCGATGTAAGTATCCTCTTCAACAATTTCACCATCTATAGAAAGGGAGATGGATGCGGATGGTCCCTCATTATCGTCCTCACAACTCGCTAAAAAAAGTACGGAGAGTACTAATGAGCTAAATAAAAAATAACGCAAAGCTTTATTCATCTTCTTCATTAATTTAGTTTGAAAAATCATTTTTTATACAACTGCCGGAATCTGAAACACATTGAAAAATGTCTGATGGTATTTCTTGATCTTATATAGAAATAGACGTCCTGATATCTCGCAGAATATACTTCCGACCTGTCATATCTCAACACACTTAAACTATATTTGTTCGCACCGAAAGACTTTTGTAGGGCTATAAAACAAAAAAAGCTCTCCAATACGGAGAGCTTTTTTATATGATATTCCTCAATAATTATTGAGTCACTTTTACCTCAATTCTAATACCATCATTTGCACCGGTAGTACCAACAACTTCTACTACTTTAACAAGTCCAAAACGACCATCTTCAGTCTGAAATGCAACTACATCGTCAGCTACAAGACCATTGATTCGTCCTGGGCTGGTTACTGCAGTTCCAGCTTCAAATTCTGCCTCTATGGCGTCTCCCTGTGATGATGCAATAGCATCAAATCCTTCGGCACTTAGATTAGTACTTCTGAATACTGTTGTATTCAGTTGGTTCCATTCTCCCATATCATAACCTACAGTGCTTGTCCAGTTTCCATTATCGGGAGAAAGAAGCGTAGCTTCTAATGTATTTCCATAGAAATAACCAAAATCTATTTCAGCAGAAAGAGGCTCGGTAGAACTTACCACATCATCAAAAGAGTAAAGTTCGCCTGTACTTGTGCTGAAAAAGGTTTCAGAAGTTTCTTCTGCAGTCGGAGCAGCTAACAAGAATGCCTCATAAGAAGTCACATCAGGAATCAATACCTCTTCTATTTCGTGGATAACACCATTTCCTGCTTCAAGGTCAGCAGTAAGCACTTCTGCACCGTTTACAAAAATACCATCATCAGTTACATCAACATATACACTGTCTCCGCTAAGTGTTTCGTAATAACCTGATTCTAAGTCAGTTGATAAAACTAAACCTGACACTACATGATACTGAAGAATAGTAGTTAATACATCTGTCTCAGGAAGGTCAGCTTCAGAGGTAATGCCTGCTGCTGCAAAGGCATCATCATTTGGTGCAAAAACTGTGAAAGGACCGTCCCCTTCAAGAGCCTCTACCAAATCTGCCGCTGTTAGTGCAAGTACTAATGTTTCAAAATCATCACTTCTGGTAGCTATATCTACGATAGTCTCAAAGCCAACAGTAATTTCAAGCTGTTCACTTGCCTGAGAGTTACCATCTGTTACTGAAAATGTTAATGTAATAATATCTCCAGAAGCTGCGTCTTCAGGAACTATAAACTGTACAGTTTCACCTGAGGCAACTAAACCATCACCAATAAAATCACCACCGCCGTCGGTAAGAGCAGTAGCTTCAGCACCGGCTGAGGCATTTGTAAGAGTTACTTCTACATCCACAGTATCTCCAGGGGCTGCCTCAATACTTTCCGAAGGATCAAGAGATACGGCTAAATCTCCAATAGGATCTTCTCCATCCTCTTCACAACTCGCTAAAAAAAGTACGGATAGTACTAATGAGCTAAATAAAAAATAACGCAACAATTTACTCATACGTGTTAAAATATTTGGTTTGAAAAAACTTAATTAATAATTACATGTCTCATGCAAAACTTGTGCAGTATCTACTTGTCCAAGTTTTTTTTTATCATATTGTTCATGTAATAGTTGAAAAAAAGGTACATATTATTTTTAGAGGAATTTTAGTTAATAAAGCCTGAAAATAATTCTAGAGGGCTATTCTTCTTACTCTAAACTATTGAGGATAGCCGAATTAAGCCCCGGGCTTCAAAACTAAATTACAGTAACACAGGATGGTATTTTCTTTGAAAAACTAAAAAGGTACAATTCAAAAAAATTTCTCATACACTTAACTCCTATCATCAGCAAAAAAATAGTCACCTGGAATCAAAAGCTGGCTAACTTTCAACAGCCCGCTGCACCGAAGAGAGTAACTCTCGCTTGGTCATCAAACCGGCTTTGCGCCAAAGCACTTTTCCTCCTTTAAAAATCATCAGGGTAGGAACGCTGCGTATCTGAAATTGTTGTGCCGCTGCCGGATTTTTATCGACATCCACTTTAATAACTTTTACCTGGTCTCCCAATTCTTTTGATACCTCTTGCACGATAGGACTTAATGTCTGGCAGGGACCACACCAGGTAGCATAAAAATCTACTAACACTGCCGTTGAGCCGGAGTTAATCAGTTCCTTAAAACTTTTTTTCTTGCTTTTAGTGCTACTCATATTTACTAGCAGATGCTTATTAATATTGTATGATACGCAATCCTAAAAAATATGCTTAACTTTTTTCATATAATATTTAAGTTAGAAAATTGTTATCAGCAAAATGATTTAGTTTCTCATCTTTATACATTATGATCATTATAACTCATATAAAAACCTACCCTAATAAGTACTTAATACTAATTTGCCTTATTGCTTTATCATCTTTTTATGTAAAAGCCCAGGACAAACAACCCCTTACTCTGGAAAATATATTTGAAGACCAGACTTTCTATCAGTATGATGTACAGGGCATCAGATGGATGGAAGATGGTCAGCATTATACTTCTGTAGTACCCGATGATACTGCCTACTACGAACATATTCTCCGTTATGATGTCAATACTGCTGAAGTAGTAGACACATTGGTCAACGGAGCAAAACTGGTGCCTGGAGATGAGCCTTATGCCTTGGCTTTTGATGATTATCAGCTAGGTCCTGATGAAAATAAAGTGCTTTTTGCCACCGAAACAGAACCAATCTATCGTCGCTCCACAAAAGCATATTATTACCTTTACGATATCAGTCAAGATAATTTTCAAGCGCTGGATGATGGAGGAAAACAGTCTTATGCCACCTTTTCTCCGGATGGCAGTAAGGTAGCTTTTGTCAGGGATAATAATCTCTTTTATGTTACCCTGGGTGATATGCAACTGCATCAGGTGACGGAAGATGGAAAATTCAACGAATTGATCCACGGTAGTGCCGACTGGGTGTATGAAGAAGAATTTGGCTTTGCCAAAGCATTTTATTGGTCTCCCGATAGTGAAAAAATTGCTTTTCTCTCCTTTGATGAATCCGCTGTCAAAGAGTATAATATGCAGCTCTGGAACGAGCTCTATCCTGAAGATTATCGCTTCAAATACCCCAAAGCAGGTGAGCAAAATTCTGAGGTAAACTTATCTGTCTATCATCTTCCTGAGAATAAAATTGTCAGCGTAGAGGTAGGCACAGAAACCGATATGTACATACCTCGTTTTCAGTGGACGCAAGATCCAAATGTACTCTCTTTTATCAGGATGAATCGTCTGCAGAATCAGATGGAGATTCTACATGCTGATGCTGGCAGCGGAGCAAGTGATGTGATCTTAAGTGAGACTTCCGATACCTACGTTGACGTAGAGTTTAATGACAACCTTACCTACCTTGAAGACAGAGAGCACTTCCTCATGAGTAGTGAAAAGGATGGCTACAAACATATCTACCTCTATAATATGGACGGTGGACAGGAAAGAAAAATCACCGAAGGGAAATGGGAAGTGAGCGAACTGCTGGGCGTAGATGAGGAGCGAGAGCTTATTTATTTTACTTCTACTGAAGATTCTCCTCTTGAACGGCATTTGTATGCTATTGATTTCCAGGGTAAGAGAAAAAGAAAGCTGAGCCAGGAAGCGGGCACTTATGGTGCAGACTTCAGCCCTGGCTGTGATTTTTATATCCAGGACTATTCTTCTTCGCAAACACCTCTAAAAGTAAGCTTACATGAAGCACCTTCGGGAGATTTAGTACGTGTGCTGGAAGATAATCCGGAGCTTCTAGATAGCCTTAATAAATATCAATTGGGGACAAAAGAGTTTTTTACTTTCCGTAATGCTGAAGACACCCTGCTATACGGCTATATGATAAAACCGGCAGATTTCAATCCTTCCAAAGAATACCCGGTGCTTATGTACGTATATGGTGGCCCCGGCTCCCAGCTGGTGCGTGACAACTGGATGGGTTATCGTGATTACTGGCATCATTATCTGGCACAGGAAGGATATATCGTAGTTAGCATCGATAACCGAGGAACCGGAGGCAGAGGTAAAGCTTTCAAACATGCCACGTATGGGCAAATGGGTAAGTATGAGGTACAAGATCAGATTGACGGTGCTCGTTATCTTGGCAGGTTGCCTTTTGTAGACCCGGAACGCATAGGCATTTGGGGCTGGAGTTATGGAGGATATATGTCCTCACTCGCGCTATTTGTAGGTAATGATGTGTTTAAGTCGGCTATCGCGGTGGCTCCGGTTACCAACTGGCGCTTTTATGACACCATTTATACAGAACGCTACCTGCAAACCCCTCAGCTCAACCCTGAAGGATATGATGCTTACTCACCATTATCACATGTAGAAAAGCTTGAAGGAAACTATCTGCTCATCCATGGTACAGGGGATGATAATGTGCATGTACAAAATTCGCTGATGCTACAGGATGCCCTTATCTCAGCTGGTAAGCAATTTGAATCTTTCTTTTATCCTAACAGAAACCACGGAATTTATGGTGGCAATACTCGCCTCCACCTTTTCAGAATGATGACGGCGTTTGTAAAGGATAATTTATAGTCTTCTTGCTATTAATTCACGCAGTTTTTTTGTAAATTTTATTGTATTGATGAGGTAATGACTGATGTAATATATTCGTTAAACTAGAGTAAGGGTATTTTTCACTATTTAATGCTTTTTACCGTACTTGTGTATACATTTTTTACGTCAAGTCGCTCATAATCAATATCAAATCACAAGGTAATATAACTGTACATCAACATGGAAGGTTTACTCAATATCGTTAGGCAGGGTTTATATTTCCTCTCCTTTGCCTTAATCGCAGTGGGGGTAGGAATGCTCATCTTTTATTTTATCCGACTGGGTGGCACCTCCGACCCAAAGACTAAGTATGATTTTATCAATAAGCATGAGAAAAAGACGCTTTGGCGTAGCTTCCTGATACTGCTCATAGCCGCAGGCACTTTTGTAACCTCCATACTGGCTACAGAGTGGTTGTATGTTTTTGTAGGTGTATTTGTCTCTTTTATGTTTGGCATGATTCTCGGCGTTGTGATCTACAACTACCTGGAATATTACTATCCTACATTTATTGAAAAGCGTTTGCAGAAGCTAAGGTATAAGCCCAGAATTTCCAGCACGGGTAATCCAATGAAACTACTCAGTGAATCAGAAGAAGATGTATATCTGGATGAAGGAATGCAGGCTGAAGAAAATATCTTCTCAGTAGACTATGATGTCTGGATAGATGAGAAGACCGAAGAAACAAAGATTGAGAAATATAAAGGACATCTGCATGCCGAAAAATCTCCTACTTGTGGTTATTATACACTTAGGGTGGTGAAAGAAGAAATTATAGAATCGCCTACTGAAGAAAAAGAAGGTACGCTGATGAAATATTACGAATGTAGCTATACCGGCTATAAGACTAAAAAGATATTTAACATTGCTAAGTTAAAGAAAACCCCTAAAGAAGCTGGAAAAACTTTCGCTTCTACCACTTAGAATTTGGTGATTATTTGGTTTGAGAAGAAGCCTTCCTGTGAAAATGGGAAGGCTTTTTATTGACTGTTCCCTTTCCAGATGTATCTGACTCTTCTGGATATCCACTGCATTCCCATTGCACTTAAAATAAATATAAAGGGCAGAGTGGGAATCAGAAAACGGCCATCCCAGTTTTCTGTGGTGAGCATTACCGTAAGGCTTTGGACAAGGATAAAGCCCAGTATGAAATATTTCCCACATCTCTTTTCGTGAAAATGTTTAAAACCCAAAAAGGCAAAAATGTATAAAGGGTATAAGACCAGCGTAATCAGAAGGTTATGCAACCATGAAAAATAAGGTTTTACATTAGCCAAAAAGAGGAACAGCTTCAGCAGCGTAATTTTGATGAAGTAAAAAGGGTTATAAAACACAAACATACCCAAACGAGCAAGAGGGGAAAGGCTGGTATCCGGTATCATCAGATCGTTCGGAACTTCTACCCCCAACCTTATATTTGGGTAAATGACCTCCCCTTTTGCATAGCTTTCCACCAGCGTAAACTGGCTCAACATATTGTTAAGTAAGAAAAAACAAGCCAGCAGAAGGATGGCTCCGAACACTAACTTCATGCTAAAGTTTAAAGGAACTTTCTGCATCCCATACAACATCACACCTATCAAAAAGCAGAAACCTGTCGGCCTGACGAAGAAGGTAAGCAGAAATAAAATAGTAAAAAGGATATAATGATAAGGACGCTTTAAGTTTAGCAGTATGGCAAAGGTGATGATAGCCAGACTGGTAAATAATGACTCTGTATAAATAAAAATATTCCACTGATGGATTTTGAACCAACAGAGGTAGAGCAAGACAGCAACAAAACTGGTCCAGAAGCTATCCGTCATCCTTTTCACAGAAAACCATAGGGCGACTGCGGCTATTCCTGAAAGCAACATTTGCAGAAAAACTACTAACGGAAGACTCCCTCCTAAAGCAAAAACCATAGCGAGAAAGACGATATAAGTAGTGTACCAGATCAACCTTCCCTGAGGCCATTCTCCATTAAGAAAATCGTGTGCAGCATCTACATAAAGCTGTGTGTCTGAGCCTGTCCTGATTCCTAAATAATGAAAAGTGCTAAGCTGGATGGCTAACCAAAGTAGAAATAGTAAGAGAATGGAGGAGAAACGTAGCTGGGAATTCTCAAGCTGCTGTTCCACTTTCAACAAATATCTCCTCCAACGCATAAAATTTGATCTGTATTACAGGCAATTGATTCTACCCCCATCCACCGGTAGACTTACTCCAGTAATGTAGGCCGCTGAAGGTGAGGCCAGAAAAGCTACTGCTGCCGCCGTTTCGGAAGGTTGAGCAAATCTCCGCAGAGGAATCTGCGATTTCATATTTTCTTCTATCTCTTTCTCCGTTTTTCCCTGTTCCTTAGCCCGGTTACTGATCAAGGCCCATATACGGTCAGTTTCTGTAGAACCAGGAAGCACATTATTTACGGTAATTCCCATAGGTCCGAGTTCACCAGACAAAGTCTTGGCCCAGCTAGCCACAGCACCACGCGTAGTGTTAGAAACACCCAAGCCAGGAATTGGCTCTTTTACCGAAGTGGAAACAATATTGATAATGCGCCCATATTTAGCTGCCTTCATTTTGGGTAAAACTGCCTGCACCAGTATATGGTTACAGACCACATGCATCTGTGCCGCCTGGATAAATGCTGAAGGATCAGCCTCATATAATTTACCAGCTGGAGGTCCGCCGGTATTGTTCAACAGAATGTGTACTTCTTCTATCTTATCCAGATAAGACTGTATCGCTGATTTAACATAATCGGGTTGGGAAAAATCTGCTACCACATAATGATGCTCCTGTCCCTGATTTGTAGGTAAGTTTGCCTGTACTTCCTTTAACTTTTTTTCGTTGCGGGCTACCAGAGTAATGGAAGCTCCCAGGCTGGCCAGTTCTTCTGCCACTGCCTTGCCAATGCCTTGCGTACTTCCGCAAACAATAGCTCTTTTACTGCTCAAATCAATATTCATCTTTGATAGTTTAGTAAATCATAGAAAACTCCGCTAAAATTATAAAATTTGCTGTAGGGAGGAAAAGTGTTATAGTTCTAAGTGTTCTGGTGTTATGGTTTTTGAAGAACATGTACTCTAGCACTAACTATAACACTATCGCACCATAACACTAATATTAAAATGCATGAACTTCTAGACACAGCTTTAGCACAAGACAAAAAAGACTCATTACAACACTACCGAGAGCAATTTTATATTCCAAAAAACTCGGAAGGAAAGACCAAAATCTATTTCTGTGGCAACTCATTGGGTTTGCAACCTAAAAACGCTACTCACTACTTGCAGGAAGCTCTGGGCAAATGGCAGCAGCAAGCAGTAGAAGGTCATTTTGAAGCGCCTGCGCCCTGGCTTAGTTACCACAAATTGTTAAAAGCACCCCTCGCCCATATCACCGGTGCACATGAACATGAGGTAGTGGCCATGAATAACCTGACAACGAACCTGCACCTGATGATGGTCTCCTTTTACCGCCCCTCTGGGCAGCGATACAAAATTCTGCTGGAAGCTGGTGCTTTTCCTTCCGATCAGTATGCGGTGGAAAGTCAGGTCCGCTTTCACGGGTATGATCCTGAAGATGCTATCATTGAAGTAAAACCTCGGCCGGGAGAAGAAAGGCTGCGCATGGAGGATATCATCGCTACGATGCAAAGACATCGGGAAGAAATTGCGCTGGTGCTTTTCCCCGGTGTACAATATTATACCGGTCAATACATTGACATCCAAAAAATCACTGAAGCAGCGCATGAGATAGGCGCAAAGGCCGGATTTGATCTGGCACACACGGTTGGTAACATTCCTCTTCAATTACACGACTGGGACGTAGACTTTGCTGTCTGGTGCACCTATAAATACCTGAATTCAGGACCGGGAAATAATGGAGGAGTGTTTATCCACGAACGCTATGCGAATGACACATCGCTACCTCGTTTTGCCGGTTGGTGGGGGCATGATGAAAAGGAGCGCTTTCTAATGGAAAAAGGCTTCAGGCCAATGTATGGCGCAGATGGCTGGCAGTTGAGTAACGTAAACATTTTATCCACAGCAGTGCAGCGATTTTCTCTGGAGATGATCGCTCAGGCTGGAATGAATAACTTAAGAAAGAAAAGTGTACAACTTACCGGCTTTCTGGAAAACTGCATTCGTGAAGCTGACCCGGAGGGACAGCATATCAAAATTATTACGCCATCTCAAGCGGAGGAAAGAGGTTGCCAGCTTTCTATGTTTGTATTGCAGAAAGGCAAAAAGCTTTTTCAAAAACTTACTGAAGCTGGTATCATGGTAGACTGGCGCGAACCAAACGTTATTAGGGTAGCTCCCAATCCATTGTACAATACTTTTGAGGAAGTGCATTGCTTCTATGAAATTCTAAAAACCACTTTGCATGCTTAATAAGCAAACTAAACATATTGACATCTTAGGGGCCGGACTGGCTGGTTCTTTGCTGAGTCTGCTTTTAGCAGAGCAAGGCTATCAGGTCAGTGTATACGAAAAACGCAGTGATCCTCGTAATGCTCAAATTGCCGAAGGACGCTCTATCAATCTGGCGCTCAGCCTCAGAGGCTGGGAAGCCTTGCGCAAAGCAGGAATAGAGGAGATGATCCGCAAACAGGCTATCCCTATGAAAGGACGCATGATTCACAATCTGGAGGGAGAAACACATTTGCAGCCTTACAGCACGGATGGTAAGTCTATTTACTCTGTGTCAAGATCGGTCCTTAATAATATTTTGATTAGTCAGTCAGAGGAAAAAGGGGTGAACTATTATTTTAATCACATTTGTGAGGAAGTAGATTTATCTAAAAATGAAGCACGTTTCCGCTTTTCAGGAGAAACGAAGAACATTTCTTCTGATCTGCTCATAGGTACTGACGGGGCTTTCTCTGCGCTACGCTCGGCCTTACAAAAAATACCTCGCTTCAATTACAGTCAGCACTACATCGCGCATGGGTATAAAGAGCTGAGTATTCCGCCTACTTCCAAAGGAGAATATGCCATGGAGCCCCATGCACTGCACATCTGGCCCCGGGGAGGTTATATGCTCATTGCTCTGCCCAACACAGACAGAAGCTTTACGTGCACGCTTTTTCTCCCTTATGACGGAGAAAAATCCTTCGCAGCCTTACAGAATAAGCAGCAGGTACAGCAATTTTTTAAAGAACATTTTTCTGATACGCTGCCGCTCATGCCTGATCTGGAGGAGATATTTTTCCAAAACCCTACTTCAGATCTGGTTACTATTCGTTGCTATCCCTGGACTTACAATGGAAAACAATTGCTGGTGGGCGATGCTGCCCACGCCATTGTACCTTTTTATGGGCAGGGTATGAATGCGGCTTTTGAAGACTGTCGTTTGTTTACCGAAATGCTTTCTGAAAAACCTGCTGCTCTCGCTGAGGTAATTTTCCAGTTTCAGAAAAGCCGCAAGCCCAATGCGGATGCCATTGCCGAACTGGCTTTGCAGAATTTCATAGAAATGCGTGATTTGGTAGCCGATGAGACTTTTGTAGAACGCAAAAAAATTGAAAAGGAGTTATACCTACGCTATCCCGAGCAATGGGTTCCGCTTTACAATATGGTAACTTTCTCTCACCGTCCCTATGCCGAAGCTTTGAGCATTGGCAAAAAGCAGGATATGATTATGAAAGAGGTGATGAAACAATACACCAAAGCCTCTGAACTCAAGGATGAAGATTATGCGAGAATTGTGGAAAGATTATAAAAAGACGGAAGATAGAAGTGGGGAGTTCTTCCAACTTCTATCTTCCTGCTTCCATCTTGCTACTTCTCAATACTTGCCATTTCATTTCCTTCACAAGCTATCGCTTTATAAATTACGCCATCACTCTTGGTGAATAAGTATAAGTCATTATTGGTGTCTGTACCAAAGCGGAGGGCGACTCTCTGCACGCCACTCAATGTCTGAAAACTGGTGGTATCACTCTCATTTTTAAGCCTTAATTGCAACGAATAGATAGGTGCCTGCTTTCCTAATTCCATTTCGTCTGTATCCGCGAAAAAGACTCTTCCATTCACAATGTCACCAAAGATAAATTTACCTTGCAGTTGAGGCATAGCTTCTCCCTGATACACCACACCTCCGATAATGGCATTTCCTTCATTATGATCGTACTGTGCTACGGGATAAATAAATTTGTCTGGATCATTATCAGGCAGAGGAAACACCTGATCAGCCTTACCTCCTGTATTGATCATAAAAGTACCTTCTCGCTCCGGCCAGCCATAGTCGCCTCCGGGCACTACAATATTGACTTCTTCGATCTGATGCTGCCCGATATCGGTTACATACATTCTTTCTCCCGAAGGCTCCCAGGCAAAGTGATGAGGATTTCTAAAACCGTAGCACAGAATTTCACCCAGTGCATCAGGATCATCCACCCAGGGATTGATGGACGGAATACCGTACTGTCCGTTTTTGCTATTGTTACCCGAAGGATCAATGCGCAAGACTGAGCCCCAGATGCGGTCTTTGCCATGCGGGATAAAAGGGAAACCGCCAAAAGCAGCACCTCCGTCTCCCACGCCTATGTACAACAAGCCATAGTCATCATCGCCAGGCTGGGCAGTAGGATTAAAGTTAATGTCCTGCACCCCATGAATCTGTGTCACCATATTGGCACGCAAAACCTCACGCTTGCTACCGGAAAAGTTGCTGGCCGTAGGATCATCCATTTTCCATTCGGTCAGTACATATTGCACGGTGACTTTGATAGAGTCGGCATAGGCAAAATCAGCCTCTCCAGAACCAGGCTTTTCGGTATGACTGGTATAGAACAGGCCATTCTGATCAAACTCGGGATGGAATTCAAAATGGGCTAAACCAGAACCCCAGCCAGGGTTATCCATAAAATTTTCACCCATCTGCTTTTTCATATCCAGAAAGACCTTGAAATCTCCATTGATAATTTCGTACAGATTACCTCTCAGGTCGTTGACAAACATTCGCTCTTTTCCATTCTGCCGGAAAGCCACCATACGGTTGATACGGGCACGGATACCTTCATCGGCTGAAGGCGGTGCCTTTAAGTATTCGTCCATCACCAGCGTTAGGCCGGAAGCTGGTATTTTCTCTTCTATCGGATCTTCCAGCGCATTGGCGGCAGTCAGAGCAGACTGCGTTTCCTGCGGCTTTTCCTGATAGGTATTCATGTAAGCCAGAATAGATTCTACTTCCTGTTCTTCCAGTGAGGTAAAAGCCGGCATGTACTGCTTATATTGCTCATAAAGTTCTGTAGCACGGGGATCGCCACTCTGAATCACTTCCGGCGCATTGACAATAAACTTGCTAAGCCAGTCATGCCCTGCCTCAGTAGTTACACCGCTCAGATTAGGACCAATCAGTGCCTGATCAAAATTATGGCAGGAAGCACAGTATTGAGTAAACAACTCTTTTCCCTGTTGAATGGCCTCAGCATCCTGCAGGTAAGCACTCTCTTCAGAGGAGCTACTGTTACAGGAAAAGAGGCATAAGGATGATAAAAAAACTATTACAGCATAAGTCATGAAGCGCTTCTTCATCTTGAATTTTTATTTTTAGACTGTCATTTGCATAAACTCCTATTTCTTCTAGGACGAGGCAAACAATATATATTTACAATTATGCAATCGTTTGCTTTTTACAAATATAACAGAAATGCGCTGAGTTGAAACAGTAGGTTGAGATAGCTTATTGCTCTCCTATCTCTTTTCAAATGAGATTGTAAGAACCTCTAAGCTTCCTTCAAGAATTGATAAAAAGTTAGTTTATACTTTAGATACTCAGATATGAGAAATCTCTGTCAGGCATTGAGTGTAGACTTGGGCAGCCTGTTTAATGTCTACTTGCTCTAACTCAAGCATCGTCTCAAGACCTTCTAGTTTAGCATCACAGGCACGTGTTTTGGCAACTTTGGAGGTAAAGCCATGAGATTTCAACATGCCATTGGCGATGACAGCTGAAACGGAAAGAACGGTAGCAACGAGACACAACATTTGCCATACCGGAATGCCAAATGACACCACATCTTTAGCAGCCCCAATAAATCCCTCTCCACCAACGCCAGGGCCTGCCGTCAAAGCAGCCGCTAATGCACCGGCAATAATAGAAGAATTGATAAGTCTGGTGTTTCTAGGCTCAGTCTTGGCAAGATAAACGCCAAGCTCTTTTCGCTTGTCGTGGATTTTCGCTAAGAGAACTTTGCTATCTTTTGCTGTTTCTAACATTTGTGGCGTATTAGGTAGTGAGGTAATTTAAGGGGTTTGCAGAAGGTAAACTCATTAAAATAGCTTATGATAAATATATCAATTTTAATCTATACTACCATATTCTACCCTCGCACTCTCTTACAGCGGACACTGAGTTACTAGAGCTATCAGGTTTCCAAAAAATCAGACTGCCTTGCAGATAAAATCATCTTTATGTAGGTAGAGATCAACTGTTAAAACTCGACTCTGTACGTCAATATAGGGATCAAGCCAAGCTGGTATTTGGTGATGACTTCTCCCTCCACAGTGTCATAATATTGAAAAGCAACATTCTGAGTGTTGAGGGCATTTTGCAGGTCTAAAGACCATACCGAAGTATAGCCTGCTTTATTGGTGCGCAGGCTGAGACGAAAATCTACTTTGAAGTAATCATCCAACTGATTAGTAAAAGCCTGTGCATCTATGAAAACGGTTTGCTGCTGCTCACGAGATGCCTCGGCATCAATGGGTGTTTCACGCAAACCACCGTAGTAAACGGAACGCAAGTTGATGCCCAGCACCCGCTGTTTGTCATTACTGTTCCAGCTATATTCCTTGCCTCCGGTAAAACTGAAGGCATAATTTCCGTTAAAGCGAGTATCTCTTTCTATGCCATCTGCCGCCGTATATTTAGATTCATAGAGCGAGCTGCTCAACAGTAAATAATAACTTTCGGCCAGGCTTTTTTCCAGTGTCACCTCCAGACCATAGTTTTTGCCTGTACCTTCGTTTACCAGTTCTTCGGTAACAAATCCCTCAAACACATTCAAAGCCGAGAAAGTACTGCTTGGGTCCTGAGAAATGGGAACGTTGAATAAATCCTGATAATAGGCTTCGGTGCGCAGACTCAGAGAAGGATTCCATTGCAAGTGATAGCTCAGTACATAATGATGGGCTTTGGTAAAATCCAGGTCCTGATTGGGATTTCCAGCCATACCCTCCACTCTAGAAAAGTAAATCCCTGGCAGTTGCAGTTGACTGTGCAGGCCATAGGCTAAACTTAGCGATTGTTGATCCGCCAGACTCCATGTTGCCTCAGCTCGGGGCTCCAACGAGAAGGCATCACTCAGGCTAAAGTACATAGCATGTAGCCCTGCTCTGAAGCTCAGCGGAAAAGTAAAATCTTTGGTCCATTGCAGATATGGTTGATATAACTGCCCGCCACCTTCGCCGGATTCCAGCGTTTGCAATGTTCCACCAACCGGACTTTCCCGGCTCAGCAGATCATAATGAAGGTTATTAAAAATAAGTCCAGTTCTCAGCGACTGACTGTGAGCCAGTTTGCGGGTGAGGCTGGTGTTCAGAGAGATTCGGTTTTCACGGTAATTGTCTTCTTCCAGTCGTACCGCATTATAATCCTGATCCAGACGGTCGCCATAGCGATCGCTGCTCAGTGCAGATACAGCCAGACTGGTTCTCCAGAAGGTCTGCTCATTGATGGGTAAGGCATGGGTCATCCCTATCACGCCCATATCGTTGGTGAAAGTCACATCATAACGATCTTCCTGACTTTCCCAGTCGGCAGAGTCACGGGGGGCTTCAAACACATTTTTGCCCAAGCCTCCCATCCCGAAGATGCTGAACTCGCCACTGTTTTCGGTAGGTAAAGACAGGTGAAAAGCCAGGTCCTGAAAAGTGATGGCTTCACCACCAAAGTCCAAGCCTATGACGTTGGTCAGCAAGCCTACGGTAGAGTAGCGGTAGTTGGCCAGATAAGAGGCTTCCCCTCCTTCTTTAAACGGCCCTTCGGCAGCAAACTCCAGACCAATCAATCCTAGCTGTGCGGTGTACTCCCGCTGCTGATTGTTACCCTTCCGCAATTTCATGTCAAATACCCCGCCTATGCTGTTGCCAAAAGGTGCCGGGAAAGCACCGGTAAGAAAAGCAGAATTGTCCAGCATCTGTGCGCTGAGCACCGACTGGCTACCTCCGCCCTGCACCCGGCGATCGTTAAAAGTCCCCGCGTTGGAAAGGTGATTAGGGTTGACAATGTCTATACCCTCCAATCGCCAAAGTACGCTGTTGGGCGAGTTGCCCCGTACCGAGATGTTATTGGCCTGATCGTTAGTTCCCAATACTCCTGGAAAAGAAGTAGCCAGCCGGGCAGGATCAAAGAAGGTGGCAGCATAGCGCCGGGTTTCTTCCACGGTAAACTCCCGACTGCTCACCGGATCAAGGGTGGGAGAGGAGGCTACGCTTTCTCCGCTGATCACTACCTCCTCCAGATTACGCGGCGATTCCCGCAGGGCAATTTCCAGTACAGTTTCTTTACCGGCAGTCACCAGCAGTTCAGGGTTGATATAAGATTGGTAGCCTACAAAGCTCACCTGTAGCACATACCTGTCGGCAGGCACCTCTTCCAGGATGAACTTACCTTCCTCGTCGGTAGTAGTGCCTAGGAGCGGATCGGTATCCAGCAGATAAACGGCTGCGCCAGGGAGCGGCTGTCTGGTTTCTGCATCCACCACCTGTCCCCGTATGGTTTGCGTTAGCGACTGCGCATAAACAGCTTGAAAAAAGGTAAAAAGGATAAAAATGCTTATAAAAAGAGTCGGCTGCTTCATGGTTATTTCAGAATCTTCGGATCGGTACGAGTCACGAAAATACAATATTTTAGCTTAGCCACTCAATGATTTTTGTCAGGTAAATCTGGAAAAAAGTAGCAGGGGTGGCCGGTGGTCACTTTGGATATGGGTCACTCGCCAGAAGCAAGTGGCTGTACATCATTTACCCTGCACATTCAACTGGCTCATAATTTCTTCAATGGCCCGATCCAGTTGCGGCTGATTGTCATCCAGGCGATCTTTGAAAGTCTGGGCCACATGGATATCCGGCTTTACTCCTTCTTTTTCCAGGTTTTTGCCATCCAAGGTATAACAACCCCAGGAAGGCAGGCGGTAAAAGGAGCCATCCACCAGACCTTTACCGGAAGTAAAAATGATCCAGCGGTAAGTTTCCGTACCTATGATGGTTCCCAAACCTAAGGCTTTGAAACCGGCAGCGGTCATTTCCGCATCACTCAGACTCTGTTCGTTGATCAGCAAAACGATAGGCTTGGCAGCGGGAGCAAAGTTAGGCTGAGAAGTAGCCGTTCCACCGCGGTACTTCCACTGCAGATAAGGCTTACGGCTCAGAAAGTTGAGCACCATATCATGTACATTACCTCCGGTATTGTAGCGGAGGTCCAGAATCAGAGCTTCCCTGTCATCGGCTTCAGCGACCATCTCTTCGGCAAAAGCTTCGTAAGAACCCATACCCATATTTTTCATATGCACGTAAGCAATACGCTCATCAGCCTTTTCATTGACGTACTGCTGATTTTCTTCTATCCACTCGTCATAGAGGTGGGTACGGATGGCATAGTAGGAAGTAGGATGCAACTTGACTTCACGGGCTTTACCTGCCCTCTCAAAAGTCAGCAGTACTTCATCCTTACCGCTGGGCTTGGTAAAATAATATTCCCGATTTTTGGTGGTATCAATGGCTTCTCCATTCACATGGGTCAGCCTATCGCCCGGCTGTACGTCTTTTCCTTTGACATCGGCAGGGCTGTTTTTGACGATATGCTTTACCTCATAAGGATTATCTTCAGAAAACTGTATGCCTGTCGCCAAAGTATTGAAATCATAGTACGCCTTTTCTTCCTCACCACTGGAGTAAAAACCCAGGTGAGAGGAGTTCAATTCTCCCAGCAGATTATCTGTCAGGTGGCGCAGGTCGGAGCGGGAATTGATGTAGGGAAGAAAAGCAGCATACTTATCCCGCATGGCCTGCCAGTCGATGCCATGAAAATCTTCATTGTAGAAATTTTCTTCCAGATTGGCCCAAAGCTCATAATACATTTGCTCAAACTCATCCTCAAGGTTGCGGCTAAACTGGTAGGAAATATCAATAGCCTCTACCTTGCCTGCCTCCGGGTCAAGCGTATGGATTTTATCATCCGCCCAGAGGTAGTAATTGTCCTCTGCTTTGGCAATACCAAAACCATACACATTTTCCAGCCCTTCTATTTTTTCGGTTTTATCATCTTCAAAAGGCTCTATTGTCGTTTTCCAGAGGCTATTCTTGCCTTTATCATGATTAGAAATATAAAAGACGATCAACTTTTCATCTTTCTGAATGACGTAAGGATCTGACTGCTCTCCCACACTGGTGCTCACCTGATCCAGTCGTTTCATCAAATCCTCAAAATTGATTTCTACATTCACCTTCTCTTTTTCATCATCTTCATCAGCTTCATCCTTCTCTTTTTTGTTTTTCTTTTTGTCCTTGCCTTCCTCCTCATCTTCCTCCTTCTCTTCTTCTTCAAAAAGTTCATCAAACTTATCGGAGCGGTAAGGTCTCTCGTAGCGGTCAAAATGCATACGATAGATATGAGCGTCTTTGGTACCAAAAGGATAGCCGGGATTGGTACGGTCGGTAGAGAGGAAAAGCGATTTACCATCCGGCGACCAGAAAGGTTGGACCTCCGATACTCCCGTACTGGTGATGTTGGTGCTTTTGCTTGAATTCAGATCATGCACAAAGATGTCCTGCTCAAAATCCCGGTAAGCGGTATAAACCACATACTGATCATCGGGTGAGAAGTAAGGCGTAGAACTGTAAAAGCCCCAAATCTCATCTTCGGCCAGCGTCTGACTGCTGAAATTCTCCAGGTCCATGAGTTTGACTTCATTTCTGCCACTCAGATATACCGCTTTGGTTTTATCGCTGTTGAGCGACATCTGCCGGTTGTTCTGGCTTTCGCTGGTCAGTTGTTTTTCCGTGCCACTGCCATCGGCAGCGATGGTAAACCAGTTTTGATAACCGTTGACCGTCTGACTGAAGATCAGGGTCTTGTCATCTTTGAGCCAGCTGACTTCGCTCACTCTGCCCATGGGATTGGTTTCCAGTTGCTTCACGTATTTACCCTTCACATCCGATACGAAGAGTTCGCCACGGGAGACGAAAGCCAGTTTCTTGTTGTCGGAAGAGACATCAAAATAGGAAATTTTATCTTCCACATTGAAATCCTGGGCTTTGTTGAGCGTCAGGTTGCGGGGTACGCTAAAGCTCAGCTTTTCGGTAGAGCCATTATTTACATGGTACACATGCAGCTGATAATCTTTGACAAAAACGATCTTCTCGCCCTTGGCTGATACCTGGGGATGCATGACCGAAGAAGTATAATCGGTAAGTGGCTGCTGGCTGCCGTCTTCCTGCAACTGATAGAGATTGTACTCTCCATTGGCTTCGGTAGAGACAAAGAAAACTTTACCATCCTGGGAAATGGTGGTCCACATCTCTTTGCCTTCATAGTCAGTATATTTTTTAAACTCTCCTGTGCTGGTATTATAGGATTTAATGTCCGGACTGTAGGCGCCTTTATAGCCTTTACGACTGGCAAAACGGGCGCTTTCCCAGGTTTCGTTAAAGAACAACTCTCCTGAAGTGGGATGCTCCACTACATCATGCACGGTATTAAAATAATTGCCAAACAAGCGCTGTGGTGTTCCTCCCTGCACATTCACCTTGAAAGCCGAAAAGCTATTCTCCCGGTCAGAAGTAAAATAGATATACTGCGAATCCCAGGACCAGGAGTCCACTTCATCCGATGCTTCATGGAATGTAAGCTGTTGTATTTCCCCTCCATCAATAGGAATCAGGAAGATATCCTCACTACCATACTGGGAGCCAGTAAAAGCAATCCACTGACCATCGGGAGAGATATAAGGATGCGTTTCTTCACCTTCCATACCGGTCAGACGCATCGCCAGTTTTTGCCCCTCGTCCAGGCGCCACAGATCGCCCTCATAACTGAACACAATACTTTGCCCGTCCGGTGAGATGGTAGGATGCGCGGCAAAGTAGACATCTCCTTGCTGCGCATAGCTGTAGACTGGCAGCAAGAGCAAAATCAGGCACAGTGAATTGATTAGGTTCTTCATGGCTTTCTCAAAACTTGGGTTGTGTGTAGGTAAGGCGACTTATAAAGATAGAAAAAAGGAGTGCTACTTCACCAAAATTTTAGTGAGTGTTAGCCCTCCTTTTTCTGTAGAAATAGAAATTATCTCCCTTTTTCTATGCTTTAGCGTTGGAACAAGGGACTATATTTTTACGATAATTTTCCTTCTATACATGATCCAAATGGGAATGAAGCATAATAGCATGTAGAGTATTGCCCAAACAAAAGAAGCCAGTTCTGCTCCTAACCCTATGCTTACCAAAGCCTCATAGCTCTCTGCCCTCAACGTTTTACCATCTCCATCATAATCAAGGAAAGCACTGATGAGCATACCATGTAATACATAAGCGGTAATGGCATTCATGCCAAAAGCCACGAAAAAGGGTGTCCAGCGCTGATACTTCAGTACATCGATGAGCCAATATAAACATCCTAATAATAAAGCTGCCATGCCTGAAGAAGCCAGTACATAAGAGCTGCTCCACAAGTTTTTGTTGATGGGAAATACCTGATCCCAAAGATAGGCCAGGGCACAAAGACCGGTGCCTACTACCATCATCCAGATGATTTTATGCTCACCACTCTTTTTACTCTGAATCAAGAAGCCCGCTAATATTCCGGTAAGGCCGGTGGCTACGGCAGGAATAGTGCTCAGTAGGCCTTCTGGGTCCCACGTTCCACGGTACAGACGCCCGGGCATGGCTACGCTGTCCAGCCAGGCAGCCAGGTTAGTACCCGGTTCGAGATTGGCAGGGCCTACGCCCGGTACAGGAATCAGTACCATCATCAGCCAGTAAGCCACTAAAAGGACAGCACTGAGCGCGGCTATTCCTTTCCAGGTTCTGACTTGCAGAAAGATCAGGCTACAGATAAAATAGACCAGTGCAATCCTTGTCAATACACCTGCTACCCTGAGGTTGGCAAAATCAAATTCCGGGAAGAGGGCCAGAAACATGGCTAAGGCAAAAATAATGAGTGTTCTCTTAGCAGTTTTTGTTACCAACGGAGTCTTGCTCACGCCTTTGGCCATACGTTTGGCAAAAGCCAAAGTAATAGAAACACCCACCATAAATAGGAAAAACGGGAAGACCAGATCGGTAGGTGTAAGCCCATGCCACTCCGCATGTTGAAGAGGCGGATATACATGTTGCCATGATCCTGGCGTATTGACGATGATCATGCCAATAATAGTGATTCCTCGCATTACGTCCAGTGAAAGCAAACGTTTTGAAGAAGTCTCAGAATTTTTAAGCAGGCTTTGGTCCAGCTCGGGGCTAGGGGTAATAGTTTCCGGCATCTTTTTGAACAATAAAGTTTCGGCTGATAATAAGACAAGCTATCAATTTAGGAGAAGAAAGCATTTAAATCAAAATAAACTTGCTTTCACTACTGTTAACTCAAAATTTAATCGCTTATTCAACCTACTGCCAAACTTCTTCCTTATTCTATAAGGCATAGCTATAGGTTTTTTGTTAAACTTGTTCTCAAAACTATTTTTTTCTTTTAAAGAAAGGAAAGTATCTTTTTCGTCGTATCTGATAATCTACAAACTATGAGAAATCTGACTCACTTTTTTTACACTTTACTTTTCATCATTTTCTTGTCTTTTACCCCTCAGCTTGTACAGGCCCAAAAAGTATTGATTGTACAGGACGAAATGCCTCAATTGGAAGTACTTGCTCCTTTTTTGCGTAGCAGCGGAAAGCTAGAGGTAGAGATTGTAGATCAGGATCACTTACCCACCGATATGTCTGGCTATCAGGCTGTGATCGGTTTTATTCATGGTGGGCTGGATATGGCCACTGAAAAAGCTATCATCAGTTATACCGAAGCTGGAGGCCGGTATATTTGCCTTCACCACTCTATCAGCAGTGGTAAAGCCCGTAATGAATTCTATTTTGATTTCCTGGGGATGCAGCTAGATCATCCTGAGTTTTCTTCTCACCCGGTTAAACCCGGTGAAGGCTACGGCTGGTACCATGATGGAGAAAATGGCATTACATTGATTTTGGTTAATCTTAATCCTAATCATTTCATCACCAATCATAACATTGAGTGGGGGCCAGAGGTCAGCTATCAATCTTCTGATGGACCGGCGGTAGAAGGTATGTATCCCAGCATTTCTCTTCCCAAGACAGAAGTGTATATGAATCACAAATTTACCGACGGACGGGAGAAAACTGTTTTGTGTGGTTTTAAATACTATGATCCTCGCAATGGTGAGCTATTCATGCAGGACAGGGCGGTGTGGTACAAAGCTTATGGAGAGGGAGAAATAGTGTACATCATGCCTGGAGAAACTCCTGCCGATTATGAAAACCCCAAGATCGCTCAGATGATTTTGAATGCCATTATATGGGAGAATTGAAGGTGAGCTACTTTAGTCTGATCTTTTTCTTTTTGCCTGTGGCAAACTCCTGTCTCAGGTTGAGTTTTGTGACTTTTGCATTGTCCAGCTTATAGACCAGTACAAACTCCATATCAGTAATATTGATAAAGGTTGAATATACAGTTCCACCTACTTTGCCACTCTCATCTTCAACTGGAGGTTGAGCTGCCCCGCCTAATACATTTCCTACCTGAAGCAGACTTACAGCTGTATCCCGATGCTGCAATTCCTGCACTCGTTTATCCATAGCTGCATAGCGGTAACAGGGGTAGTTACCCTGGGTGGTATCTGAAAGCAGAAAGTTAGTCATCATAAGTTGATGATCAGTAATCCTAACAATTTTCTTTTCTCCTGCCGACCATTCTACTACCACTGCATTGCCTGTACTATCTCCAAACATTATGTGAGCATCAGCTAAGGCTATTTTTCTCTTTTCCAGCAAAGTCAAAGCCTCCTCAACGGTGCTACATGAAGCAAGAATCTCATCACCGAGGTTACTTTCAGGAGAGCCATAGCCCTCAGGAATATTTTGCCGGGGGGTAACTGCCCCATCAAAAAATAAACCTGCTTCATTGATTCCTCCCTGTGCAAACTGATCCCAGCCGTACCATAGTCTTGCCAACTTATTTTTAGTCTCCGGCATTATTTGTATGTAGGCTTTTACATCATACCAATAATCTTCATGATTGGCTACATAAATTTTGCCCGTATGCTGATCCACATAATAGAGTACAGAACAGGCATTGCTGATATTTATACTCATGAGGTATGCACCTAATATCATCCACCATATACTTTTATTTTTCATAGGCCAGTTTTTATGTTTGCAGCGCTTCCAATGTTTTAAAAAGATACAGTAAGTTAGCAGGTTTTACTTATAGACTTATTATTTACCTACTTGGTTGGAATGATAAATACCACTCAACATTGTCGCCAAACCTTAAGGATTATATCAAGGAAATGGTGGGGCTACTTCAGTTTATTCTCCAAATGAAGAATACTTGCGCCTTCTTGCTCCCAATAAGTTTTGAGAGTGTCAGGCACAGGAGTGCGGACGAGTACACATGAACCGAGCAGAAGATCTTCATCTCCATCATGGTCAGTGTCCGCTACCTCCATAGTGAGCCAGCGCCCGCTGGAAGCTTCAGGGATTTGCATCGGCTGGAAGGTCAAGCCTTTTTCTTTAGTAGTATTCTCTAAATAAACAGCTCCCGATGCAGCATTGCCCTCAAAATTTCCAAAGTAGGCGATGCCTGCAATGTCCATATCGCCATCCTGGTCAAAGTCCCATGCTACAGCTTCGGTTGCACCATAGAATGGGAAAAAGTAGGCTTCTTTGGGAGTTTCTTCTTCGCGATTAAGAAATATCCTGATTCCATGATAAGGCTTAAGGGCATAGGAATAGTCAGCATTGTCTCCATTTACATACACAATATCCTTTAGGCCATCCCCATTAAAATCCGCCAGTTCAAAGTAGCTGGAGCCATAGACAGGAGGGAAGCGTAGCAAAGTCTTTTCCCGATACAGTCCGGCTTCTTCTTTTTCCAGCAAGACAATTCTTTCGTCTCCCTGCGCCATCAATACCAACAGGTCTTCTTTACCATCCTGGTTCCAGTCGTAAGCAATTGTTTTACGCGCACCGGGTTCGGGAATGAGCACCTGCTTTTTGTACGGTCTCCCTTTTTTGAGTAGCACCGCACTGAGTTGACCGATATCATTGCCAAACTCACTGATCAGCAGATCATCTTCACCATCTTCATTGATATCGTGAGAGAGTAAATGAACTGGCCTTCTTAATTCGCCGGCAATAGCTTGCAAACTATCGCCAAAAGCTCTATAGAGCATGCCTTTCGCCTGGTTAGATGGATCCATAATCCCCATGCTCAGCACATGAGCATACTTGTTGTTTTGTTTGATTCTGCTTATCGGTGGGCCTGTAGTAGTAATTTTTTTTATTGTCCTTTCCTCATCTTCAATCCACAACTGATCGTTTCTCAGCCCTATGTGCAACTGGCCTGATTTTTCATCATAATCCAGCATGGTGAGCAAGGGTATGTCATTGTTCAGCCTACGCTGGTGTGCTTCAAACTGCCTACTGCTATTTTGAGGAAAGGTGAGTTGTGTAGTATTTTTTGAAGCGTGGCTTAGATAATAGTTCTTGAGTTTATTCCATGCTTCTTCACTAATCATTGGTTCCTTGGGATAAATGTTTGCCTGATTGACCAGATATTCTTCCATCATGTCAAGTCCCTGGACTGCCTCTGAGCGGGATTTCCAGATTCCGAGCCGATGTCCCATGCGAGGGAGGACTCCATCTTCCCATTGCTCAGACTTCAAGAATTGAGGTTCCGGATACTGATGGCACTGCTGGCAGTAAATATAGGACAGCTGCTCTCCATCCAGACCAGAAATACTATCTAAAGGGGGGAAGTGAGGATTACTGGCTTGCCGAATTACTGTGATGTCTTTTACACTGCCCTGGCAAGCCATCAATCCTGTCAAAACCAAAATCAGTAGAGATGCTCTCATTAACTCTCCGGCTCCAAATTCACAGTTCTGCTTTCCCCTTTAAAATTGTGGATGGTTAACGAAACAACATGAGGGCTAAGCTTAAGCTTGCGGGTAGATTGAGATAGGTAGCCTGAACCATAATAAAATTCCATTCTACACTTACCCCCATTATCCATTTTAGCTTCTGCCCAGGCATCCATCGGCTCTAATGCTACTAGGTGGCCAGCGTCTATTTGTTTTTCAGTCATCAGAATCAGACTATCCTGGTTCTGGGATGCCAGATAAATGCTTTCGCCGTTTTTCCCTCTTAATTCTGCCAAAGCTTTGGCATCACCGGGTACATACCAGCCACTTTGCATCAATTCCACTGCCTGAAAGTTACCCTGACCATCCCCTTTGAGGTACAATCCCTTCAAAGCATCATATCTTCCTATGGCTACTTCCGTTCCGTAATCGTTACCAACTGCCAGTACATCCAGAAAACCATCTCCGTCTACATCATGGCTGAGCATACCGTAGAGCGGAGCAATTTGAGCTTCCATTGGCAATGGCTTAATACTGAAGGTTTCATCCCCCTGATTTTCAATATAGCTGCTTTCCATATGGGTAGCATGGTAGATTATCGCTCCTTCCAACTGCTCAGGCGTAAATACACTATCAATTGTTGCCCGGCCATAATCTTTGTAAAAGGGAAATTTCCTTTTCATGGCTACCATTTGTGAAATCATATCGTCCCGGCTATGTACTGGATAAGGTTTCGCTACACCTTCTGCATTTTTAATGTATTTTACCAGTACTGCATCATAGCCTCCGTTATTATCAAAGTCTTTGGCGTATACCGACAATGGCTGCTCTTCTGATGCACGATTGGGAGTGTTTAACCCTAAATTTCCGGCTATATAATCCGTATCTCCATCGTTATCAAAGTCTCCTGAGGTAAGGCTATTCCACCAACCTATTTTGCTACTGATGCCGCTTTGAGCAGTGACATTTTCAAAACTATCTCCATTATTCTTTAAAAAAGTGATAGGCTGCCATTCTGCTGCAATGAGCAAGTCTACTTTGCCATCACCATCAAAGTCAGTCCAGAGGGCATCGCTTACCATACCAAAATCTACTAGTACCGGACTTACTTCCTGTGTTACATCGGTGAATTTTCCACCTTCATTTCTCAATATATAGCTATTGACCGGCTTGGGATATTGACCGGGAGCCACTCTTCCTCCTACAAATAAGTCCAGATCACCATCCTGATCATAGTCTGCTGCCTTAACACAAGATCCGCTGACTATTAATTTCGGCAAGGCCTCGGTATCCAAGGTCATTTTTCCATTTCCTTCATTAATATACAAGCGATCCTGATTGGCTCCGGTATTACTGACATGCTCATAACTTCCGCTTACTACATACAGGTCCTGATCTCCATCATTATCAGCATCAAAGAACAATGCTCCCATGTCTTCTTCCATCATTTCTCCGCCTTTGATATTTTCCGGCTTCTCAAATTTTCCCTGAGCAGTTTGTAAAAACAAGCTACTTTCTTTTCCAGCTGAACCGCCTATATAAAAATCATCCAAGCCGTCGCCATTGACATCTGCTACTGCTACTCCTGGTCCCATCTGAGTGAACTTATGGGGTAGGGTACGCTGCATGTTAAAATCAATACGGTCTTCTTCATCATGATGATAACTTACTCCATACTCTGCATTCGCTTTCCTAAAAGTAGCATTGGCAGTACTGAGTTGGAGTTCCTGGTTGATGTCTGGTGAAACAATCTCTGTTGCCTCCTCATGCCTTAACGTAAGTACCTGATCAGCTTTTACATTCTCAATTAACTGGTATTTGCCATCCGGCCAGAATACCTGAACAGAGTCAACAGTCTCATATTCTCCTAAACCAAAGTGGGCTGCATTTTCCATTGTGGATAGATAGCCACGATACAGGGCATTTTCAAAAAATTGTCTTTTACCTTGGCCATAGTGAATGCTTACTTTTGCCCCTATTGCGCCTGAATTAGAAGGTGAGCCTTCTACCTTCAACCTGAGATAATGATTTGAGAGGTTTTCTTTTGCGTCATAGAGTGTATTCTGATATACAAAAGCACTATCATTGATATTATTTACCACAAAATCGAGGTCACCGTCATTGTCCAGGTCAGCATAGGCAGCCCCATTAGAGAAGGAAGGCTGGTCTAATCCCCAGTCTTTAGTTACATCAGAAAATGTAAGTTGCTGCCCATCTTTAGCGCCGTTATTCTGATAGGCATAGTTAGATATCTTAACTACCGGAATAAGATTATTCATGTACATATTTCCGGCTACTGCACCAGCAGGCCCACTACGGTAGGAGGCGAAATCTCTATCTGTTACGTCTTTAGGAAAACCGTTGGTTACGATCAGGTCTTTAAAACCATCGTTATCAAAATCAGCCACCAGGGGTGTCCAACTCCAATCGGTTTGGTAGATTCCTGCCAGATGACCAATTTCACTGAATACCGGATGACCGGATTGTGAATTGCCATCCGGAACAAAGCCACTATTGAGTTGCATCGTATTTCTCACATACTGATGCTCAAAGCCAAACCTCTCGTTATTGATATAGGTGGTGTAGTTATTTGGCCCTGCCATCTGTTTCTTCCTTTCATTGGTCTCAGGAAGCATATCCAGTGCTACAATATCTACCAGTCCGTCATTATTGAAATCTACCACATCTGAACCCATAGCTGAATAGCTTTGGTGTCTCAGATAGTCAGCTACGCGATTGGTAAATGTGACTTTTCCGTCTGGTCCTTTTCCGTTATTGATGTACAATAAATCATTACTAAGATAATCATTGGTAATATAGATATCAGGCCAGCCATCCAGATTGATATCGGATACTGTAATTCCCAAGCCAAAACCTTCTATCACTATTCCTGCTTCTTTGCTCACATCCGTAAACACCGGGTGTCCACCCCGGGGGTCTCCGTCTGCCCCCTTTCCTTCATTACGGTAGAGGCGGTCATTGTTGATCGCTGAGCCATCCACGATTTTGTTTCGGAAGCTACTGGGCAGGCGTGCATCCAACACATTGGTAAGCAGGTAAAGATCCAGATCTCCATCAAGATCGTAGTCAAAAAAAGCTGCCTGGGTGGTATTACCAGTATCTGCTATCCCATAGGCTTCTGCTGACTCGCTGAATACCGGGACTCCATTTTCATTCAATCCATTATTGATGAAGAGCAGATTTTTTCTGCTCAATGTATCTTTTCTCAGGGTAGCCGAAACATAGACATCCAGCCAGCCATCTTCATTAATATCCACTACTGAGACTCCTGAGCACCATCTGCTTTTTCCTTCAATACCAGCCTCCTGGCTAACCTCCCGAAATTTCATTTCTCCTTCATTCAGGTAAAGAGCATTAGAAACCATATTTCCAGACAAGAAAATATCTTCCAGGCCATCGTTATTGAAATCGCCTATTCCAACGCCACCACCGTTATAGATATATTCTTCTTTGAGAATGTTCAAGGTATCGTTCTCCACAATTTTATTTGAGAAATGAATATTAGTCTCATCGGGCGGTAGTAGATTAAACAAGGTTGGTTTTTCATCTTTACATGCCGAAATCAACAGTATACCTGCCAGTATATATAAAAGCTTATTGACTGATTTCATTGATCAAGAAATATTTATTTTCTTATTGTTTACGGGTAAGATTATAACTCACTTCTGCACAGCTTTTTCCTAACTTATTAACCTATTTTGCACTGAGCTTATTGCCTCATTTGATGAAAAGGAAAGGCAAATATACGTAAGTACTTACAGCAGTAAAATAATGGTTGTAAAAACCTCTTACTATAGTGCTAAAGTTTAAGTTTACCCAATTACGTGTGATTATATTTTGATTATTGATATTAATAAAAAAAATAAGTCAGGACATAGCCTGACTTATTTTAGTATGTGCAAATTGTTTTATGACTAGTTGTATCCAGGATTCTGAATCAATACACTACTACTACCATCCGAGCCCTCTGCCTGCTGCAAGTCAATCTGTGTCTGAGGTATTGGTAGATACTCATCCTGATTAGGAGTAAAAGTGGCTCCACCCAAGTTGGTCTGTAACCTGCCACCCTCGTAATCCAAGTAAGCATTCAAAACAGGGTCAGCGATTCCCCAGCGTACTAGGTCATAGAAGCGAACCCCTTCCAGTGCTAATTCTAGTTTTCTCTCAAAACGAACTGCGGTGCGAGCATCTTCCTGACTTCCCCAGGGCGCATCATAGGTAGAGATCACATAATTTGCTTCCGGTTCACCGGTTTCAGGATTTACTACTACGCTATTGGCAGCTCTTTCTCTAACCATGTTTACATATTCACGTGCTTTTTCCAGACTACCCGCTTCAATTTCAGCTTCAGCAGCCATGAGTAGCACATCCGAAAAACGCATGATCATAAAGTTGATAGAGTGATAACCGGGAGTCCATGAACTTCCATCCTGGTAGGTACCTTTATCTGCTTCGTAATAGGAGTATTTTTTCTGTGTATAAGGTCCAGCAAAACTTTGATCACGAATCCATGCATCTCCGGGATGCTCCTGCCAATCTAAGAATTGGATACCACGACGTCCGATACTATGATCCAGACGAGGGTCCAGTGGACCTTGATCTTCGGTAAATGGTTGAGATGACAACAACCCATAATCATCTTTTACTGCATTTGCTGGCGCATTATAAGAACCATCCAATAAAGGCAGGCCACTGGCATTGGTACGATAGGAGTTTACCAGTTCAAAACTAGGCTGGAAAAACCCACAGCACTCACCCGGACCGGAAGGACCAGTATTGTAAGGATAGTTCATAGCAATCTCATGATTGGTATTATTGATATCCCCTGTATTGGCCGCTGCCTGGAAGGCAAAAACAGTTTCCTTATGATTTTCATTGGGTCCTTTAAAAATATCTTCAAAGTTTTCTACTAAACCATATTTCAGCCCATTGGAAGTCTGCCCATTAGCGATAATATCGTCAAAGAGGGTTTTAGCTTCGGCAAATTTATCCTGGTATAGATATGTTCTTGCCAGAAAAGCAGCAGCAGCCCACTTATTAGCTCTACCTACCTCATTCTGAGTTTCAGGAAGATTGTTCATGGCAAACTGGAATTCTGCTTCAATATTGGGCCAGATCTCAGCAGTATTAGGTACCAAAGCGGCTTCTGCATCCGTCATGGTTTCATCTATCCAGGGCACATTCAAGAATGTTCTTCTTAACTCAAAGTAATAAAGGCCTCTTAAAAACCTTGCTTCAGCTTCCAACGCTGCTTTGGCATCCTCTGGAAGTCCTTCAAAAGATGCAAGGTTACTTAGAAAGATATTAGCACGAGAAATACCCTCATAACTACCATTCCACTTATTAATATGAAGGGGGTCAGTAGGAGTCTGCTCAAAACGAGCATAAGGTATAATGGTATTAAAGTCACCCGCATCAGATCCTTTGTTTGCATCTCCTCCACGAATACTTCCCCATAGCCAATTGGCTTGTCCGCTAAACCAACCCAGGTTAGTGTCACCATTCAGTGCAGCATACACCCCAATCAGCAGGCCATTCAGACCATCCGCTGATAGCAACTGAGGCCCGGAAACCTGTCCGGTTACCGGCACTTCCAGAAACTCATCTTCATTACAAGCAATGGCACTCAGTAGTACACCAAAGATTGTAAGATAGGTAATCTTCTTTCTTAATATATTTTTCATAATTGTTTCTTTTTACAGCTGATTGATTAAAATCCTAAGTTAACCCCAACGTTGAATCCACGTGTTACCGGAGGGTTTCCTATATCTATACCAAATGAGGTATCAGCAGCCCCACCTACTCCAGGATCTAATCCGGAATAATTAGTAATGGTAAAGAGGTTAGTAGCCTGTACGTATACTCTCAATCTGTCTATACCAATAGGCTCCAGAGAAGTAGAAGGGAAATTGTATCCAATCTGCAGGTTGGTTAACCTCGCATAATTTCCATTTTCCACATAGTAAGAGTTTGACTGTGTATTAGTACTGAAGTTGGATATGTTTTCATAAATGGGCACAGTATTTCCACCGTTTCCGCCTAATTCTTCAGGTACAAATGAATCTTTTACATTTACCCCTTTAGCAGCACCGGTAAATGAAGGGTAAAAGTCTGTAAACCACTTGGCAAAATGATAGTTCTCAAAGCCTGTCATTACCAGTAAGAAAGTTTCTAATTGCCAGTTTTTGTAGTTCAACTTCAAATTAAGACCACCTGTAAAATCAGGCACCGGATCTCCTAGATAAGTTCTGTCGTCAGGCGTAATTTCGCCATCAGGCACACCTTCCGGACCACTGATATCCGCATACCTAAAACGACCTACTCCCTTACCCAATTGGTCAGGCGAATTATCTACTTCTTCCTGATCCTGATACAGGCCTACTACCTGATATCCAAAGAAAGAAGACATTGGACGACCTGGTTGGTTACGTACTACGTTCCCGAAGCGAGTTCCCCCACCTTCAAAGAAAGGTACTCCAGGAGCAATATCTACAATTTCGTTTCTCAAAAATGCCGCATTTGCAGTGATTTCCAGGTTCAGATCAGTGCCAATAGTTGAGCGGCTGATTACTTGGATATCAATACCTTCATTTCTCATATCGGCGATATTCACTGCTGGAGCAGCAGCCTGAGGTCCGGTCACTGCAGGTAGGGGCAATTGATATAATAAATCTTCAGTATCTTTTCTCCAGACATCTAACACTACATCTAGGCTACCGCCAAAAAGTGAAGCATCAAAACCGATGTTTGAAGTAACAGCTGTTTCCCATCTTGCAGCAGGGTTTCCTACACGACTACGGAAGAAGCCTTCAGCTACACTACCATTTGAACCTCCGATATCATAAAATGACCTTGCAAGGTTTGCAGCAAACAAACTGAACTGGTTGTTAGGATCAACGTTATTTGAGTTACCCATTTCTCCCCATCCACCACGGATTTTCAAGTCATCAACAAAAGTGACACCTGCCATAAATCCTTCTTCTGAAATTCTCCATGCACCAGAGAATGCAGGAAATACCCCAAAACGGCTTTCAGCTCCAAAGCGTGAAGAACCATCTCTTCTGATCACACCATTGATGATATATTTATCATCGTATATGTATTTCGCACTTCCGAAGTAAGAGAAAAAATTAACTCCTTTTACATATCCACTATTTACTATACGATTACTTGTATTGGTTAACGTAATATAGTTGGGGTCAGCAAATGAAGGGTTTTGTCCTGTTCCACTCATAAATCTACCTGTACCAGTATTTAAGGCTTCAACCCCACCTAATAAGTTAAGCGTATGGCGGTTGAAAGTCTTCTCATAACGCAGCGTATTAGTAAACGTCCAGTTCAGGAATGCACTAGCATTTTCACCATAGTTGAAAGTAGAGTTGTTCTCTGAGTTTTCGTATTGAGGAGGGCCATAAAAGTTACTGTATGAGTTGCTATAACCTCCTCCCAGGCTACTTCTAAAGGTAAGGTCCTCTAGAATATCTACTTCTCCATAGATATTACCAAAACCAAGGATACTATAACCTGAGTTATCTGATGCTCTCTGGCGGTTGGCTACCGGGTTTCTTGGGTTATTAAAACCAGTAGCAGCTGTACCTGCATACCCTCCGTACTCATCATAGATAGGGATGATCATGGGCATACGGTAAGATAGGTTGATATCATTTTCTTCTCCTGCCGCACCACGTCCACCTGCACCACCAGTAAGCCCTAATACAGAATAATAGGTAGCCTGGAAGTTTTCTCCAATGCGGACTCTATCAGTAAGGTTGTGCTCTGAATTGATACGTAATGAATATCTTCTGAATCTTTGGTTCAGAAGGTTTCCTTCCTGATCCTGAAAACCTAAGCTCACATAATAAGCACTTCTTTCAGTTCCTCCTGAGAATCCTAAAGTATGTCTGTTAAGCAGAGCAGGCTGGGTAATAGCTCCATACCAGTCTGTTCCTTGCTGATTAGCTCTTACCACCTGGTAAATAGGGCCTGCAGCAGGGTCAATATTGTAGTTTGCTCTTTCAGCTTCCAGATCTACACTTCCAATATAACCAGCGGTACCACCCACGTTGATGTAGTCTGGCAAAATGGGGTTGGGACCAGTACCAAACTGAGGATGATCATATACTGGGGTTTCTCCTAATTGCCATGCAGTGTTCTCAAAAGCCTGCCACGTCCAATCCGCTTCTTCTTGTGGAGTAAGTTTCGCCTGTCCATCTCCAGGAAGAGATACTCCTGTCACACCATCATAACTAACTCTGAAGCTACCGTCTTTTTTGCCCTTCTTAGTAGTGTATACAATTACACCACTTGCAGCTCTTGCTCCATAAATAGAAGCTGAAGCCGCATCTTTAAGCACTGTAGTGGACTCAATATCATCAGGTTGAAGAAACTGTGTATTGTCTACAGGCACCCCATCTACTATGTAGAGAGGCTCGTTACCTCCAAATGATCCGAATCCACGAACACGTACGATACTGGTTGTACCTGGCTGTCCATTGGTAATTACCGTTACACCCGATACGCGTCCCTGCAACTGCTGCTCTACGTTTCCGGAGGGTACAGCTTGTAGCTGTTCTGCTTCTACAGTAGTTACCGCCCCTGTAACATCCTTACGCTCTTCCGTTGAATAACCTGTTACCACAATTTCGCTTAGCGCCTGTACATCAGGCAGCATTGTCAAATCAATAGTACTCTGACTACCTATCGTTACCTCTTCAGCTGCGTAACCTATTGAGCTAAAAACCAAGGCAGATGCATCACTTGGTACTGAAAGCCTGTATTGCCCTTCAATGTCAGTTACTGTACCTTGTGTAGTACCCTTCACTAATACGTTTACTCCAGGCAGGGCCTCACCTGTTTCTCCGTCGGTTACTGTTCCTGATACTGTCCTTTCTTGCGCATACAGCAATGTACTTACTGCAACGCTCAAAAACATGGTCAGGAGTAACCTGAAACCAGTAGAAATTCTCATCATAGTGCGTTTTAGTTGTTGATGAATATTAAACTATATAATTGACCAATTAGTCCACATTCAATAAAAGAGATATTTACTTATTGTTTTGTCTGTTTTTATTTCACTTTTGTGAAAAAAACTTAACATTTCATCATTTCCATTACAAATAACTAAGCCCAACAAGCATTAATATCCCCTATACAATTTTAATCTTAACAGTAATATTAATGAAAGAATTATATTATGACAATAAAATCAAAGCTATTTTCATCATTTTTATAATTTAAAAGATTTTAATAAAAATAACAGCTTAACAAAGATTATTAAACTTATCGATTTGCTTACATTCATCAAGAAAAAAAAAGCAGCCTGAAAAGGCTGCTTGAACGCTGCACGTATGTTATTAAGTTTTACTTCCTGTAAAACTCTCTAATTGAAAATTGATTATTTCATTTTTATTAGAAAATTACCTACAGAAAAAGATAGTTGTTTCATTATGTAGCTGCCTCTGCAGAGGTAACTTCAGTAGGAGTCTTAGCAGTCTTTTTACTATTTCTTTGCCAGAAAAAGAAAAAAGTAAATAGCACTATTAATATAGCCGGAAAAGCTATCATATTTTGCATCACATCCTGTCCGGTAGCTAATTCCAGTGCATTTCCACTTAGCCCCTGATCTACAAAATCTGCTCTGGAGTTATCAATCCAGCTACCGATAATAGGCTGCCAGATTACAGAAGAGAACATGCCAACTCCACCAATGATAGACATTCCCAGGGCACTACTCAAGGGTACGCGTTGTGCTACAGCCCCTACCATTACCGGCCAGAAATAGCAAATTCCAAATGCGTAAATAACGGCAGCTACATAGGCCAGAGGTCCGGTGACAGTACTAAACATATAAATACCTATTGCTGCTAAAACTGACCCTCCCAGTAAAACACCTGTCTGACCGAGCTTGCTTACAACCGGTCCGGCGAAGAATCTTCCAAATGCCATTAAGCCAGTGGTAAGTGCTAGTAGCAACATTGGTTCAGCTCCACTGCTACTTAATACAATGCTTACCCATTGTTGGGGGCCAAATTCGGAGATTGCAGTAAGTGTCATGCACACAATCAGGAAAAGATAAACCGGACTCAACATTGCCTTAAAGTTTTCTGTAAGAGAAGTAGCACCTTCCACTTTAGGTTTAGGGAAAGCTTTTCCAAAGAATAAAAAGGCATATATGATTGTAGGGATCATGATGATCCACATCTGAGCTTCCCAACTCAAGCCAAAATCTGTCATAAATTTAGAGATAAGAGACCCCACCACTATACCCCCGGGAAACCACATATGGAATCTGTTCAGCATTTTGTTCATATGCACACCAGAATACATATCCGCAATCATGGGGTTACATGCTGCTTCAGTACACCCATTACCAAAACCTATAAATAATGTAGAAACCAATAGTCCTACGTACCCCCCCGCATAAATGGTTAGTAAAATTCCTAAGGTATGTGCTACAAAGGCAACTGTCATTATATTCTTAGGGCCAAAAGTGTGGTAAAATAGCCCCCCAAGTATCATTGAAATGGGAAATCCTAAAAACCACATAGAATTGATAAATCCTAACTGTTCGCCACTAAGGTCAAATTGCTGACCAAGTTCTGGTAATATTCCTGCCCTTATTGAAAAGGTAAAGCCTGTAGTGATGAGGGCAAAGCAGCTCCCATAAAATAAGGCCTTTTTGTCAAGGTTCTCGTTCATTGGTTTTTAGGTTTTAGGTTATTTAATGTGTAATAGTAATTTATTAAAATTCATTGGACAATTTAAAAAATGAATCTAGCATTTAGACTTTTTGATGAAATAAAGTATAGTGTTCAAAAAACCTTATTCGCATATCTGCTTGCTAGCATTCACTTAAAGTATTAGCGTGTATAATTTTTTCCCTTTCATTATTTTAAGAAACCGTTCAATCTGTTTGAATAGATAAACTTGAATTTATAGGGGTAAATATGTTTAAGTTTTTCAAAAAAATTGAAAATAAATATAAAGCTTATAAGAAAAAATAAAAAGGGAAGGTACATAATTCACTACTTGGAAGAGCTTTTGAATTATTTAATGGCAAAAAAAAAGCCGGACATCTGCCCGGCTTCATTATTAAGATTACCTTAATTATTTACTCCCTTCACTGTTAGGTGGAGTAGGGGTGATTCCCATTGCCTGTAACACTTGATCAGAAATGTCTGCTTCTTCCTGATTTTTCACATATAATAATATAGGATTGCCTGCTACTCCAGAACTAAAGATATGCGTATAGCCATTCTGCTCTGCTACTTTATCAATATTCGTCTGAATCTTTTCATATACAGGCTCAAGCAACTCATTTTCTTTGCGCTGCAATGAAAGTTGAGCTTCCTGCTGGTCTTGCTGAATTTGTTGTTGTAATTCCTGCAATTCCTGTTCTTTTGCCTGACGTGCCTGCTCAGTCATTGTAGCCGCTCCCTGCTGGTATTCCTGATATTGCTGTTGAAATCCCTGCATAGTAGCATTAATTTTATTCATTAACTGACGCTGGTAAGCCTGTAATTCAGACTGAATTTGCTTGGCTTCAGGCATTTGCGTTAATATATAATCAGTATCTACATACGCGATTTTCACATTATCTTGTGCCTGAGCACCAACTGCAAGCAGGGTTAATATTGCACTTACAAATAGAGTTTTAAGCTTCATTCTAACTTATATTTTTTACAATTAATTACTAAACCGGTAATACATTAGCGAATTACATCTTCTTTTTCTCCCAGCCCAAGTTCATCCAGAATATAATCTGTATAATCATGAATAGGGTCTGTATAGGTCATCACCATATCTCCTGATTTATCAAATACAATCTGAAGTTTATGTTGATTTGCTACTTTTTCAACTGCCTCAAAAACTTCATCCAGAACTGGCTTAATGAGTTCCTGCTTTTTGAGATACAATAAGCCTTCAAATCCAAATACTTTTTGCGTATATTCTTTGAGCTTATTTTCCATTTGATGGATAGTCTCTAGACGTTCATTTCGCATCTCTTCCGTCAACAAAACCTCTTCGGCCTTGAGTTCGCTATACATCTCATCTATCTCCTGCTGCTTGGCCTGTATTTCCTTTTGCCACTCCTCTGCCAGTTGATCTATTTGTCCCTGAGCTTCCTGATATTCGGGCATTTTCTCTAATACAAAATCAGAGTTGTAATACCCAAACTTTTGAGCGTATACCTCATGAGTCTGCAAAGCAGCGCACAAAGTTACTAAAAGTAATGGGAAGCTGAATATATTTTTGCATTTAATCACCATAATCTTACATCAAAAGCTGTGCCTGATCTAATTTATTATGCAAATTATCTGATTTGTTGCCCAATACGGAAGTGGAACTCTGGCCCGGGAGGACGAACCTCACCATTAGGTAAAGTCAACTCGTCAAAGCCATATCCCCAGTCAATACCCAACAATCCAAAGGCAGGCATAAATATACGCGCACCTACACCGGCAGATTTATATAAGTCAAAAGGGTTGTACTTATTGTAATCAGAGAAGTTATTACCTCCCTCTACAAAACCTAGCACATATATAGTAGCCGAAGGATTGGGAGAAATCAGGTAACGAAGTTCCAGCGCATACTTGTTGTAAGCAATACCTCCTTCAACACCTGTCTCAGGATCTACAGGTTCAATATCGTTATCAGGATATCCTCTCAAGCCGATCAGCTCCTGAGCTACTATAAATTGTTGCCCTGCCATACCGGCTCCACCCATAGAGAACCTTTCAAATGGTGAATTGATGCCTGCTCCATAAGAGCCGAATAGACCGAAGTGCATATTCATGTTTAGCACCAGGTTCTCTGCCAGAGGCATATAATATTTGGCATCAAACATCCAGCGGTGGTATTCTAAGAACTTGTACCGCTCATTAGGCTCCATTGTACTGTAATCCAAATCCTTGAACCAGGAGTAAGGAGGTGTAAAGCTTGCTTCCAGTGAGATAGATGATCCGCGTCTGGGGAACATCGGGCTATCTATACTATTTCTAGCGATAACATTGGACAAGGAAAAATTATTAAACGTACCACTAGATAAGCCTATACCTAAGTTATAGTTAAAGGTATCATACTGACGGAACTGCAAAGTGTTGCTTATCGTGAAGAAATCATCCGGCCACCTTACCCTTCTGCCGATACCTATACTGGCATTTGTGATTTTAATTGAACGTTCTACCCCTGAACCAAAACCAGTGAAACGTGCTGCTCCCGGGTTGGAAATCGTTCTGGAAAGTCCAATGGTGAGATTATGAGGTTTTCTTCCTCCCAGCCAGGGCTCAGAGAAGGTTGCCGAGTAGCTCTGGAATACGCGCCCACTAGACTGTATTCTTAGCGAAAGCTTCTGCCCATCGCCCACTGGCAAAGGTCTCCAGCGGTCAAAGTGAGGAATATTTCTTACTGAAAAATTATTAAATACCAGGCCAAGCGTACCTACAAAGCCATAGAATCCTCCCCAACCACCTGAGAGTTCAATCTGATCACTGGGTCTTTCTACTAATTTGTATTCTATGTCTACCGTACCGTCAGCAGGATTAGGAATAGGATTGATACCAATCTGTTCGGGATCAAAATATCCTAACTGTGAAAGTTCACGCTGGGTACGAATTAAATCACTACGGCTAAACTTCTGTCCGGGAACTGTACGAATCTCACGGCGAATCACATGATCATTGGTACGATCATTACCACTGATGATAATTTTGCTGATTGTGGCTTGCTCTCCTTCAAAAATACGCATTTCCACATCAATGGAGTCATCTTCAATGCTCACTTCCACAGGCTGGACATTGAAGAAAAGATATCCATTATCCATGTAGAGAGAGCTTACATCCGCCCCTGTAGGGTTGAAATTGAGTCTTTTATTCAGATTCTCCAGGTCGTATACATCGCCTCTATCAATGCCCAATACCCTGGCCAACGTTTGATCATCATATATATAGTTACCTGTCCAGATGATATCACGGAAATAGTAGCGCTGCCCTTCATCCACAGTAATGTCTACGTTGATGGTATTTTCTCCTGACTTATAGATACTATCTGAAATGACAACAGCATCACGATATCCTTTTGAGTTATAAAAGTCAACCAGGGCTTTCTTATCAGCTTCGTAATCTTCCTCTATAAATTTTGAGCCATTAAAGAAGTTCAGCTTTACATGTTCATCCAGATACTCTTTGGCTTCCGGGAAGCTAACCGGATCCTGCTGTTTGGTTAAAAAATTAAATGCTTTGGAGGGGGTAAGATGTATTAATCTGCTTGCCAGATCTTCCACGAGTGTGAAGCGCACCTTTTCGTTGGTGTTCTTCATCTTTCCTTCCAGTTTCTTTTCACTGAAAACATCAGCACCTGCAATATTGATACGCTTAATTTTGACTTTTTCTTTCTTATCAACATCAATATTAAGCACTACATTATTGGTAAGTAGTGTATCCAAATCACGTTTGACATCTACTTCAACGTTTAAATATCCTTTTTCAATAAAAAAGTCAGCTACTGTATTTTTAGCACGATTGATTAAGGCATCATCTACAATCTGTCCGCGGATCAATGTCAGGTCATCAGTAATTTCTGTTTCCTGGCTGCTATTTACTCCTGTCAGGTTAATTTTGCTCAAGCGGGGTTTCTCTGCCAGTTCAATAACCAGATGAATTTTATCACCTTCAATCTTGCTATAGGAGATTTTGATATCTCCGAGGATTTTCTGCTTCCACAGTTTATTAATTGCATCACTAATTGCCGGCCCCGGTACCATAATGCGGTCGCCCACTTCCAGACCGGACAGGGAGATCAGTGCATTTTCGTTCAATACCTTGGCCCCAGCTACTGTGATTTCAGCAATTTCATACTCCTGAGGTTCAGCGTAATTAACGTCCGAAGTTTGAGTTTGCGGCTGTGTCCTTTTTCCTGTTCTTCCCACACCAATCTGAGCACTTGCTGTATTCACAGCGACATATACTATAGTGAGTAATAATAAAGGTAGTTTTTTCATTTGAGTGCTAAGATTTCACTTGCTCACTAATTTTTCCAAATCTTCTTTCTCTTTGCTGATAGGCAAAAATTGCTTCATATAAATGTTCTCTTCTGAAATCGGGCCATAAAACTGGCGTCACGTATAGCTCAGTATAGGCAATCTGCCAAAGCAGGAAATTACTCACCCGCATCTCTCCACTGGTACGAATCAACAAAGAAGGATCGGGAATATCTTTTGTACTGAGTAAACTTTCCCAGAGGGGAATATCCACTTCTGAAGCCTTGAGTTCATTATTTTCAACCATTTGAGCGATTTGCCGTGCGGCCTGCATTATTTCCCAACGCCCACTGTAATTGAGCGCTAATATTAATGTTAAACCTGTGTTGCCGCTAGTAAGTTCGATCGCCTCTTTTAATTTACCTTTGCATCCGGCAGGCAGGCTCTCTATGTCACCGATAGCTGTTAGTTGTACATTATTTTTCATTAAGGTATCTACTTCGCTATTGATGGTAGCTACTAATAATTGCATAAGAGCCTCAACTTCTAGCTTAGGACGCCCCCAGTTTTCGGTAGAAAATGCATATAGAGTTAAGTACTGTACACCTAACTCAGCACAGCCTTCAGTCACTTCTCTTACAGCTTCTATAGCATTCTGGTGGCCAAACACTCTGGCTGCTCCTTTCTTCTTTGCCCAACGACCATTTCCGTCCATGATAACGGCAATATGTTCTGGCAAATTGTTATGGTCTAATTTATCTTTCATGCTATCTCTGTGCAAATTAGGCCGCAAGTTACGAAATTACGCTATTTTTTTCTACGGATGAGCCACCTAATTGAACATATAGGGGCAAGGGATGGTATAAAAGGTATAACTAAGGGTTACACCCAGAAAATAGTACCAGTCTTTGTCGTACTGATTACCATATTCGTAATTTTTTACATTCAGATCAGTTCCGGAAATGTTATCTACATAGTCAAAAAACGTTTTTCTAACGCCTCCTTCAATGCCTAGCTGCCACTTAGGGTCAATGATATATTTGAAGCCCACTCCAAAGGGTACCACAAATTGGACATTACTGTACTCTTCTGTTTGTTCTTCATCCCCCTGACCAAAGAAAGCTACGCCTGCGCCCAGAAAGAAGTATGGCGTCCAACGCAGTATTTTAGGGTTTTCTTTGTAATTGAGAAAGTGATATTCCATTACTGAAGATAGTTCTACTACACCTTTGCTGAAGCTGGTATCTCTGGCTTGGGCTAGTGCATCAAAGGGAACATTATCATCTCCGTATAACCACCCTCCAGTAAAGCCAGCCCTGATACTGATAGCATCATCTATATTTCTCCTGTAAAAAAGACTCATGCCCGGCTGAAAATTACGGGCTTTAATGTTCTTGGCAAGATCACCGGTATAATTAAAGGCTCCTAAGCCAAAGCCTACTTCATTCTTTTGCCCGTAACTGTGGTATGCACATAAAAGCAAAACACACATGAGCAGCCCTGCTCTGTATTTCTTAGTATTCTGAACTATAAACTGATCAGCGTAAAACAATTTTGCTATCTTTTAATGATAATTTACCCTAATAACTCGGGAAGCAAGTGGTTTGGTATACACACTTGCATAAAAGTAATAAAAAAGGGTTACTGCTAAATAACGGTAACCCTTTTTGCTTATCAGATTTTTTTACCTCGGCCGGAAGCCTCTTCTGGTAAACGGACTTGGGCCTATCATGAAGACTGCCCGGATAGTGGTGGTAATAAATATATCGCTATCGTTAGGATCGCCCCGTTTGGCTCCTGGCTGTCCGTAGCCTCTGAGATGTATATATTCCTGTCCGTCTGCCCCGGTATAAGTAGGGAGATTGTTAGTATTAATAAATTCGCTGTTTACTAAAGTACCAAACCTATTTTCTCCCGAAACCGCATCTACTGGCTCTAGAGAACGATCTGACATGACCTTAGCAAGATCACTACCTAAGGTCCCCTTATCTACATAGTCAGTGCTTATGTCATCCAGATAATCTGTGAATAAGAAGCGATAGCCCACTTCTGCTTCTAAGTCCAGTACCTGACTCACTCTAAACCTAACGCCTGCACCTACCGGAATACTGAAACTAAAGTTGCTATAGCTTTTTCCTTCTGTCTGTAAGTCTTTCAAAGATACCCACTCTCCGGCCTGAGGCATTAAAAGAGTATCTCCCGGATGCAATATAGCCTGGCTAGGTACTAAGCCTTTGGGGTTGTGATGGAAAGCAGCCACTCCTGCAAATACATAAGGAGTGAAATTTAAACGCATTATCACTGAGTAGGGGTTGGCGAAAATATCATACACTCCTACTATGGAAAGTTCTTTGATATCATTTCTGAACTGTAGATTTCTTGCGTAGCGATAAATAGCCTGGTCATCATTAGGATCTGCAACTTCGTAATCATTGCTACTTAAGCGACCATACATAAATGCAGCTCTCAGTGAGATAGAAGACCCAAGTCTTACACTGGAAGAAATACCAATTCCTGGCCTTGTATAAGAGATATCAGTACTAAGGATGCTGGATTTAGGGGCAATATCACCAAAATAATTAAGCGCGTTGATAGAAGCCCCAAGGGTGATATACTGCTTTGCATTAGCAAAAGCCAGTTTACTTCCCCGGAACTGCGATACCCTACTGTTTTGGTTCCGATATTGTCTTTTTCTACGTCTGTCCTGAGCGTCTGCTTCCTGCGCCAAAGCAAAAAACAAAATAAATAGTATGCAGGTTAGTTTATAAATTTTATGCATTTGAATAGCTTTATGGCCTGATCCAAAAATAAACTGTTATTTACAGTAAAAAAAACTGAAGGCAAATTCTATAAAAATCAATTCCTTACATCAAGTCCCCAATTGAGCTTTTGCCGTAATGTATTTAAAAAATTATTATCACTGAATTTAACCAACTTTACCTTAAAATCACTTTTCTGAAGTACTAACTCAGTTGAGGTACTGATTGTATACGACCTTGAATCTAAAGATAATAAAAAGTTTTCACTCCTACTTTCTACCTTTAATCTAATAATACTATCATCCGATACTACCAGGGGCCTTACAGTCAAATTATGAGGGCTTACCGGGGTAATGATCAAGTTACTGGAATGTGGAGAAACTACGGGCCCTCCACAACTCAGAGAATATCCGGTGGAACCTGTAGGAGTAGAAACAATCAGGCCATCTGCCCAATAAGAAGTCAGAAACATATTGTCTACATAAGCGTGCACTATGATCATCGCCGATGTATCTTTTTTGATCACCGTAAACTCATTGAGAGCAAAATTGAGCCCATCAGCGATTGATGCCTTAGAATCTACACTAATTAAAGTACGGTAGTCATGATAATATTCCTGACGAAACAGAAGTTCTATCGCTTCTTCAATATTATCCTGGGCTACTGTCGCTAAAAAGCCCAGTCTACCGGTGTTTACCCCCAAGATAGGTACTTCGCTACTACCCACATGCGTAACCGTTTCCAGGAGAGTACCGTCTCCCCCTATGCTAATGATATAGTTAACTTTGGGTACACCCTGTAGGCTTTCATAAACTTTGCAGTCAGACAGATCAATCTCGCATTGCTTAAGAAGATTGTTAAAAATATCTGAGATATGAATTTCTACCTGTTTGCTACCCAGGGCGCTCAGCAGACGTTGGATGTAAGGAAGGCTATCTTGGCTCACTTTCCTTCCATGGATAGCAATTCTCATAGATTAGGTTTATTCATGTAGAACCAAAGATAACAATTAGCTGATTAGATGCTGAGGTATTTCATTAATGCGTCCAGCCTTTCTTTTTCATAAGACACAATACTTTCTTCTTGTATTACTCTAACAATCTGATAATTAAATCTCTTAAGGGTTGCAATAATATGAGAAATGTTCTTTTTATCCAGTTTGAATGTCACGCTTACCACGTTATTGTCATCCGGATCATTAGCGAGAAAGCAGCCTACGACTTTGGTATTTTCAGACTCTATTAATCTTGTTATTTCTGCAAGCGAATAATCTATCTGTTTCAGAGAAATTTCGATAATGCTTCCAGGTGATTGGACAGCAATAGTTTTGGCAAAGCCTTGAACTATATCTTCTGCTGTAATGATTCCCAAAAAGATATCTTCTGTCTCCAGCACAGCAACTAATCCATTCTGACATTCACTGGCTACTTTTACAACCTCATAGAAGTGTTGATCCTGATAAATTGTACAGTTATTAGTTACCAAAGGATAGGCTCCTAAGGTTGGCTTATCAAATAAATCATCGTATAGTGAATCTTCATGGATAAAACCCCGGAAATGGCCTTCCTCTAATACAGGAAGCATAGGGACATGAAGATCATCCATTAATGATGAAGCACGTGCTATATCATCACTAACGTTTAATGACGGTATTATGGGGTTTATCAGGTCTTTAGCAATCATACTAGTGTTGTTTCTTCTAAAAACTCTTCCAAAATCATATTAAACTTTTCAGGCTGTTCCATCATCGGTGCGTGGCAGCACTTGTCGATAAACCTTAATTTTGAATTTGTTATCAACCGATTAAAATCATGTGCTACCAAAGGAGGAGTGATTGTGTCGTTTAGTCCCCACACCAAAAGTGTTGGTACTGTAATCTTATGTAATTCGTTTGCGAGATTATGTCGCTGAGCTGACTTAGCAATACCTACGATAGCCATACACTTAGGTATACTGGTAGTAGTTTCAAAAACTTCATCAATGTATTCTTTGGTTACCGTGGCAGGGTCGTAAAATGTGTATTCCACTCTTTCTTTAATATACGCGTAGCTTCCTCTTTTAGGAAATGATCCCCCCATAGAATTTTCAAATAAACCTGAACTACCAGTCAACACCAGTCTATCAACTTTTTCCTGATTGTTGATGGTATAGATTAGGGCAATGTGTCCTCCTAATGAGTTACCCATAATGGTCATGTGCTGAAGCCCCATCTCATCTATAAACCTTTCCAGAAAACGAGTAAGGCCAATCACACCTTCTTTTCTGGAAGATTTTTCATACACAGGTAATAGTGGTATCATTACCCGATAGTTTTTTGAAAATTTATTTATTACATCGTCCCAGTTACTAAGGGCACCAAACAGACCATGCAGTAATAACATAATCTCTCCTTCTCCTTCATCCAGATATTTAAATCCGTTATTGGTATGTATTGTAAATGCCATGAATTGACAGTTTATTAATTTACTTTGTTAAGTAAATCAGAATTTTTGAGTTATAACATTAAATGTAACAAAGATATTCACTCATGTAATGTTAACGGCTAGCAGATCACTTGTGTTAACAATTACTTAGAATTGGGATGATTACCATTCAATATCTGCGAATATTTGTTGTATTGTATTGATCATGTCCGCTACCATGGGGGACCATTCGCCGAGATGCTGGAAGATATAAGGTGCTACCTGCTTGACATTCATATAAATCATACTTTCATCATCTACCGGTAACCCCACCTGTGCATTATCCAAGACCCACAGGATAATACTAATGCCTAATGCCCACTTCAACATGCCTAGTAAAGCTCCTCCCACACCATCAACAAAGCCAATAGGGGTAAGGTCTATGACAAGTTTTACTAATCTTCCGGCGAGCGAAATTGCGAGCACAATAGCGATAAATATAAGAAAAAAAGCAAAAACAGGTAGTAACTCTGTTTGGGTGTTCAGGATACGCGAAAGAAAATTTATTCCCTGCGGCAACCATTGAATAGCCCCAATAATGCCTGCCACCAATGCAAATATACCTACTACTTCTCTAAGGAGACCTTTCTGAAAACCCTGATAGGCACCTGCCAGCAGTATCACTAGTATTACGAAATCCCAGATACTCAATAGGATATTAATTTAGTAGTTGCTTTACCGTTTGTGATATTTGTTTACCATCTGCACGCCCTGCCAGTTCCTGAGTAGCTCTCCCCATCACTTTCCCCATATCTTGCATTCCACTTGCTCCTTCCTCTGCGATAATCTTTTGCAGTGCCTGTGTTAATTCTTGTTCTGACATCTGCTGGGGTAAATACCGCTCAATGATCTCTAGCTCGGTTTTTTCCTTATTCGCCAAATCTTCTCTACCCTGAGCTGCAAATGTATCCAAAGACTCTTTTCTTTGTTTTGCAGCTTTGGTCAGCAACTTCATTTCATCTGCTTCGGTAAGTTCTTTACTACCTCCTTTTTCAGTCTCTGCCAGCAGTATCATAGATTTGATACTTCTAAGAGTACGCAATGCATCCTGATCTTTAGCACGCATTGCCTCTTTTATGTCCTGATCAATTCTTGACTTCAAACTCATGTATAAATAATTTGTATTGACAATATTTTTTTAAATTGAGGCAATTTACATAAATCAGCTGCAATGACGAAGCTTAGTGTTAATATCAACAAGATTGCCACGCTTAGAAATTCCCGAGGAGGTAACAATCCGGATGTTGTTCAAGTAGCGCTGGATGCAGAGCGTTTCGGTGCCCAGGGCATTACTGTACATCCCCGACCTGATGAACGGCACATTCGCAGGAGTGATGTTTTTGCGCTCAAAGAAGCAATAAGTACAGAATTTAATATTGAAGGCTATCCTGATGAGCGGTATATGAATATTATTGCAGAAGTACGACCTGCACAAGCTACACTTGTACCTGACCCCCCTGAAGTGCTCACTTCAAATGCCGGCTGGGATACCTACAAACAAAAGGATTTTTTGATAGAAGTAATCCGTGAGCTTAAGAGCTTTGGGGTACGTACTTCAATTTTTGTTGATCCTGACCCTGTTATGGCCGAAGGAGCCGCTGCCGTTGGGTGTGACCGGATAGAATTGTATACAGAGAGCTACGCCCGTAATTATCACAAAGATAAGGAAGAAGCGGTAGCTCCTTACGTTGCAACAGCAGATAAAGCCCGATCACTTGGTTTGGAAATCAATGCAGGACATGACCTAGATCTAGACAACCTTAAATATCTAAAAGAAAGAATTCCCTATTTAGATGAGGTATCAATCGGCCACGCCCTGATTTGCGACGCCCTCTATTATGGATTAGAAAACACAATACAGCTTTACCTAAGACAATTGCTCTAGTTTTTTTTCAAACTTAGCTGCCATCTCCAGGCATCCTTAAGAGCGTCAGCTAATGTTAGTTCAGCCTTCCATTTGAGGGCAGTATTTGCGAGCGTTACGTCTGCATACACTTTTTCCACATCACCTGCTCTTCTGTCTCCAATGGTATAATTAAGCTTGGTATTGTTTACCTCTTCAAAGGTGTTAATTACATCAAGTACTGTACTACCCTCACCAGTCCCTATGTTAAATACATCATAGGTATTTTCTGCTTCCTTTTCTCCTAAATATTGCAAAGCACTCACATGGGCTTTAGCCAGATCCACTACGTGGATATAATCTCTAAGACAAGTTCCGTCGTGTGTATCGTAGTTGTTCCCGAAAACTGTAAGCTTTTCCCTGATTCCGGCTGCAGTTTGGGTAACAAAAGGCACTAAGTTATTAGGAACACCCAAGGGAAGTTCACCAATTTCCGCAGAAGGGTGCGCCCCTATAGGATTGAAATACCTCAGGGCAACTACTTTAATTGGCATTCCACTATTTACTGTATCTTCCAAAATTTCTTCACAAATCTGCTTAGTATTTCCATAAGGAGACTCGGCGGGCTTTTTAGGACTTTCCTCTGTTACTGGCAGTGTGTCTGGCTGGCCATAAACTGTACACGATGAGGAAAAAACAATATGAGGTATGTGATACTCATTCATTAATTCCATCAGAGTAAGTAAGCTATCCAGATTATTTCGATAATACTTTAGAGGCTGGTTTACTGATTCTCCCACTGCCTTGTAGGCCGCAAAATGTATAATTCCTGAAACGCCTTTTTCCTGAGCTATGATATTTTTCATAAACTCCTTATCTCCACAGTCTCCTTCGTAGAATTTTACTTTGGTTCTCAGGATACTCTCTATACCATTAAGTGCCGACTTCTCTGCATTGACAAAATTATCTACAATAATTGGTTCATAGCCAGCATGTGAAAGCTCTACCACTGTATGAGAGCCGATATAGCCAGCACCGCCCGTAACTATTACCTTCCTAGTAATTTCAGGCATTAGCTTTCAGTTTTATTTGCATAGAAATCATAGGTAATCTTCAAGCCTTCGGAGCGAGATACTTTAGGCTCCCACCCCAAAATTTCTTTGGCCTTGGTAATGTCCGGCTGACGCTGCATAGGATCATCCTGGGGAAGGGGTTTGTATATGATCTTCTGGTTGGTGCCAGTAAGTTTAATAATTTCCTCTGCAAAATCTTTGATGGAGATTTCGTCAGGGTTACCAATATTTACCGGATATGGGTAATCACTCAACAATAAGCGATAAATACCTTCTACCAAATCATCTACATAGCAAAAAGAACGGGTCTGAGAACCATCACCAAATACTGTCAGATCTTCACCTCTCAGTGCCTGACCTAGGAATGCAGGAAGTGCCCGCCCATCATTTAGTCGCATTCTGGGCCCATAGGTATTAAAAATCCTGATAATTCTGGTTTCCAGCTTATGGTAAGTGTGATAAGCCATAGTAATCGCCTCTTGAAAACGCTTAGCCTCATCATACACACCGCGAGGGCCGATAGGGTTTACATTTCCCCAGTACTCTTCCTTCTGAGGATGTACAGTGGGGTCTCCGTAGACTTCTGAAGTAGAGGCCACCAGGATTCTGGCTTTCTTCGCCCTTGCTAATCCCAGACAATTATGTGTACCCAGTGAGCCTACTTTTAAGGTCTGAATAGGCATTTTAAGGTAATCTATGGGGCTGGCAGGTGACGCGAAGTGCAAAATATAATCCAGATGCCCGGGAACATGCACATAATTAGATATATCACAATGGAAAAACTCAAAGTCCTCCCGGTGCATCAGATGTTCAATATTCTTGAGGTTACCGGTTATTAAGTTGTCCATTGCAATCACGTAATAACCTTCCTTAAGAAAGCGATCGCAAAGATGGGAGCCTAGAAAACCGGCTCCTCCTGTAATGAGTATTCTTTGTTTAGCCATTTATATCTTTTCTTCCTATACTATAATATGAATATCCAAGTTCAGCCATCGCTTCGGGATCATAAAGGTTTCTTCCATCAAAAATCACTTTACCCTTTGTGATAGATGCTAACTTTTCAAAATCTGGCGTCCTGAAGATAGGCCATTCTGTCATGATAAAAATTCCATCTACATCTTCAGCTGCATGATATTCATCCACACAATACTCGATTTTATCTCCCACTACTGAACGCACATTTTTCATACCTTCAGGATCGTATGCTTTCACCTTAGCCCCTGCAGCCAGCAACGCGTCAATATTATATAATGCCGGAGCTTCTCTAATATCATCGGTATAGGGCTTAAATGAGAGTCCCCACATAGCAAACGTCTTGCCCTTCAGGTCACCATTGAAGTGTTTGTTGGCTTTTTCTATCAGTCGGGTTTTTTGTCCCTGATTGATATCCATTACAGCATTCAAAATCTTAAAATCATATGCTGCCTCATTGGATGACTTGGCCAGTGCCTGTACATCCTTAGGAAAGCAACTTCCCCCATAGCCTATTCCTGCAAACAGAAAGCGTCTTCCTATCCTGGTATCTGTACCAATACCTTTTCTTACCATATCTACATCAGCGCCCAGCTTTTCGCAAAGGTTTGCGATCTCATTCATAAAAGTGATCTTGGTAGCCAGAAACGAATTTGCAGCATACTTTGTAAGCTCTGCTGAAGCCTCATCCATAAAAATAATGGGATTGCCTTGTCTGACCAAAGGAGTATATAATTTTTCCATGATCTCCTGAGCCTTTTTAGATTTTGTGCCAATCACAACACGGTCTGGCTTCATAAAATCATCAACTGCAACACCTTCTCTCAAAAATTCAGGATTGGAAACTACATCAAATTCTACTTTAGCATTTTCAGCTATCTTGGCCCGTACTTTTTCGGCTGTTCCTACCGGTACGGTACTCTTATCTACAATCACTGCATATTCTTGTAAAATAGACCCCAGGTCTTCTGCTACTTTAAGCACATACTTTAAGTCAGCTGAACCATCCTCACCCGGAGGGGTCGGCAAAGCTAAGAATATTATTTTAGCGCCTTCTATACCTTCCTTCAAATCAGTAGTGAAATGCAACCTACCCTGATGGACGTTTCTCTCAAAGAGCACTTCCAAACCAGGCTCGTAGATGGGAACTTCGCCATTCTTTAGTTTGGCTACTTTCTTTTCATCAATATCTACGCAGCTTACAGTGTTTCCTGTTTCAGCAAAACATGTTCCTGTAACTAAGCCGACATAGCCAGTACCAACTACTGCTATCTTCATATTATGAGAATTTAAAGTGGATTAATTTTCGTGCAAAAATAAATTTTAATAAGAAATAATACCACAAAATTAATATTACTTTTATTTTATTTTGATTTTGGCAAAATACTGTTTAGAAAAATGAAAATGAAATAGAACTACAACAGTCTTAGAGGCGTTACAAAAATGTCGCCATTTACGAGGTGTACATAAATTTTATAACTTTCGTTTGATCGAAAGAAATCAATCCGTATTTTTGCGGTCTTTATTCGGAAAAAATAAAAATATTTGTTTATGATTACAGTAAACGTTAAAGAAAACGAGTCTATAGAAAAAGCGCTAAAACGCTTCAAGAAAAAATTTGAGAAAACAGGAACTTTGAAAGAAGTACGTTCAAGGACTCATTATGAGAAACCTTCTGTTCAAAAGAGAAACGAAAGACTCAAAGCTGCTTACAGACAAAAAATGAGATCTCAAGAAAATATATAGGCTTTTATTGCCTAATTTTTTAATCTTTTCTTTATTATAGTGATAGTTCATTAATCACTATACTTGCTTTTTATGATTGAATCCTTCATTAAGTTTCTCACCTATGAGAAACGAATGAGTTCTCATACTATTAGTTCCTACAGTAATGATCTGCTGCAATTTAATAATTTCTTGAAGCATCATTCTCCGGGAACCTCAATAGTACAAGCAAATCACCTTGATATAAGAGCGTGGATTGTAGACTTATCTAATAAGAAAAACAAGGCTCGTTCTATTAATCGGAAGGTAAGTACCCTTAGGTCTTTCTACAAATTTCTACAGCATCGGCGTCATATCAGACTCAACCCAACACATAAGGTAAAAGCATTAAAAGCAAATAACCCTTTGCCTCATTTTGTTCAGGTGAAAGAGATTTTTACTCTTTTGGATGACCATGATTTCGCCCATGATTTTCCAGGCATAAGAGATCGCTTAATGCTAGAAATACTTTATGGAACCGGCGTCCGATTGTCTGAAATGATTAATTTGCAAACCTCTAATATTTCAGCAGAGAAAAGCACTATTAAGGTGGAAGGTAAACGCCAAAAAGAAAGGATTATACCTTGTCATAAAAGCTTATCAAAGTTGATATCCGATTATCAAATAGCGAAAAAAGCATATTTTAAAGAGAGCGAAGCTTTTAATCATTATTTATTGGTAACCAATAGCGGTGACCCTTGTTACCCTATGATGGTGTATCGTACTGTGAGGAAATATCTTGATCAATACGCACATGCTGATAAGCGAAGTCCCCATGTAATGCGACACACATTTGCTACTCATTTACTTGATAATGGGGCAGATTTGAACGCTATTAAAGATTTGTTGGGTCATGCCTCATTGGCAGCCACCCAGGTTTATACACACAATTCTATGGAAAAGCTGAAGTCAGTATTTGACCAAGCACATCCAAAAGCATAGTTAGTTTTTTTAAATTTTTAACCTATGAAATTACAAACCCATTCCGTCCATTTTGACGCAGACCAGAAGCTCATTGATTTTATTCAGAAGAAAGCCAACAAGCTTGAGACTTACTTTGATAGGATCATTGATGGTGAAGTCTTTCTAAAATTAGAAAACGGAGAGGCTACTGATAATAAAATTGTAGAAATAAAATTAAACATTCCTGGTAACCAGCTTTTTGTAAAAGAGCAGGAAAGTTCATTTGAAGCAGCGACTGATAAAGCAGTGGGTGCGTTAAAGAAGCAACTGTTGAAGCATAAAGACAAACTCTCTTCTCATTAAGAGATCATAATTATATTAAAGAAAAAAAAGATTCAGCATGCTGAATCTTTTTTTTCTTTAATATAATAGAATAGGAGAACTTATCAGGACAAACCAAATGCACTTTTGACCTTATCGACGTAGTCAAGTTTTTCCCATCCAAAGAAATCTACTTCCTTCTTTTCTTTCTTGATGTAGGTTTCTTTCACATTGCCATTTTCTTTTACTTCCATGTATTCAACATCTACATAGTCTTTATAAGCTTCTCTTCCCATATGTCCGTAGGCAGCAGTGCTCGAGAAAATAGGGTTTTTAAGCCCTAAGCGTTCTACAATAGCTTTAGGGCGCATATCAAATAATGTGCGAGTAGTCTTAGCAATCTCTGCATCACTCATATTTACATTTGCCTTTCCGTAAGTATCTACTGTAAGTGATACTGGTTCGGCTACACCAATCGCATAGGCAACCTGTACCAAAACTTCATCAGCTACACCGGCAGCTACCAGGTTCTTTGCGATATGGCGAGCGGCATAGGCTGCGCTGCGGTCTACTTTACTGGAATCTTTTCCTGAAAAAGCTCCTCCACCATGTGCACCGCGGCCTCCATAAGTGTCTACGATGATTTTTCTTCCGGTAAGGCCCGCATCACCATGAGGACCTCCTATTACAAAATTACCAGTAGGGTTGATGTGAAAAATAGTGTCTTGTAGCATTTTGGCAGGAATTACCTTTTTCACCACGTGTTGGATAACATCCTCGCGGATACGGGAAAGCATTTTCTCCTGGGCAGCAGCTTTAGCCTGTTTGCTATCATTTTCAGGGAGAACAAACTCATCGTGCTGGGTAGAGACTACTACAGTATGTACTCTGATAGGCGTTTTATCATCTGTATATTCAATGGTTACCTGCGCTTTGGCATCGGGTCTCAGGTAGGGAATGAGTTCAGGTTCTTCTTTTCTGATACGGGCTAACTCGTGCACCAAACGGTGGGAGTAAGCCAACGCCATTGGCATATATTCAGGTGTTTCTTTACTAGCATAGCCAAACATCATGCCTTGGTCACCAGCACCTTGCTCTTTGTCATCTCCTTCATCCACTCCCATCGCGATGTCGGGTGATTGACTGTGTAAAGTCACCATCACTCCACAGGAGTTTGACTCAAACATATAGTTATCTTTGTTGTATCCGATTTTGCGAATAGTCTCCCTTACCACATCGGGAATCTCTACATAAGCATTTGTGGTAACTTCTCCCCCTACTACTACTAAACCTGTGGTCACAAAGGTTTCACAGGCCACCCGAGAGTTAGGATCCTGAGATAACATAGCATCCAGGATAGCATCAGAGATTTGGTCGGCAACTTTATCGGGATGGCCTTCAGAAACTGATTCTGAAGTAAATAGATACGACATAAAAATTTTAAATTTATTTTAATACAACTTTTGCAAATTTATTCATTTACCTTTAATCTAAAACCTTATAGAGCATTATTATGGTTTTAAATGTGCACTAGAAAAACTGTAGGGATTTTGTGCAAATCCGGTTTGTGCTTTTTCCACTCCTGTATGCTCATAGTTTTGATATATTCATCAGCACTTGTAACCCCCTTTGCGATGCAAAGTTTGGTAGATTTCCTACAGGTTCTCAATAAGGCTTCCAGCAACTGATTATTCCGATAGGGGGTTTCCATAAACATCTGTGTCTGCTGCTGTTCCTGTGCCTGCTTCTCGATTTGCCTGATTGCTTTTGTACGTTCCTGTTTATCAATGGGCAAATATCCATGAAATACGAAAGATTGTCCATTAAAACCTGATGCCATCAGTGCCAGTAAAAAAGATGATGGACCAACCAAAGGAATCACCTGAATATTATGCTTATGAGCATAATTTACTGCTATTGAACCAGGATCAGCCACGCCCGGGCAGCCTGACTCCGATAAAATTCCTATGTCTTGGCCCTGCATTACAGGTTCAAAAAGCTTACTCAGTACTTCTTCGGGAGTACGCTTGTTCAGTACCTCAAAATGTAAACTACTGATTGGCTGCTCTACACCTAAAGCACTCAAAAACCTGCGAGCAGTACGCACGTTCTCTACTAAAAAATAGTTTAGTTTATTGGCAGTTGCTTTAACTGAAGCTGGCAATACCTGCTCTATGGTATCCTCAGCAATGACTGTAGGGAGCAAATAAATTTTCCCAACTTTATGCGTTGCTGCCGTCAAATTATTTTTATTCATTATTATGCAGGGTAATTACAGGCAAATGGGGAAACTTCTGATAATCTTCGGACTAATCATTGTAGTATTGGGGGCTATACTCTATTTCTCTGATCGTTTTCCTTCTATTGGAAAGCTTCCGGGTGACATTATCATCAAGCGTGAAAACTTTACTTTTTACTTTCCTTTGGCTACCAGTATACTTCTCAGTGTAATTGTTTCTCTGATTTTTTATCTGATTAAAAAATTTGGCTAGGTCTCCAAAAACTCGCTCACTTCTTTTAAAAGCTCCTCCGGCTGCTCAGCATGTATCCAGTGGCCGGCATTTTCTATAGTTATGATTTTAGCCAAGGGAAAAATACTCTTGATTAGCTTCTCATCTTCCTTTTTGATATAATCACTCTTTGCCCCCCTCACAAATAACGCAGGTTTATCTACTTTAAACTTGCCTTCTTCTATGCCTTCTCCTATTCGCTCTATATTTTCCTTAATTACTGACAGATTAAGTTTCCAGGCGAAGCTTTTGTTATCATCGCTTCTTTTGAGATTTTTGAGCAAAAACTGGCGAACTCCAAAATCAGCGATATAAGGCTTCATTTGTTCCTCAGCTTCCTTTCTACTGCTTATCTCATCTATTTTAACGGCACTTAAAGCCTGAAGTATTTGCTGATGATGCACTGGGTAAGCTCGGGGCGAGATATCAACTACAACCAGCTTATCTAACAATTCTGAATGTTTAGTGGCAAAAAACATGGCCACTTTACCACCCATAGAGTGTCCCAGTATAACCGGTTTTTCTAGCTTATGTTCTTTTATGAATTCGTGCAGATCTTCTGCCATCACTTCATAATTAAACTCATCACTGTGAGGAGAAGCCCCATGATTTCTTTGATCTACCAGAAAAACTTGATATTGATCGGCAAGCTGCTTTCCAAAAGTCTGGAGGTTATCCGATGTACCAAAAACTCCGTGCAAAATGATCACGGGCTGTCCTTCGCCCATACTCCGGTAATACAATTCCATAGAAAAAAATTAAAGTCTGCATTCAACCTGCTTCCTTAGATAAGTAATGGACTTATCAACCTAGTAAGTCACTGCCGGTTTACAGAAGTATCCACACTATTTTTTTGTGCGGTGGTTAGTTTTTTAAATACTCTGATTCTCTTTATCCGCTTATTATCCACAGCTACCACTGTAAATACATAATTATCATAATAAATTTTTTCCCCTGCCCGGGGTAATTTAGAATGAATTTCTAATAATAAGCCTCCCAGCGATTCACTTTCACCTTTTACGCTATCAAACAACACACTATCTTCATCTACTATTTTACAGAAATCGTTAAGAGAAGTACGCCCTTCAAATACATAAGTATTATCGTCCAGCTTATTGTAGTGTACATCGTTATCGTCAAATTCATCGTTGATTTCCCCAACAATTTCTTCAATGATATCTTCCAGGGTAATCAGTCCGGAAGTACCTCCATACTCATCTACTACAATTGCCATATGTACTCGCTTATCCTGAAACTCTTTGAGCAGCATGTCAATTTTTTTGCTTTCGGGTACAAAAAAACCTTTGTGTAGCAACTTTTGCCATTCAAAACTTTCTTCATGCTCCAAGTAGGGTAGCAGGTCTTTTACATACAGCACACCTTCAATGTTGTCTATAGTTTCCCGGTAAATAGGGATACGGGAATAACCACACTTGTTGATCTTGTCCATAAGATCATGGAAGTCCATCTCAATATCTATCGCCGTGATATCCAGGCGAGAGCGCATGACCTGTTTTACGGAAAGGGTACCGAAATTGACAATACCCTTGAGTATACCTTTTTCCTCTGCCGTAGTCATTTCGTTGCTGGTAGTAATTTCCAGGGCCTGGTTCAACTCATCTACAGATACATTATAGCCTTTTTTCTCAAGTCGCTTCTCGACTATGCTACTCAATGACATAAGCAAATTAGAAAAGGGCTTAAAAAGTTTACTCGCAAAGTTTAGCACTGCACCTGTTCTTTTGGCAAAAGCTAATGAGTGATGTATAGCATATTGTTTCGGAAGAATTTCACCAAAAAACAGGATAGCTACCGTAATAATCGCTGTTAAAGCTACTACTACCAGTCCCTCAGTAGTTTTGCCAAAATACTGCCAGGTAGCATAGGTAGAGAGGGTCACAATGGCTACGTTAACCAGATTATTTAGGATCAGAATGGTGGCCAGGAGATGCTTTGGCTTGTCTAGTAAGCTTACAATATGCTGGTCAGCACCCTTATTATTGTTTCTGCAATCACTCACTTCATCTGCAGTAAGGGAGAAAAAAGCCACCTCAGACCCGGATATCATTGCTGAACAAAACAACAATAAGACAATAACGATGGCTACTATGGTATAGAACAAACCAAAAGAAGAAAATACGTCCGTCAGAATAAATAAATAAAGTTCCGGGTACGGATCGTCTAAAGATACTTCCAAAGTGATATTTTTTGATTAAACACTAAAAAGGCAGATCGTCGGTATCTTGATCGTTATGCTGAGGTACTGCCTCTTCTCTCTTCTGAGTAGGAGCCGAAGACTGCGAAGACATTCCACCTTGTGAATAATTACTATTGTCCATAGTATCAGTATCTTCATTTTTGCCCCCTACAAATGTCATGTTAGTAGCTCTAATACGCTTATCGTAACGAGTCACACCTTCCTTATCCTGGTAGGTATTTGTTCTTATCTTCCCTTCTATATAAACAGTATTTCCTTTTGAAAGATATTTTTCACAAAGTTCAGCCAGTCTATCCCATAGCTCTACTTTATGCCATTCGGTTTGCTCCATCCGTTGCCCATTCTTTGTATAAACTTCCGAAGTAGCAATGCTAATATTTGCTACTACAGAACCACTTTCCAGATGTCTCACTTCAGGGTCTGCCCCCAAATTTCCCAATAAAATCACTTTATTTACTCCAGCCATTCGGTCGATTATTTAAAAAGTATGTTTACTACAATTTAACTAAAATATTACTTCACTCAAATACTTATCAATTAAAATAGGTTTAGGCAAACCCTTTACCTCCTCGATGTTATATGCACTCAGTCCTCTCTGGGTCAACAAAGAATCTGCCAACCTCTGTTCCTCTACACTGAAAGTAAAAAATCGCACCTGCAACTGCTGATGTGTCAGTTGGTGTTTATACAAACCAGACATTTCTACAGTAGGGCTGGCAGTAGCCATCACTTCTGTCACCAGTGGATCATCTATGGCGCTTACATCATCAATATCCTGCTTACTTTCTATCAGGTAGAAGTCATACAACCCTCGCCAGATATCCTTAGCACTACGTTCTTTCATAAATAAATGATTGCCGCGCTGTAAAACTATGTAAGAAAAGTGGCGTTTTTTTACTTTTACCTTTTTTATCTTCACCGGCAGGCTTTGCTGTGCATTGTTTTGATAGGCGTAGCAAAAAGAAGTTACCGGACAAAGCAAACAAGCCGGGCTCCTAGGCGTGCACTGTAGCGCTCCAAATTCCATAATAGACTGATTATACTCACCTGCCAAGCCATCAGGCACCAGGGTATTGGCCAGTTGTTGAAATTTTTTCTGCCCTTTAGACGATAAAATATCCTCTTTTACGCCAAATACTCTGGATAATACCCGAAACACATTACCATCTACTACCGCTACTTCTTCATTGAAAGCAAAGGAAGCAATAGCGGCAGCTGTATATGCCCCTATACCTTTCAATTTTATCAGTTCTTTATAAGTCTGCGGGAATTTAGCTTGATAGTCTCTCACTATAGTCTTTGCGCAACTATGCAAATTTCTAGCTCGGGAGTAATAACCTAGCCCTTGCCAAAGGCGTAGCACTTCCTGCTCCTGAGCCTCAGCCAAGTCATGTATGGTGGGGAAGGCTTCTACAAATCGGTAAAAGTAAGGTAAGCCTTGTTTAACGCGGGTTTGCTGCAAAATAATTTCAGAGAGCCATATCAGGTAAGGGTCTTGTGTATCTCGCCAGGGGAGATCACGCTTATGCTGTCTGTACCAATGGATAATTTGTTTGGAGAAATTGTTAGCTTCCAATCTTAATAAATTATGCTTTTATAATTCATAAGTAACAGATTTACAGGCATGTAATCAGATTTTATTTCTTTTATTTTCTAATTTAGGTAGAAGCATTAACTTTACGGCTTGAAAAAATTTTGTTTGTAATTCCATTCATCCATTTAAATCTTTTAGGAACGTGACAAAAGCAGAAGTAGTTCAGCAAATTGCTGACAAAACAGGTATCGATAAGGCAGATGTTTACACTACCGTTGAAGCTTTTTTTAGCGTGGTCAAGAACTCCATGTCTGGCGGTGAAAATATCTATATCAGAGGATTCGGGAGTTTTGTCAATAAAAAAAGAGCCCGTAAAGTTGGCAGAAACATCTCCAAAAATACAGCAATAATCATTGATGAACACTACGTTCCTAGTTTTAAGCCTTCCAAAGTTTTTCAGGAAAAGGTAAAAAACAGCAAAAAACTTAAAGAAATAGAAGCAAACTAAACTTTCGCTCTTCTCTTATCGTTCTCCTAGCGTAATTTTCCGATTTGATTTAAGGACATGTTGAAAAAACAGGTAATACTGAGCATAGTGGCAATAGCCGCAGTATTACTTTTATTTCTACTACCTAAGGTGGTGGTTGATAATGAAAGTGAGAATATGAGTAATGCCTCTACCCAAACGGAGGCTAATGTACAGAATGAAGGTACCGAGCATGCTGACGAAGTACCGGAAGAAGTGCAAACTGAACTCACCAAGCTAAGAGAAGCTTATAAGGATAGTAAAAATTCAGAAAATTTTACTAATTTCGCGAATTCATTGATAGATGGCTTTGTAGCTGCTAATCAGTATGATAGCGCTGCTTTCTATGCGGAAGAACTGGCGAGTGTGGAAACAACTTTACCTCATCTTCGCAAAGCAGCAGATCTTTATTATGAGGCATTTACCTATGCTATGGATGCTGAAAAGACAGCACGTATGGGTGAAAAAGCGCGTTACTTTTATGAAAAGGTAAGGGCGCAAGATCCTTCAGATCTGGATGCAAAGGCTAAAATGGCAATGACTTATGTTTCATCCTCCAGCCCCATGCAAGGAATACAGATGCTCCGAGAAGTGTTGGAAGAGGATGAAAATAATGATTTAGCTATTTATAATCTGGGACTTTTGTCTATGCAGTCTCAGCAGTATGATAAAGCCATAGACAGGTTTGAAAAACTCACAACGATTGATCCGGATAACCTCCAGGCGCAGTTTTTACTGGGCGTAAGTTATTTTGAAGCGGGTCAGGAGGATAAGGCGAAAGCTCAATTTTTGCGTGTAAAAGAAATGGATGATGATCCTTCTGTGCAGGCAAGTGTTGATGAATATTTAAACCAGTTATAACATAATTGTATAAAGCATGTGCTTGATCACACATGTGAATTTTAAAATATTTGTTTCATTTAAAATATTATTATTATGCCTTGCGGTAAGAAAAGAAAAAGACATAAAATCGCTACTCACAAGCGGAAGAAACGCCTTAGAAAAAACAGACATAAAAAGAAATAATAAGAATGTTATCAATTAGCCTATCCACGTCTAATATTTATTTTTCATGGATAGGCTATTTGTACTTATTATTAGCTTGTACAATTCAAATTTGCTACCCTATGCATGGTAGCTTTTTGCATTTATTTTATAACCATTAAACGAAAATCCGTTGAGTAATGAATTAATCATCAATTCAACTCAAGATGGATGTCGTATAGCCCTTTTGAAAGAGAGAAGCCTGGTGGAATTTCACCACGAGGTTGATGCTAATAAGTTTACTGTTGGTGACATATACCTTGGGGCAGTAAGAAAGGTAGTGCCCGGTTTGAATGCAGCTTTCATAGACGTAGGTTACGAGAAGGACGCATTCCTGCATTACCTGGATTTAGGACCTCAGATAAAGACATTAAATAAATTCACCAAGAACACCTTTAACAATAAATATAATACGCATCTGTTAGGCAAAATTAAAAATGAGCCTGACATTAATAAATTAGGCAAAATCAACCAGGTTCTTAACAAAAATCAAGCAGTGCTTGTACAGATTGTAAAGGAACCTATCTCAACTAAGGGCCCTCGACTATCCTGCGAGTTGTCTATCGCCGGAAGATATCTTATCCTCGTACCTTTTTCTAATGTGGTCAATATCTCAAAGAAGATCACCAATAAAAATGAAAGAAAAAGGCTCATGCGTCTGATATCTTCTATCAAACCTGAAGGCTTCGGTATCATTATAAGAACCGTAGCTGAGGGTAAAGAAGTAGCAGAACTAGACAGAGATCTGCGTAATTTGGTCAATGTTTGGGCAGAAGGCGTCAAAAAATTAAAAACTGCCAAGCCTCGCGACAAGATCATCGGAGAGATGAGTCGTGCTTCTTCTCTGCTCAGAGATATGCTGAATGAATCATTTGACAGCATTGTCACTGATGATCAGGAGATTTATGAAGAAGTAAAGGCATATATAAAGACAATCGCTCCTGCTAAGGAAAAAATTGTTAAACACTACAATGGCAAAACCAAGCTCTTTGAAAACTTCGGTATTGAGAAGCAGCTCAAGTCATTGTTTGGGCAGTCAGTAAGTATACCCGGAGGAGGTTATCTGATCATAGAGCATACCGAAGCCCTCCATGTAATTGATGTCAATAGTGGTAATAAATCCAACTCTGAGAAAGACCAGGAGACCACTGCCTTAAACGTCAATTTGCAAGCTGTTTCAGAAATAGCCAGGCAGTTGAGGCTACGGGATATGGGCGGAATTATCGTCATTGACTTCATTGACATGCGTAAGCAGGAAAACAAGAAGGCTGTCTTTGATAAGATGAAAGAGGAAATGAAGGTGGATCGTGCCAAAAATACCGTCCTTCCACTGACAAAGTTTGGATTGATGCAAATTACCCGACAGAGGGTAAGACCTGAGCTTAATATTATCACCAAAGAAATTTGTCCGACTTGTGGGGGGACAGGAAAAGTAGCACCTACACTATTGGTATCGGATCAAATTGAAAAGAATTTGGATTACATATTACTCAAACAAAACGAGCCACAACTGACTATTGCCCTTCATCCTTTCCTTCACGCTTATTTTACCAAAGGGATTATCTCCCGCAGAGTAAAATGGTTTTTTAAATACAAACGATGGGTCAAATTGGAGAAAGACTCTTCTTTAGGACTGGTAGACTATCGTTTTCATAACAAAGTAGGAGAGCAGATAGAACTCTCTTAAAAGCAAAACACTTTGGCATTCCTTATGTACAATACCCGACAGATTACTGTCGGGTATTTTTGTCTACTTTATTATCCTTGGGCTTAAATACACGAAAAACATTATTGATCAGAACCACAAGCAAAGTTACCCCCACTGCCAAGATATACTGATGTAAAGCCACACATATTCCCAGTCCTGAGGAAAAGAGTATAGTAGCTGAGGTGGTCAGAAAAGATACATCTTTCTCATCGCGGCTTTTCAGAATCGTACCTGCTCCAATAAAACTAATTCCAATAATAATGGCCTGAATAATCCGGATAGGATCTACATCTAGTACATCATTGAATTCAGGCCGGTATTGCTGAATAGAGACTCCGGCAAGCCCTACCAGCAGGGCAGATGCCCCTCCTACAATCATATGCGTTCTGAAACCTGCTGGTTTATCGTGTACTTCTCGTTCGTACCCAATTGCTCCTGCTAGTAAACACGCAATAAATACATCCAAAAGCAACCAAAGCTGTTGAGTGACATTCTGAAAAAATTCCATAAAATTATATATTAAAAAATCATCTAAAGCATCGCCACTTGACTTAATAAATAATCCTTAAGCTCCGGACTGTTTTAAAATCAAATGAGTTCTACTCTAAATTTTCTGATTAGTTAAATATATTAATTACTGCTATTTTTCCACTGTATAACCAAATCCTCTTTCTAAGAAAACAAAGATTTGGTTTCACATATATTAATAAACCAATGAACTTATACCGCAAAAGATTTCCTTTAATTTCCTTGAGCAATGCTAAAAATTGATTTGCTTCGGAATAATTATTCGTTAGTAAAGTATGCCTTAGCTCATAATTCAGTCTTCGAACAAGTGCATTATTTTCTTCTTTTGTTTCATTGAGCTCGTAAACTTTTTTGCAAACTAAATAAGTTGAAAAAAGCTGGCGATCATTCCGTTCATATAATTTACGAGACATAGAATTTTCCAGCCTACGCACCAAAGTAGTACATTCTTTCAGGTAAGCATATTTGTATTTTCTGGCGGACCTTACCCAAAAATCAAAATCCTCATAAGCGAGTGCTTCATCATAGCCATTAAGATCATGTAGCACTTCGTTTTTATACATCATGGTAGGAGAGGAAATGAAATATCGGGCTACTACTTCTTGATAAACATCCCCGGTAGGGATGGGCCGAATATGTTTGTATTGTTGTCCAAAATGATGTTCTAAAGGCTTTCCATCAGCGTCTATGTACTGAGATTCGGTAAATAACACGCCATATTCTTCTGGAAGTTGCTCAAAATAATCAACCTGAGCACTTACACGATTCGGTAAAATGACATCATCTGTAGCGAGATCAATGACATACTTCCCTCTAGCCATGCGCCAGGCACGATTGAAGGCAGCACAATTACCAATATTCTTCTCCAGAAAAAGCGTTTTGCAGGAATAGGGGCAGGGGTTGGTGGTAAGAAAATTCTGAATCGTATCCACACTGCCATCTGAGCTTCTATCATCCACAATGAAAACTTCTATGTTACCATAATCCTGCTTCCAAACCGAAGCCAATGTTTCAGCCACATAATCCTGATGATTATAGCACAGACATATGATAGAGACGAGCGGCTGACTCATAATCTGAGCAAATAGGTATATTTTTGAGAAGTTACTCCGCCAAGATGTTGCTTAAACTGTTGCAAGCTTTGAGTGGTGGACGTGCCTAAATCTAATAAGTCAAATTTATTTTTCTGACAGTACTGGTACATTCCATCCACCAAAAACACTACCGGACTCCATGTTTTATAGGCTGCTTTTGAATCGTGATAAAAGTCATAAAGAATACCTTTTTTTACCACTACCGATAATGAAGCCGCTACACATTTATCTTCATGATAAGCAACAAAGATACGGTAACGCTCAGGCATCGCCTGAACGCTCGCCAAAGTCTCGGCATAAGATAATGTCAAACTCCACCCTTTTTCTTGCCTACATTCTTGCAGAAAATGATAATAATGATCTATGGAAGAAAGCGGTTCTTCCCTAAAATTCAGGCCTAACCTACGGGCTTTTCTCAGACGCTTACGCTCCATCTTGTGCATTTGCTGCTCCAAACTTCCTTCATCAACCTCTATATGGTGATTCATCATTGAAGATTGCTTTTGAAAACCCATATCTAGAAAAATCGGATGCAAAATAGTCGGGCTATTTTTACGGTATTTACTTATGCAATCTTTCATAATAATTTGCTTTACGTCAAAACACAACAAGGCTGTTTTGATGTAGCTAATAAAATCCCTCAAAATCTCCTCACTCAATTCATTGCTGTACTCCAAAGAACCAAAAGGGCTTTCGGGTGAGCTATTAGCTTCTTTCTCTCCAGCTTCGTTTATCCTGATAAAAAAATGGGTTCTGGCTACTGCTAATTCACCTTTTAATGCGTAAAAGCTAAGCGGCCTTCCCAAGCGGTCTACTTTTAGCTTAAGGTATGCTTTGCTGTTATAAAGATAGGTCTCCGCAAGTAGAGGATAGCGCTCGGGATTTTCTTCGGTGACAAATCGTAAATTTTCCATGCCTTCCCAAAAATATAAACACCTGAGTAAACTTTAACCTGCCAGAAGTTATTTCGTTACATAGTGAGTGTTTTGTAACGATTGCAGAGGTATGAATAATCTTTTTAGAATTTTAGTGATGCTGACACTTTTGGGAAATCAAGCTGTGGCTCAGATCAGTATTACAGAGAACAAAGAAATTCTGGCTTCAATAGAGAAAAGCCTGGATTATATATACAATACTGAGGTAGCAGAGGCCAATGCGCTTAATGAAGAAATTGGGCGTAAGCTGCCTAACCACCCTGCCTATTTTATGCTTAAAGCTTTGACCATTCGGGCAGCAAACGCACCTATGAACCTTGGTAGCCCCGAATTTCAGGAAATGAAAGGCTATCTGGAAAAAGTATTGTCTCTCTCTGAAGAGATATTAGACGAAAACGAGATGCAGCCGGAGGCTAACTTCTTTGCTATGGCTTCTATCGGTTTGCTGGCCATGTATGAGAATGATCAGGGCAATCATCTGAAAGCGGTGGGCATGGCTCAGGATGCTTATACTTACCTCAAAAATGGCTTTGAGCTTAAAGAAAAATATCCGGAATTTTATTTTTCCAGTGGACTCTACAACTACTACCGGATCAAATACCCTGAAATGCATCCGGTTTACAAACCATTTATGCTTTTTTTTCGCGACGGGGATAAAGAACTGGGTTTGGAACAGCTAAAAAAAGCCTACCGGGAGTCTATTTTCATGAGTCCTGAATCGGCTGAGTACCTGACGCATATCTATCTGAGGTATGAGGAAAAGCCTGAGCAGGCGCTGCATTATGCCCGCATTCTGGTCAGGAAGTATCCACAAAACCTGTTTTTTGTGACTAATTTTTTAGACGCAGCCATTACTGCCAAGCAATACAATAATCTTGACTCTTACGTAAAGCAGTTACTGGCCAGTGATCGTGATTTCTACAAAATGACAGGAAAGCTGTTTGAAGGCATGCTGCTGGAAAAACGTGACCAGCAATGGGATATGGCCGAAAGAAGCTATATTCAAAGCCTTGAATATGCACAAGGTCTGGAAAGTGACGAAGCGGAGAACTACAAAAGTTATGTCTACGCAGGCCTTGCACGTATTGCTCACGAAGAAAAAAAATACGAAGCTGCTCGCTCCTTTTATAAAAAGGCTTTAGCCTCCGCCCAGTATGTTCCTGTGGAAAAAGAAGCTAAAGCCTATCTTCAATAAATTAGTTTTTTGCGAGGGCCGGATCATCTACCGTTTTGCCTGCCGCAAAGCGCTCTTTACCTTCGTCTAAGAACTCTATAAAGTTTTGCACGCTCAGGTCATAGGCTTTGGGTTCTTTCAGCAGTTCTCCCTCATTGTTCAGCAGTACATAGTAAGGTTGTGCATTATTATTGAAGCGAGTTATCTGAAAATCAGCGTTTTGCTTGCCAATGGTTTTCTTCACTTTACCATCATATTCAGAGGTGTACCATTCTGACTCAGGGAGCTCAGTCTTTTCATCCACATAAAGCGCTACTACCACATAATCTTCTTTAAGCCTTCTTAGTACCTCAGGGTCAGACCATACGCGTGCCTCCATTTCCCGACAGTTCACACAGCCATGCCCGGTAAAGTCAATAAACAGAGGCTTGTTTTGTGCCTCAGCACAAGCCAGTGCCTGCTCATAGTCAAAATAACCTTTGATGCCATGAGGGAAATGTAGCATATCAGCATATTTAGGAGTTTCGCACTGCTCATTTGTATTCTCTGCAAACACAACTCCTGATGAAGTACTTACTTGCTGACCAGTCAGATAAGGCATGTTAAAGTCATGGGTATGCATAGGGGGCAGATAACCCGCCAAAGCTTTCAAAGGTGCACCAAACATTCCGGGAATCAGATATACTACAAAAGCAAAGGTAGCGATAGAAAGCATGAGTCTGGATACACTGATTGATTCCAGCGGACTATCGTTAGGAAGCCGTAGTTTACCTAGTAAATAGAATCCCATAAGTGTAAAGATCACAATCCATAGCGCAAGATAGATCTCACGGTCCAGGATGTTCCAATGATACACCTGATCGGCTATGCTCAGAAATTTAAGTGCCAATGCCAACTCCAGAAAGCCCAGTACTACCTTGACAGAATTCAGCCAGCCTCCTGATTTGGGTAAGCTACTGAGCCATTGAGGAAAGGCAGCGAAAAGCGCAAACGGAATGGCAAATGCCAACGAAAAGCCCAACATTCCCAGAACAGGCTTTACAAACTCACCTCCGGCAGATTCTACCAATATACTGCCTACGATAGGGCCTGTGCAGGAGAAAGATACCAGCACCAGGGTAAATGCCATGAAAAAGATACCATAATAGCCTCCTTTATCCGCCTGACGGTCTACATTATTCACAAAGGAACTGGGCAGGGTAATTTCAAACAGGCCAAAGAAGGATAACGCAAAAATGACAAATACTGCAAAGAAGAACAGATTGGGTAGCCAGTGTGTACTTAGCCAGTTGGCAAAAGTAGGCCCGAAAATAACTGACACCAGCGTTCCTATGAGGGTATAAATAACAATGATAGATAAACCATAAATGATTGCTTTGCTGATTGCCTGTCCCTTATGACTTCCTCCACTGGTGAAAAATGAAACTGTCATAGGAATCATCGGAAATACACAGGGGGTTAGCAGAGCCGCTAAGCCCGCCAGAAAGGCTACAAAGAAGAATGTCAACAAGGTATAAGGGGTGTTTGACTCTCGTGTATTTAAGTCTGTAGTGGGTACTGGTTGAGCAATTTCCTGGTCAACTTCAGCATCTTCTAAGCGATCCGACTGTTCTTTCGGGCTTACCTGAGTAACGTTTTCTGCTTTTGTACTATCTGTTTCTTCGCTTTTGGTAACTGCCGCAGCGCTTTGACTTTCACCAGTTTTTTCTACTTCTTTCCCGTTTTCAGAAACATTAGTATTTTCATTAGCACTATTACCCTCAGAGCTTTTTGAGGGAGCAGTAGATACTTGTGCTTCACTTTGGACCTGTATTGCTACGCTAAACTCGTCATCAAAAGGGATACATTGCCCCGTAACATCACTACAGACCTGATAAGCGTAGCTTCCGCTAATTTTAGATAAATCTGGGCTAGTAACTTTTATGGTTTGACGAAACTCCGCTTTTTTAGTAAAAAAGGTATAGTCTCCTTCAAAAATCTCATCGTACTTTTCTTTTGCGCCAATAGGTTTAGTTTCGCCCACCAATTCGTAAGCCTCGTTAGACTCAAAATTGATCTCAGTTACCAAAGGACCGAGGTCAGGGTCAAAGTCGTTGGAGTAGAGATACCAATCTTCCTGAATATCTACATAAAAAATAACGTCTACTTCTTCACCCACTGCTACTTGTGGCGGAGCAAGCTTCACCGACCAGGTAGCTGGTTTTAATACCTGCGCCTGTACGACAGAAGTTGTAAATATCAGAGTGAAAAAAGAGAAGAAGAAAAGTTTAAATAGTCGCATATGTCAAATATGATTCATAATTCAAGTCTGTAATAAGATAGCAACGTGCAAAACGTGCTTATACTACCTCTGACCTTCAAAAAACGAACTTGTACTTAATAAAGTTGCTATGAAGGCACTTTAGCTTATCTATGCGACAAAAATAATAAAGATATGATTTAAAGAAGAATGGATATCTATCACTTCTTTATCAGGCAAATACTTCTTCCGGTTCTTCTACTTTTCTGCGGTGGCGGGGACCACTATCATCGGGTAAGGTAACACCAGGGGGAAGGTCAAGATCGGGGGTAGGGGTAATAGAAACTCCTCCATCATCGTCATCATCATCGTCGTCTCTGAAACGGAAATTACGTTTCTTCATGAGTACAACCATGAAATAAACCATGATCACGTAAGCTGCTCCCATTAGTACCATGTCAATCATACTACTCTCCTCTTCTCAGTGAAGTTTGTAAATTAAATGTATAAAAAAAACGCCTAAAATGCTTATTAGTTTGAAAAAATGTAATTTTCACGCTTTTTAGCTTATAAGTAACTGAAAACTTGCCTCTTACAGGCAGACCTTGTCTTATAAGGTAAGATTATTTTCAGAATTTGTAAAGTATCTATTGGCAAATCTTATGCTTAATTATTATACGTATGCAAGTCTCCTGTAGTTAATAACCAATATTAATGCCGAGACTGCAGTAAACACAGACATAATAGCATAAGCATATATAATGTTCGCCTCCTGCCCGAAGAATTGCAAAGAAAAAATAGCCAGGAAGAAAACCCGCATCATAACATTAATGATACTAAAAATACTATTTACCCTTCCTATTACGGTATTGGGTACATGCTTAAACAAATAACTTAAACGCAGTACTCTTGCCCCGGCATTGGCAAAGCCGATCATAAATCCAATCAAAAGAAAAATAAGTACTGAATGGGTCACTACGCTTAATGCCAAAGCCAGAGTAGCCAATCCTAGCAAAAAGACCACTGCTTTAATTTTGCTGTAAGCCCTAAACAAATTACCTACAAAAAGACCAGCACCCAAAGCCCCTATGGCATACAAAACTTCCATAGCTCCGAAGATGTCTCCTCCTTCATGCAAATAGTTGGTAATATACATAGGCATAAGTGCATGAAGCTTGACCAGCATCACTACAAAAATGCTATGTGAACATATGCCAAACAGCATAATCATCGGATGCTCTTTCAGATAGGCAAAACCTGTCTTCAGCCTCTTCATTAATAAGCCTGTTTCTACTATTCTTTGTTCAAGGGGTTCGTAACGGATCAGCGCTATCAGCCCGATAGCGATCAGATAAGTCAGACCGTCCAGAAGAAAAATTTCCTGCAACGTCCAGGCTTCTATCTGAAGGTGTATTACAAAATTATGGTTAAAAAACATCCACTCGGCCTGCCAGTCTAAACCTTCCAGAAGAAGAGCGGCCATTGCCCCAGCCAGCACATTGGTAGACTGACCCACAATTTCTATGTAAGAGGTCACTTTGGTATAATCTTCTATCGGAGTAATCTCTTGGGCAAAAGCATACAGATTGGGGTAGTGCAGATAAAACCCAAACATAGTCACTGCAAATACCGTGACAATTAGCGGGATAGACAGGGTACCCAGATAAATTCCGTAAAAAGCAATCAGCAAAACGATACTCCCCTCTACTGCATTATTGAGCAGAAATACATTTTTCCTGTCAAAGCGATCTACCAGCGTACCTGCCCACAGGCCCCAGAAAACCGTAGCAAAGGTAACCAGACTATAGATGAGGTTAAACTGAGTAGAGATATCACGCTGGGCAAAGTACCAGGGAATAGAGAGTAGTGTAATGCCTTGTGCAAAACCTGAAACCCCATTGGCAGTGAATAAAACAGCCAGTGCACGTTTGTTATTGATTGGTTTTTTAAGTGCTGATTGTGTCATAAATTACCGTATGAACCTGAGAGGAAAGGCTGGGGTTTATACATTGTACGGGAAATATCTGAGGAAGATAACTATGGAAATTACAAATCTGCGACAACAGGCAAAAGTCAAAGCTGCCAAATATTGCGCCTATCAGGAGCGCACTCAGCAGGAGGTCAGAGACAAGCTTTATCAGTATGGCCTGTATAGCGATGCTGTGGAAGAAGTGCTCACTGAATTAATCACTGATGGCTTCATCAATGAGGAGCGTTATGCCCAGGCTTTCTGCAGAGGGAAATTTAGCCAAAACAAGTGGGGGCGCGTCAAGATTGAGATGATGCTTCGCCAGAAGGGACTTTCTAATTATTGCATACAAACAGGACTGAAAGAGATTTCCGAAGAAGATTACCGGCAGCAGCTTAACGGCTTACTAGATAAAAAATGGAGCTCCCTGGAAGGCGAAGATGACTATAGTCGTAAAAACAAGACTGTCCGTTACCTAATGGGTAAAGGCTATGAGCCGGACCTGATCTGGAGTTATTTTAAAAGTTAAAATTACTTTTTCAGCTTTACCAACTCATCTCCCTCTAATACTGCTACCGCATCATACTGGTCTAATTGCAGACAAAAAGCAATATCTTTTTCAATGTTAAGGCTCTTCAGCCTCTGTACATGTGATGAGTTTTGCAGAAATGACATCATATCGTTTTTAGCTGCATGATAGAGGGTAATCGCTGCCAGTGTGCTGTCACAGGCACGACTAAACTTGGCGGTGAGCTGCTCAGCCAATGCACCAGCATACAACGTATCTTCCAGATTTACATGCCCTTTCCAGCCTGCACAGACAATCAGTATGTCATGCTCCTGCTGGTTTAAAAACTTTGCTACACTTGATAAGTTGAGAAAAGAACCTACCAATAATGTTTTTGCACCTTTGGAAAGGCTAATGGCCCGTGTTCCGTTAGTGGTAGTTACTCCAATTTTTTTGCCTTTGATCTCGTTGCTTATATATTCAAAGGGAGAGTTACCAAAGTCAAAACCATCTATTTTGATACCTCCTCTTTCAGCAGCAATCAGATATCCCTCTTCCCGCAAAGCTTCACAGGTGTCTACCTCAGCTACTGGTTTTATGCTACTTACTCCATGTGCTACGGCTGTAGTCATGCAGGAGGTGGCCCTTAAAATATCTACTACTACAACTGCTTTGTCTTGTACATCATATAAATGCATCAGATCAGGACTGAGGCAAACATCTATACTTTTCATTAGGGTGTTAGGGTGTTAGGGTGTTAGGGTGTTAGGGTGTTAGGGTGTTAGGGTGTTAGGGTGTTAGGGTGTTAGG